>NZ_JBIUSD010000007.1:0-206722 GCF_044741185.1 Streptomyces sp. NPDC088197
GGGGACCCTGTGGGAGAGTAGGACACCGCCGAACAATTTTTATGGAAGAGGCCCGGCCTCGGATCTTAGGATCCGACGCCGGGCCTCTTTTGCGTTCCCCGCCACCCACCGGAAAACCGGTTTTCGAGTCCGCCTATCAGCCGGGCGTCGAGGACAGGAGGAGCGGGAGGGCGAGGAGGGCGCTGGTCCAGAAGGGGGCGAGGGGACCGGCGCTCGTGTGGAGGGTGGCGGCGGCGGTCAGGGGACCGAGGGCCGCGCCGAGGTTGAGGGCGGCGGTGGCGTAGGAGCCGGACATGGTGGGGGCGGCGGCTGCTTCGTAGAGGACGCGGGTGATCAGGGTGCCGCCGAGGAGGAAGGACAGGGCGCCCTGGAGGAAGACGAGGGGGAGCAGGGCGGCCGGCCGGTCGGCCAGGAGGGCCAGGGCGAGCCAGCCGAGGAGCAGCAGGGGGCCCGCGGTGGTGAGGACCAGGCCGGGGCGGTGGTCGGCGAGGCGGCCCGCGAGGGTGACTCCGGCGAAGGAACCGGCGCCGAAGAGCATCAGGGCCACCGAGATCCACAGGCGGCCGAGGCCCGCGGTGTCGGTGACGACCGGTGCGAGGAAGGTGAAGCTCGCGAAGGTGGCCGCGTTCAGCAGGGTGCCGAGTACCGCGCCCGCGGGCACCCCGGCGACCGTGGCCACCGTCGTCCCGGAGAGCAGTACGGCCAGCGCGCGGCCCTTGCGGTCGGGGGAGACGAGGGTGACGGCGGTGGTGAGGGCGACGGCGAGGAAGCCCGCGTTCGCGAGTGCGGCGACGATCCGGGTGGCGAACAGGACCGGGAAGCTGTCGGTGACGGCGCCCGCGGCGTGCGCCGCCGCGAAGGCGACGACGAAGGCGAGCAGGCTGCTGCGTGCGGGCCAGGCGCGGGCGAGGGCGGCCATCAGCGGGGCGCCGACGACCATGCCGATCGCGAAGGCCGAGGTGAGCGTGCCCGCGGTGCCGACCGTCACGTCGAGGTCGGCAGCGATGTCCGGCAGGAGGCCGGCCAGCATGAATTCGGAGGTGCCCATGGCGAAGACGGCCATGGCGAGCAGGTACAGCGGAACAGGGAGACGGAGAGGCATCGGGAAAGGCTCCGAGGTGAGGAGATGCACGAGAGGAAACGTGAAAACGTCGTCTCGTCACCGCGGTCAGCACCCGGGGTGCGGCAGCCGTCCAGCCATGGCCGCGCGAAGAGCCGCGCGGAGAGTCGCACGAAAGCGCGGAGGGCCGCTCAAGGCCCGCAGGGCCGCTCAAAAGCGCGGAGAGGCCGCGAAAGGCCGCGCAAAAGGAGCGTGCGAAAAAGGCGGACGGTGAAAGGGAGCTGCGAACTCAGTGGTTCAGGGGGCTGACGGCGTGACCGAAAGCCCCCGCCTTGGATGCCTCGGGGCTCGACATGGCCCGTACGCTACCGGATGCGTGCCCCCAACTACAGTGGCCGTATGCGGTATGACCTGGTCATCTTCGACAACGACGGCGTCCTTGTGGACAGCGAGCCGATATCCAACCGGATTCTCGCCGGGCACCTGACGGAGGTGGGGCATCCGACGACGTACGAGGACTCGATCCGGGACTACATGGGCGCGGCGGTGCACCGGGTGCACGACGTGGTGTGGGAGCGGTCGGGGCGGCGGCTGCCCGAGGGGTTCGACGAGGAGCTGCACGCGCGGGTCTTCGCGGCCTTCGAACGGGAGCTGGAGCCGGTGGCGGGGGCGGCCGGGGTGCTGGACCGGCTGGTGGCGGAGGGGGTGCCGTACTGCCTGGCGTCGTCGGGGAGCCATGAGCGGATCAGGGTGGCGCTGCGCAGGACCGGGCTGTACGAGCGGTTCGGGGAGGAGCGGATCTTCTCGTCGCAGGACGTGGGGCGGGGGAAGCCGGCGCCGGATCTGTTCCTGCACGCGGCGGCCGTGATGGGGGTGGCCCCCGAGCGGTGCGCGGTGGTCGAGGACAGTCCGTTGGGGGTGCGGGCGGCGGTCGCGGCGGGGATGGACGTGTACGCGTTCACGGCGATGACCCCGGCGGAGAAGGTGGCCGACGCGACGGCCCTGTTCGGTGCGATGGAAGGGCTGCCCGACCTGCTGCTGAGGTGAGCGGGAGCGGTCCGGGGAGCCGTCCGGCGCGGGTTGATCACAATTGTGACCCCCGCCACCTACTCATCCGTAGCTTCCGCGTTTACGCTGCTCGCTCATGGACGAAGCCGCGCAGAGCGCCCCCGGGGGGCCCGCCGCCCCCGTGAAGTACCGGCAGCCGGACGACCGGCTGCGGCACGGGCGGGCCGCGCTCGCGATCAGCTTCTTCGCGCAGGGCGCGCTGTTCGCGCTGCTGGTCACCCGGATTCCGGCGATCCAGGACCGGTACGGCATCAGCGACGGGCTGCTGCCGGTGTTCCTGGCGGCGGTGCCGATCCTCGCGGGCCTGGGCAGCGTGGCGACCGAGTACGTCGTGAAGCGGATCAGGCCGAGTGCGGTGCTGCGCTGGGTGCAGCCGGTGGTGGCCCTGGTCCTGCTGCTGCTCGGCGCGGGCGACCAGTTGTGGATGGCGGCGGTGACGCTGGCGCTGTTCGGGGTGTGCGTCGGCGGTCTGGACGCGTCGATGAACATGCTCGGGGTGAGCCTCCAGCACACCTACGGCCGCAGCATCATGCTCGGCTTCCACGCCTCGTACAGCCTGGGCGGGATCGTCGGGGCGTGTCTGGCGTGGTCGGGGGCGCACTGGCACATCTCGCTGGTGGCGCTGTACGGGCCGGTGGTGGCGCTGCTGATCCCGCTGACGCTGGTGGCGAGCCGCTGGTACGCCGACCAGGAGCAGCCGTCCGCCACCGAGCTGGGGGGCGAGAAGCAGGCCGTCGTGATGCGGCTGCTGATGCCGCTCTGTCTGGTGATGGCCTTCGCGTACATCGGTGACTCGACGGTCTCCAACTGGAGCGCGAAGTACCTCCAGGACACCTTGCACAGCTCGGAGCAGCTCTCCACCGTGCCGTACGCCGTCTACATGGTGACGACGCTGATCGGCCGTTCGGTGGGTGACTTCGGGGTGCGGCGGTACGGTGCCGCGCCCGTCGTCCGGCTGGGGACGGTGCTGGCGATGGCGGGCTTCGCGGTGGTGGCGGTGGCGCCGGGGGCGTGGGTGGGCATGCTGGGCTTCACGCTGCTGGGGCTCGGGCTGTGCGTGATCGTGCCGCAGACGTTCGCGGCGGCCGGGCGGATGTTCCCCGGTGCCTCGGACTCGGCCATCGCGCGGCTGAACATCTTCAACTACGTGGGTTTCCTGGTCGGCTCGCCGCTGGTGGGCGCGCTGGGCGATGTGTGGAGCTACCGCGGGGCGATGCTCGTGCCGATGGTGCTGGTGGGGGCCACGCTGTTGTACGCCAAGTCCTTCGAGGCCGGGCCCGCCGGGTACGGTGTCGGCCATGAGCGGCCGAGCACAGTTGATGTGGGATGAGCGGGTAACCAAGTACGACTTCGGTCCGGGCCACCCGATGGACCCGGTGCGGCTGTCGCTCACGCGCGGGTTGGTGCGGGCCTTCGGGCTCGACCGGGAGCTGTCGGTGGTGGCGGCGCCCGCGGCCGGTGACTCGACGCTGGCGCTGGTGCACCGGGCGGATTACGTGGCGGCGGTGCGGGCGGCGTCCGCCGATCCGGCCGCGGCGGATCTGTCGTACGGGCTCGGTACCGAGGACAATCCGGCGTTCGCGGGGATGCACGAGGCGTCCGCGCTGATCGCGGGGCAGTCGGTGGGCGCGGCCGAGGCGGTGTGGCAGGGCGATGTGCTGCACGCGGTGAACTTCGCGGGCGGGCTGCACCACGCGATGCCGGGCGCGGCGGCGGGTTTCTGCGTCTACAACGACGCGGCGCTCGCGGTGGCCCGGCTGCTGGAGCTGGGCGCGGAGCGGGTGGTGTACGTGGACGTGGACGTACACCACGGCGACGGTGTGCAGACGGCGTTCTGGGACGACCCGCGGGTGCTGACGATCTCGCTGCACGAGCATCCGCGGACGCTGTTCCCGCAGACGGGGTGGCCGGAGGAGACGGGCGGGCCGTCCGCGGAGGGCAGCGCGGTCAATGTGGCGCTTCCCGCGGGGACGGGTGACGCGGGCTGGCTGCGGGCCTTCCACGCGGTGGTGCCGGAGCTGGTGGCGGCGTTCCGGCCGCAGGTGGTCGTCTCGCAGCACGGCGCGGACACCCACTTCGAGGATCCGCTGGCGCATCTGGCGGTGTCGCTGGACGCGCAGCGGCTGGTCGCGGAGGCGTGTCACGCGCTGGCGCACGACCACGCGGAGGGCCGCTGGGTCGCGCTGGGCGGCGGGGGTTACGCGGTGGCCGATGTGGTGCCGCGTACGTGGACGCATCTGGTGGGGATCGCGGCGGGCGCGCCGGTGGCGCCGAAGACGCCGGTTCCCGAGGAGTGGCGGCACGAGGTCTACGCCCGGACCCGGCAGCAGGGGCCGCTTCGGATGACGGACGGCCGTGATCCGCACTGGGCGGACTTCGCCGACTCCGGTTACGACCCGGCGGACCGGCTCGACCAGGCCGTGATCGCCACCCGCCGCGCGGTCTTCCCGCTCCACGGCCTGCTGCCGTAGGGCCTGTCCGGCGGCACGCCGTAGCGCGTTGTCCCCTTTTCCGGCGAGCGTGGCGCTCCTTCTCCACGGAATCCCCCAATTTCGCACACGCCGTCACCGCGTTGTTCGGTAACCCGTTACAGCGGAGCGCGTACGCGTGTGGCGTAGGTCTTCTACGTCCGGAGCGCACTCGGCGCGGGTCACCCGCACGGGGTGTTTTTGGCGGTTTCGTACCCGGCGGACGGAGGGAGTCGGGACGATCAAGGGGTGCTGAGTGTCGGCGCGCTGCGCGCGCATCTGGTGGCGGCCGGGCTGGCGGGACGGGTCTCGACCCCGAGGGAGAAAAGTCTGCACAGTTACCGGCTCTTCGCGGCGCGGGATCCGCGCCAGACGCTGGGGCTGGATCCGGAAGGGGAGTGGGGCACGGCTGAGTTGCTGCGGCTGATGGCCGACCGCTGCGGTGTGTCGCCGGACCCGGCGGACACCTCGGGGCAGGACACGATCGACCCGGACTGCACGGTGGCGGCGCTGGACGCCTTCGCCGAGCGCCTTGGCAGGGCGGCGCAGGATCGTATCCCCGTTCTGCTGGGGACGGGCCACCCTCATCGGCTGTTGGGCTTCTACGCCTCTTTGGCCGCCGCGCTGTCGGCGGCGGGATGTGTGATTCTCACCCCTGCGTACGGCGGCTACGTCGATATGCCGACACAGTTCGGGGTACGGCGTCACAATCTTTGGTACGTGGGAGGTGTCGCCGTGGTGCGCCCCGTGCCTGGTGCGGAGGGTTCGCAGGAGGGTGCGGGGGCGGGCGAACCGGGTGCTCATACGCACTCCCCGCTGCCCGTCAGAGCGGCCCTCGCGGCTGCCGCGGAGCAGGGCGGAGTGCTGCCGCGGCTGGTGGTCGGGGACCACGGATTCGTATGCGGGGCAGGGCAGTTGGGCATCGAGGCGATCGGTCTCGCCGACTCCGACGACCCCGCGGTGTTCGTCGCGGAAGCGGAGGGCAGGGTGTCGGTCGCGGTACCGCTGGACGACACCGTGCGGTCCGATTACTACCGGCCGCTTACCCGCTACGTACTCCATCGGGCGTGGCTGTCACAGTAATCAACTATTGGCAACTCCTCTTCCCCACTTGCATCATGCGCCCCTAATCTGAGGGGGAGCGCACTTGACTGTTGGAGTCGCCGGAGGGGAAGCCGGTGGCCGTCAGGTGCGGAAAGTTCAGGTGTGTCATGGCTTCAAGCGAAACCAGGCCTCTCAACGAGGTCGTGTTCCTTACCGTGGCCGAAGTTGCCGCGGTCATGCGCGTGTCCAAGATGACGGTGTACCGGCTGGTGCACAGCGGTCATCTGCCGGCGATCCGGGTGGGGAGGTCTTTCCGGGTTCCGGAGCAGGCCGTCCACGACTACCTGCGTGAGTCCTATGTGGGGGTGGGGGTGGGGGAATCTGCCTGATCTCGCCCGCCGAGGGCCGCTGACCGCCTGCGTGGGGCTCGGTTTATGCTCGTCCGCCTCGGGCGGGTAGGCTTGGCCGACGTAGGTCGTGTGGGCTCGGACGCCCCGCACCGAGTGAAAACGAAGCGAGGGTAGTCGTGGGCTCTGTCATCAAGAAGCGGCGTAAGCGTATGGCCAAGAAGAAGCACCGCAAGCTGCTGAAGCGGACGCGCGTTCAGCGTCGCAACAAGAAGTAAGCGGGCTCGACGCAGTACGCCGCTCTTCCTGCCCCCTCCACCGCCTGTAGGCGGCGGAGGGGGCAGTGGCGTTTTCCGGGGCAGGTGTGACGGAGGGGGCAGCGGCGTGACGTCGGCGGCCCGCACAGCGGGCCGTCACTGCGGCGCAACAACGAACGGGTACGGTGCGTACAACCCCGTAGGAAGGCGCTGAACCGTGGGCAAGGTGGTGCTCGTCACCGGAGTCGCGCGACCGATCGGCGGCCGTTTCGTCCGCCGCGTCCTGCGGGAGCCGGAGGTCGACCGGGTGATCGCGGTCGACGCCGTACCGCCCGAGCACGATCTGGGCGCCGCGGAGTTCGTCCGCGCCGACATCCGGCAGCCCATGATCGCCAAGGTCCTCGCGCAGACGTCGGTCGACACCGTCGTGCACCTGGACGTCAGCGCCACCACCACGATGGGCTCCGGCGGCCGGACGCAGGTCAAGGAGACCAACGTCATCGGCACGATGCAACTCCTGGGCGCCTGCCAGAAGGCCCCGACCGTACGGCGCCTGGTCGTGAAGTCCACCACCAGCGTCTACGGCGCCGCGCCGCGCGACCCGGCCGTCTTCACCGAGACGATGCCCGCCAAGTCGCTGCCGAGCGGCGGCTTCGCGAAGGACGCCGTCGAGGTCGAGGGGTACGTGCGGGGCTTCGCGCGCCGCCGCCCGGACGTCGCGGTCGCGGTGCTGCGGTTCGCGAACATCCTCGGCGCGCACGCCGACACCCCGCTCGCGGAGTTCTTCGCGCTGCCCGTGCTGCCCACCGTCCTCGGCTACGACCCCCGGTTGCAGTTCGTCCACGAGGACGACGTGAACGAGGTGCTGGTACTGGCCGCGCTCGACGCGCGGCGCGGGACCCTCAACAGCGGGACGTTCAACATCGCGGGCGACGGGGTGCTGCTGCTGTCGCAGACCGCGCGGCGGCTCGGCAAGCCGACCGTGCCGGTGCTGCTGCCCGCGGTCACCTGGATCGGGCGGACGCTGAAGGCCGCGGGCGTCACCGACTTCTCGCGCGAACAGATTCGGCTGTTGACGCACGGCAGGGTGGTGGACACCCGGCAGATGCGTGAGACGCTCGGTTTCGTGCCGGCGTACACGACGGCCGAGACGTTCGCCGACTTCGCGCGCAGCCGCGGGCCCGGGCTGCTGCCGCCGGACCGGATGGCGCGCGCCGTCGACCGGCTCGCCGCGGCGGCGCTGGCGCCCGACGCCGCGGACGCCACCGACGCCGACCACGCGTGACCGCACCAGGCAGAAGGAGTCGAACCATGGCAGACGCCAAGGTGATCCCGTTCGGCGACGATTCGCGGGCGCGGCGTACGGGCTCGGGTTCCGGCTCGGGTCCGGGGTCCGGCTCGGGTTCCGGCCGGTCGCGCGGCGGCCGGTCCGCGGGCGCCAGGAAGAAGGACGGCGCCGGGTCGTCAGGCGCGGGCGGGCCGGGCACGCAGCCGCTGGCGGCGGTGCCCGAGGTGCCGGAGCCCCAGGAGACGGCCGAGGCGGGCTCAGAGCCGGGCGGTACGGGCGCCGCGGTCCCCGCGCAGGGAAGCGGCGGCGGGACCGAAGCGGAATCCGCCACGGGGGCGCGTACGGGTTCCGGTTCCGGGTCCGCTTTCGGGTCCGCCTCAGGGTCCGCTTCCGGTTCCGGTTCCGCCGCGGGGGACGAGGGGCCGGGGCTGGCCGCCGCGCTCGGCGGGGTCGCCGACCGGCTGCTCGGCGGGGACTGGGAGCGGAAGGTCGCCTCCGGCCTGTCGTTCCTGCGGCGCCGGGTCACCGGCGAGTACGAGGTCGACGAATTCGGCTACGACGCCGAGTTGACCGAGCAGGTGCTGATGTCGGTGCTGCGGCCGTTCTTCGACACGTACTTCCGGGTCGAGGTGAAGGGCATCGAGAACATCCCCGCCGAGGGCGGGGCGCTGGTGGTCTCCAACCACTCCGGGACGCTGCCGGTCGACGGCCTCATGACGCAGGTCGCCGTGCACGACCACCACCCGGCGGGACGGCACTTGCGGCTGCTCGCCGCCGACCTGGTCTTCATGCTGCCGGTGGTCAACGAATTCGCCCGTAAGGCCGGGCACACGCTGGCGTGCGCGGAGGACGCCGAGGTCCTGCTGGAGCGCGGGGAGGTCGTCGGGGTCATGCCCGAGGGCTTCAAGGGACTCGGCAAGCCGTTCTCGGAGCGGTACAAGCTCCAGCGGTTCGGGCGCGGCGGATTCGTCGCGACGGCGCTGAAGACGAAGGTGCCGATCATTCCGTGCTCGGTGGTCGGCGCCGAGGAGATCTATCCGATGGTCGGCAACTCCCGCACCCTCGCGCGCGTGCTCGGCGTCCCGTACTTCCCCCTCACCCCCACCTTCCCCTGGCTGGGGCCGCTCGGACTCGTCCCCCTCCCCACCAAGTGGACGATCCAGTTCGGCGAGCCCATCCTCACCGACGCCTACCCGCCCGAGGCGGCGGAGGACCCCATGCTCGTCTTCAACCTGACCGACCAGGTCCGCGAGACGATCCAGCACACCCTGTACAAGCTGCTGGTGGACAGGCGGTCCGTCTTCTTCTGAGGGCGACCCCGCCACGCGTCGGGCGGTGTTCTTCTGAACGTGAAAGGGCGGCCGGTTCTCCTCGCGGGGAGCCGGCCGCCCTTGGGTGTGCGGTGGTGCTAGTCGTTCGAGTCGTCCACGCCGAGGCCGAGGCCGGGGAGGAGGCCGGGCAGGAGCGGGGGGAGGGTGACGGAGTGGGGCGGGGTGGCGGAGGTGGACGGGGTGTCCGTGGCGCCGTTGCCGCTGCCGGGAGTGCTGTTCGGCGGGGGCGGGAGCAGCGGGCCGCCGATCAGGCCCTCGTGCTGCGGGGTGGTGGGCGACGCCGACGGGTTGCCGCTCGGCGCCTGCCCGGACTTGCTGTCCCCGGACGCGGGCGCGGACGGCGTGCCGGAGCCGGAGCCCGTACCGCTGCCCGTACCGTCGTCGCTTCCGCCGCCGGAACGCCGGTGGCCCCGGGAGCCGGAGGAACTGTCGTCCTTCGGCTTGGGGAGCACGGATTCGAGCGGCTTAACGTCATCGTCTATGGCGGCGAAGACCGACGAGACCTGGTCGGAGACATCGGTGAGCTGGCTGGGCAGCTTGCCCCGCATCTCGGTCCAGCCCTGCCGGTGCGACGCGGCGAAGGTGTTGAGCAGCGCCATCGGCTGGAGCGAGCCGTCCTTCGCGTACGCCTGGGTGAGCAGCCGGTGTCCCTCGGCGGCCTCCTGCCGCATGCCGGACAGCGCCTTGCGCACATCGCCGACGGACTCGTCGTCGAGCTGTCCGCCGCGCTGCCGGTCCATGAGCCGCCGGGCCTCCTGCATGCGCGTGGAGGCCATGTCGAGGTAGACCTTGCCGCGGGAGGCGTCACTGCCCGCCATGTCGAGCTTCAGGTCCTCCATGCCCCGCTTGAGGCCGTAGAGGGTGTCACCTGGCAGCGCGTTCGTACTGGCCGCCGCGACTCCGCCGAAGGCACCGGCGGCGACGCCGACGGACAGGCCGCCGACCGCGAGCCGCCGGGACAGCCGGGAGCGCGGGGTGAGCTTGCGCAGCCGGTGGGCCCCGTGTCCGCCGGTGCCCTCCGAGCGCTGCTCGGGAACCCGGCCGGTGACCTCGAAACTGCCGTCGGCGATGGCCTGTTCCATCGCGGCGATGAGCTGCGCGCGCTGGACGGTCTTCTTCTCGGCGTCCAGTACGGGCGCCGGCCGGTCGCCGATGGCCGCGGCGAGCGACAGCAGCGAGTCCTGTTCGGGATCCGCGTGCCGGGCCGCGGCATGGCTGCCGTGCTGCCCGCTCGCCGGTCCGGCACCGCCGCCACCGCGCTCGCCGGTGGTCTCGTCGAGGACAGCAGCGTCCTCAAGGGCCTGGGCGAAGGCGTTCGCCCGGCGGTGTGCCGTTGCCTGTCCGATCACGGGCGGCACCTCCTCTCGTCATCCACACTCGACTCCCCATGCCGCCCGGAAGGTTGCGTTCCCGGCTGCCGTCCACCCGATCGAGTGAACAGCAACAGGCAGCGCGCGGCACAGATATGTCTGCATGTGATGCAACGAGTGCCGGGCCAGTTGGGTTACGCAGGTCTGATGATCGGGTCGGCTCTGATGATCGGACTGATAGGCCGAATGACGGCCTGCCGGGGTACGGGACAACGCGGACTCACCGGGCGTCTTCCGGTAGCAGCCTGGCCAGGGTGCGGACCGCCCGGTACTGGAGGGTCTTGATCGCCCCCTCGTTCTTGCCCATGATGCGGGCGGTCTCGGCCACCGAGAGACCTTGGAGAAACCGCAGCGTCACGCACTCCTGCTGCTGCGGATTGAGCTTGCGCACGGCCTGGAGCAGCGCCTCGTTCGACAGCGACTCCAGAACGGAGTCCTCGGGGCTGCGCTCGACCTCGTTCGCGTCGAGCATTTCACCGGTGGTCACTTCCAACCGGAACCGGCTCGATTTGAAGTGGTCGGCGACCAGATTGCGGGCGATCGTGACCAGCCACGCGCCGAAGTCACGGCCCTGCCAGGTGAAGGTACCGATTCTGCGCAGGGCGCGCAGGAACGTCTCACTCGTCAGATCCTCGGCCGTGGCTTTGCTGCCGACGCGGTAATAGATGTAGCGGTAGACGGTGTCGGAGTAGTGGTCGTAGAGCCGTCCGAAGGCTTCGGTCTCGCCTTCCTGGGCCCTTTCGACCAGGTCCATCATCCGGCCGCTGTCGGTGTCGGAGGCCGGGCGGCGGGCGGTGGTCGTGGCGGTCGACTGACCGCCGCCGGAGCCGTTGCCCGCGCCGGTGGTGCTGGTGGAGCTGCTGCGGGTGCGTCTGCCTGCGGCTGTGCTGACTTCGGCCAGCGCGTAAGCGTGGCCGGGGACGGTGGGACCGGACGTGGCGAAGGCGGGCGCGGCGTACGTGGGGACTGTGCGCATCAGGCGGTCAACCACCAGTGCGCGCAACGCAGCCAGGCCAGAGGTGTCAACCCCGTCGTGTGGGTACACGGGACTCCCAGAGGCAGAACTTCCATCACGTGCAGTACGGGACCGTTCACTCGTCGTGGCGACGTGTGGGTACCGGAATGCGTCTGAGGAGAATAACGCTTCGTACAGGCGACGCTACACCGAGTTGCTCAAATCGCCGTTTCCGCCACTTCCTAAGCGGAATGGTGATCGAGCAATTATCGAACAGGCGCCCTTAGTTGACCACTTCTGCTCGTGAAATGGTCGCGGAGAGAGCGTGTTGTGCTCGTGTTCACGCGTGTCGCTCCCGCCACTTCGGACGCCCCGCGGCACGGCGGATCCGCGGCGTCACGGGGGTCACAGGCGTCCCGTGACGGCTGCGTCAGGAGTGCCGGCGGCGGCTGATCGCGACGGCGGCCAGGGCGCCGCCCGCCACCGCGCCCATCCCGGCCGCGGCGGGGATGCCGATCTTGGCGGCCTTGCGCCCGGTGCGGTAGTCGCGCAGCCGCCAGCCCTCGGCGCGGGCGTGCTTGCGCAGCCTGCTGTCGGGGTTGATGGCGTAGGGGTGGCCGACCAGGGACAGTATCGGGATGTCGTTGGAGGAGTCGCTGTACGCGGCGCACAGCGACAGGTCCAGGTCCTCGGCGGCGGCCAGGGCGCGTACGGCCTCGGCTTTCGCGGGTCCGTGCAGCGGCTCGCCGACCAGGTGCCCGGTGTAGACGCCGTCGATCGACTCGGCGACCGTGCCGAGCGCGCCGGTCAGGCCGAGGCGGCGGGCGATGATCGTGGCGGTCTCGACGGGTGCGGCGGTCACCAGCCAGACGCGCTGCCCGGCGTCCAGGTGGGCCTGGGCGAGCGCGCGGGTGCCGGGCCAGATCTTGCCCGCCATGTACTCGTCGTAGATCTCCTCGCCGATGGACATCAGTTCTTCGACGCGGTGCCCCTTGATGATGGACAGCGCGCTCTCGCGCACGTCCTGCATGTGCTCGGGGTCCTCGTTGCCCGCCATGCGGAAGTACGTCTGCTGCCAGGCGAAGCGCAGCAGGTCGCGGGTGTCGAAGAACTTCCGCTTGTACAGGCCGCGGCCGAAGTGGAATATCGCGGCGCCCTGCATCACGGTGTTGTCGAGGTCGAAGAAGGCCGCCGCGCGGGGCTGGTCGTGCGCCGGGAACTCAGGTTCCGCGGGCTCGTCCGGCTTCCCCGTCCTGGCGGATTTCGCGGACGCCGCGGATCTCGCGGACGTGACGGTTTCCTCCGGCCCGGCGGAAACCGCGTCCCGCAGCCGGGTCTTGGTGGCCAGGGCGGTCTCCGCGGCCAGTGCCGCGGCCTCGCCTGCCAGCACACTGCGCTCGGTGCCGGCCTGCCTACGGGGGGTGAGCCATCTGCGTGCGGCCATACCGCGAGCATAACCACCCGGCGCGTCAAGCCCTGTTCGCGCACGATGCGGGGGCGTGAACGCCGCACGACCGGACAGTGACCGGCTGCGGGTCCCGGCCGGGTCAGCCCGCGGTGAGCGCCGCGCGCAGCCGCTTCTCGTCCACACGCCAGAACGTGTGCTGTTCGCCGTCGATGAGGACGACGGGGATCTGCTCCCAGTACCGCGCGTACAGCGCCTCGTCCCGGGTGATGTCCCGTTCCTCCACGGCCGCGCCGGTCTCGCCCGCCACCTTCTCGATCACGGTGCGCGCGTCGTCGCACAGGTGGCAGCCGGGCTTGCCGATGAGCGTGACCGTGCGCACGGCCGCCGCCGCGGTGTCGTCGTTCGTCATACGGGCCATTGTGCGCCGGACGGTCCGGCCCCCGTACGGCGCCGGGTCGCACCACCTGTCACCCGTGACCCTCCGTGCGGCCGTACTGCACCTGTGTCACAGGCGATATGCGGGCGTTACTCGCACTCGCGCACATTCGATTACGATCGAGGTCGTTTTGTACGGCCGGGGGCGATGCGTGAGGAGTGTGACCGCGTGCTCTCGGCTCCGAGCCAGGCTTCGGCGTACGGCTTTGCCGTGGTCGACGTCGAGGCGACCGGTTCGTCGTCGCGGCGGCACCGGGTGGTGGAGCTGGCGGTCGTACTGCTGGACAAGGACCTGACTCCGCAGGGCGAGTTCACGACGCTCGTCGATCCGCACGGCCCGGTCGGCCCGACGCACATCCACGGCATCGAGGGCGGCGACCTCGGCGGGGCGCCCTCGTTCGACGGCATCGCGGCCCGGCTGCTAAGCCTGCTGCGCGGCCGGGTGCTCGTGGGGCACAACGTGGGGTGCGACCGCTCGTTCCTGGCCGCCGAGTACGCCCGCGTCGGGGTGCGGCTGCCGTCTATACCAGAACTTTGCACGATGCGGATGGCCGCCGCCCGCTTGCCCGTTCCGCACGGACTGTCACTGCGCGACTGCGCCGAGGCAGCGGGCGTCACGGAGTGGCACGCGCACACCGCGCTGGGTGACGCCCGTGCGACGGCTGAGCTGTTCTCGCACTACGTTCGGGGTGCGGAATCGGTCGAATTTGCGGAATCCGCCGTTCTGGACGAGCGGCTGGCGCAGGCCGCCGCGGTGGAATGGCCGCAGGCCACTGGCCTACCGGGGGTCGTTGACGCACTCTGGAAGCGCCGCAGCAACGATTCCGCACGGCGAATGGTGCCCAATGTCCGTAATGGGAGCGCGTGATGCCGGTCACGTCCGCCGGGCAAATCGGACACCATCTTTGTGCACGCGTTCACAAAGACATAGCCTGCTGTCCACGGGGCGGCCCCAAAGACCGTGGTCGTCTTCAGCCCAGCTCTACCCGCAGGAGCACCGTGGCAACTGGCCGATCTCACCGACCGGCGACCCGCAGCCGAGGGATTCCCGAGGCCACCGTCGCCAGACTTCCGCTGTACCTGCGGGCACTGACAGCACTCTCCGAGCGCTCGGTGCCCACCGTGTCGTCGGAGGAACTCGCCGCCGCCGCCGGGGTCAACTCGGCCAAGCTGCGCAAGGACTTCTCCTACCTCGGCTCCTACGGGACCCGTGGCGTGGGCTACGACGTCGAGTACCTCGTCTACCAGATCAGCCGTGAGCTGGGCCTCACGCAGGACTGGCCGGTCGTCATCGTCGGTATCGGCAACCTCGGCGCCGCGCTCGCCAACTACGGCGGGTTCGCCTCCCGCGGCTTCCGGGTCGCCGCGCTGCTGGACGCCGACCCCGCCCTCGCGGGCCGTCTGGTCGCCGGGCTCCCGGTCCGCCACATCGACGAGCTGGAGTCGATCGTCGACGACAACCAGGTGTCGATCGGCGTCATCGCCACGCCCGCCGGCGCCGCCCAGGAGGTCACCGACCGCCTCGTGGCCGCCGGTGTGACCTCGATCCTCAACTTCGCGCCGACCGTGCTGACCGTTCCGGACGGCGTCGACGTACGCAAGGTCGACCTCTCCATCGAGCTGCAGATCCTCGCCTTCCACGAGCAGCGCAAGGCGGGCGAGGACCGCCAGGACCCGGACGGTGACGTACCCGCCGTGATGCCCGCATGAGCGTTCTCGTCGTCGGACTCAGCCACCGCAGCGCACCCGTGAGCGTCCTGGAAAGGGCCGCGCTCACCGGGGACGCCCGCGCCAAGCTGCTCCAGGACGCGCTCGCCGCGGAGCCCGCCGCCGAGGCGGTGGTGCTCTCGACGTGCAACCGCATCGAGCTGTACGCGGACGTCGACAAGTTCCACGCCGGGGTCGCCGAACTGTCCACGCTCCTCGCCCAGCACAGCGGCGTCGGCCTCGAAGAGCTGACCCCGCACCTGTACGTGCACTACGAGGACCGGGCCGTCCACCACCTGCTCTCCGTGGCCTGCGGGCTGGACTCCATGGTCGTCGGCGAGGGCCAGATCCTCGGCCAGATCAAGGACGCGCTGGCCGCGGGGCAGGAGCTGCACACCGCGGGGCGGCTGCTCAACGACCTGTTCCAGCAGGCCCTGCGGGTCGGCAAGCGCGCCCACTCCGAGACCGGGATAGACCGGGCGGGCCAGTCCCTGGTCACCTTCGGCCTGGACCAGCTCGCCGTGACGACGGGACCGCTCGCCGGCCGCCGCGCCCTCGTCGTCGGCGCGGGCTCCATGTCCTCCCTGGCCGCCGCCACGCTCGCGCGCGCGGGCGTGCGCGAGCTGGCCATCGCCAACCGCACGGTCGACCGGGCCGAGCGCCTCGCGGCGACCCTGGCCTCCGACAACGGCGCCCTCGACAGCCGCGCGATCACCATGTCCGAGGTGTCCGCCGCGCTGCGCACCGCCGACGTCGTGGTGTCCTGCACCGGCGCGACCGGCCTGGTGCTGAGCGCGGACGACCTGCGCGCCGCCCTCGCCGAGCGCCCGGCGGGCACCGACCTCGCCGTGCTTGACCTCGCCATGCCGCGCGACATCGACTCGGCCGCGCACGCCCTGCTCGGCGTGCACCTGGTCGACATAGAGTCGCTGGCCGCCGCGTCCGCCGACGCGCCCATGGCCGCCGACGTCGACGCCGTGCGCGCCATCGTCTCCGAAGAGGTCGCCGCCTTCGGCGCGGCTCAGCGTGCCGCTCGCATCACGCCCACCGTGGTGGCGCTGCGCGCCATGGCCGCCGACGTCGTGGCGGGTGAACTTTCCCGCCTCGAAGGTAGGCTGCCCGATCTGGACGACAAGCAGCGCGCCGAGATCACCCAGACGGTGCGCCGCGTCGTCGACAAGCTCCTGCACGCGCCCACCGTGCGGGTCAAGCAGCTCGCGGGCGAACCGGGCGGCGCGGGCTACGCCGACGCCCTGCGCGAGCTCTTCGACCTCGACCCGCAGGCCGTAGCCGCCGTCCGCTCCGCGCCGACCCGCACCACCCTGGGCGTCCCAGAACCGAATCGAGGCCGCTGAATGAACGAGACGGGTGCCCCGCACGAGCCCGGGGCTGTGTCTGATCTGGGGCTGCCGCCGGGTGGGCGCGAGGTGTCTGAGGCGGTGCCGGACGCGGCTGGACGTGCCCCGCAGGGGCGCGGGGAACTGCGCGGCCGGCCGGTGACGGCCGGTGGTCCGGGAACAACCGGCAGTGCCCCGCTGGACCCGGCGCAGACGAGCGGCGCCGCCGCGGCTGAGGCCGCGGTGCCCCGCGCCCCCGAGGGGGCACCCTCCGTGCGCGAGGAAGCCGTCGAGGGGGCACCCTCCTCGCACGGGGCGCAGCCCCTTCGGCTGGGGACGCGGCGGAGCAAGCTGGCGATGGCGCAGTCGGGCATGGTCGCCGCCCAGGTGACGGAACTGACCGGCCGCCCGGTCGAGTTGGTCGAGATCACCACGTACGGCGACGTCTCGCGCGAGAATCTGGCCCAGATCGGCGGCACCGGCGTCTTCGTGTCGGCCCTGAGGGACGCCCTCCTGGCCGGCGAGATCGACTTCGCGGTGCACAGCCTCAAAGACCTGCCCACCGCGGCGGCGGACGGCCTGACGCTCGCGGCGATCCCGGTACGGGAGGACCCGCGGGACGCACTCGTGGCCCGCGACGGCCTGACGTTCGAGACGCTGCCCGACGGAGCGCGGGTCGGCACGGGCTCCCCGCGACGGATGGCGCAGCTCAACGCGTGGGCACGGTCACACGGCAGGGCCGTGGAGACGGTGCCGATCCGTGGCAATGTTGACACCCGCATCGGGTACGTTACTTCCGGCACGCTCGACGCGGTCGTACTGGCCGCCGCCGGGCTGAACCGTATCGGCAGGCTCGCGGAGGCGAGCGAGCTGATCGCTGCCGACGCCGTACTGCCCGCTCCCGGCCAGGGAGCGTTGGCGGTCGAATGCGCCGCCTCCAACCAGGAGTTGGCCGCACAGCTCGCCGAGCTCGACGACCCGTTCACCCGGGTCGCCGTGACCGCCGAGCGATCCCTGCTCGCCGCCCTCGAAGCCGGCTGCTCCGCCCCTGTGGGCGCGCTCGCCGACCTCGTGGCCGACGGGCAGACTACCGAGCTGCGCCTGCGCGGTGTCGTCGGCACGACCGACGGCGCCTCACTGGTGCAGATGTCCATCACCGGCCCCGTACCGGCGTCCGACGACGAAGCGCGTGCCCTCGGGCGCGAGTTGGCCGTCGAGATGCTCGCCAAGGGTGCGGCCGGTCTTATGGGGGAGCGCGCACTTTGAACCCCGCCGCCGTCGCTGCAACGACGAACACCGCCGGGACCGCCGGTTCCAACCGACCTTCTTCCGGCCACGTCACCTTCCTCGGTGCCGGGCCCGGAGACCCCGGGCTGCTGACCTTGCGCGCTGTGGAGGCGCTGGCCCGTGCCGACCTGCTGGTCGGCGACGCGCCGGTGCTCGACGTGGTCCGCACGCACGCCCGCGCGGACGTGGGCACGGCCCAACCCGCCGCAGACGGCGAGGTGTTGGACATCTCCGCTGTCTCGGCTGCTGCCACCCAGCTTGTCATGGCGTCCGCGCGGACCGGAAAGCGGGTCGTCCGTGCGGTCGCGGGCGACCCCGGCCTCGACTCGTCCGCGGCCGAGGAGATGCTGGCGTGTGCCCACGCGGGCATCCCGTTCGAGGTCGTGCCCGGCGTGGCCGCCGCCGTCGGCGTACCCGCCTACGCGGGCGTGCACTTGAGCAGTGACGTGCGCTTCGTGGACGCGGCCACCGCCGGCGACCGCTGTTGGAACGAGGTGGGCGCGAGCGACGCGACGCTGGTGGTCTCCACCACGCTCCAGACCGTCGCGATCGCCACCGCGGAACTCATCGCCGCCGGACGCAAGCCCGACACCCCGCTGTCGGTGACCGTCGCCGGGACCACCACCCGGCAGCGCACCTGGACCGCGACGCTGGCCACCATCGCCGCGGAGCTGAAGGCGACCAAGGCGTTGCCGACGCCCGAGGGACCGATCGCCGCGATAGCCGTCGTCGGCGAACGCACCGCCCAGCGCCAGCACTTGTCGTGGTTCGAGACCAAGCCGCTGTTCGGCTGGCGGGTCCTGGTGCCGCGCACGAAGGAGCAGGCGGCGTCGCTGTCCGACCAACTCCGCTCGTACGGCGCCGTGCCGCACGAGGTGCCGACCATCGCGGTCGAACCGCCGCGCACCCCGCAGCAGATGGAGCGGGCCGTCAAGGGCCTGGTGACCGGACGCTACGAGTGGATCGCCTTCACGTCGGTGAACGCCGTCAAGGCGGTGCGCGAGAAGTTCGAGGAGTACGGGCTCGACGCGCGGGCCTTCGCCGGTATCAAGGTCGCCGCGGTCGGCGAGCAGACCGCCCAGTCGCTGGTGGAGTTCGGCGTCAAGCCGGACCTGGTGCCCAGCGGCGAGCAGTCCGCGGCCGGGCTGCTGGAGGACTGGCCGCCGTACGACCCGGTCTTCGACCCGATCGACCGCGTCTTCCTGCCGCGCGCCGACATCGCCACCGAGACGCTGGTGGCCGGACTGGTCGAGCTGGGCTGGGAGGTGGACGACGTGACGGCCTACCGGACCGTGCGCGCCTCGCCGCCGCCCGCCGACACCCGTGAGGCCATCAAGGGCGGCGGATTCGACGCGGTGCTGTTCACCTCGTCCTCGACCGTGCGCAATCTCGTCGGCATCGCGGGCAAGCCGCACAATGTCACCGTGATCGCCTGCATCGGGCCCGCCACCGCCAAGACGGCGGAGGAGCACGGGCTGCGGGTGGACGTCATGTCGCCCGAGCCGTCCGTGCTCGCCCTCGCGCAGGCCCTCGCCGACTTCGGTACGGCCCGCCGGGTCGCGGCCGAGGAGGCGGGCGACCCGGTGACCCGTCCCAGCGAGCGCCGTCCCGGCTCGCGCAGAAGGGCCCGCGTCTAGGGCCCGGATCTGAGGCCCGGATCTGAGGCCCGCGTCCAGGGCCCGGACCCAGGGCCCGCGTCGAGGACCTGGTGGGCCCCACGGGCCCACGACTACCGCAGCGCCGGGGGCAGTTGCTCCCGGTGGACGACGCCCAGGCGCTGCGTGGCGCGGGTGAGCGCCACATACAGGTCGCTCGATCCGAACCGGGCGGGCTCCACGACCAGCACATGGTCGAACTCAAGGCCCTTGGCCTGGCGCGGGGCCAGCAGCACCAACGGCCGGGTCAGGTCGGGCGCTTCGCCCGCCGTGACACCGTCCAGCGCGGCGGCGATCTCCTCGTGCAGCTCGCGCGGCGCGATCACCGCCAGGCGGCCCTGCCCCGGCAGCGGCGTCAGCTCCGCGGCGGCCTTGGCGACCGTCCCCGCCAGATCCCCGCCCGCGTCCCGCGTCCACGGCCGCTCGCCGGTCGACCGCACCGACACCGGCAGGACGTACCGCGGGTCCTGCGCCCGTACGACCCTGGCCGCCAGCTCCATGATCTCGGCGGGCGTACGGTAGTTGACCTTCAACGTGACGTGCTCGAAGCGGTCCCCGACGTACGGCCGCAGGATGTTCTCCCACGAGCCGACGCCCGCCGCCTCCGACGTCTGCGCCGGGTCGCCGACCAGCGTCAGCGAACGCGTCGGGGTGCGGCGCATCAGCAGCCGCCACGCCATCGGCGACAGGTCCTGCGCCTCGTCCACGATGATGTGCCCGAACGCCCAGGTGCGGTCGGCGGCGGCGCGTTCGGCCGCGCTGCGGTGGTCGTCCTCCTCGTGCCGCTCCGCCATCCGCTCGGCGTCGATGATGTCGTGCGCGGCCAGGACCTCGGACTCCTCGTCCTCGAACTCGTACGACTCCGAGCCCCGCGACAGCTCCAGCACGCCCTGCGCGTAGGCGATCCGCTCCTGCCGTACGGCCTCCTCGGCCGCCAGCCGGGCGCTGTCGTCCACGCCGAGGAGTTCGGCGGCCTCGTCCAGCAGGGGGACGTCCGCGGGCGTCCACGGGGCGTCGAGGGGGTTGTCGGGGCGCGGGCGCCGGATCGCGTCGGCGTCCTCGGCGGGCAGGTACACCGGCGCGGCCAGATAGTCGGCCAGGAACGCCTCGGGGGTCAGCGGCGGCCACAACTCGTCGACGGCGGCGTGGACTTCCTTGCTCGCCGCGATGGCCCGGCCGAGCAGCGCGATGTCGTCGGGCCCGAGGAAGTTGGGCCCGCCGTACGGGTCGGCGCCGATCCGCTCGGCGAGCTGAGCGGTCAGCGCGTCGATCACGCGGAAGACGAAGTGCGGGCGGCCGAGGTTGTGCGGCAGCAGGGTGTCGCGGGCCGCCTGCCGGGCCTCGTACGCGATCTCCCAGTCGAGGATGAGGTCGCCGTCGTCGTGCCGGATGATCAACGGGGCGCCGGGCTCGGGCAGTTGCTGCCGGTCGCGGACGGCCGTCGCCAGCGCCTCGGCCATCTCCTCGCCGCCCTTGACGGCGGCGGCGCGCGGCGTGTCGGTGCCGGTGGCGTGGACGCCGGGGAAGAGTTCGGCCTGGGTGGCGAGCAGGACGCCGGTCTCGCCGAGGGCGGGCAGCACCTCTTCGATGTAGCGCAGGAACGCCGGGTTGGGGCCGACGATCAACACCGCGCGCTTGGAGAGCAGTTCGCGCTGCTCGTACAGCAGGAACGCGGCCCGGTGCAGGGCGACGGCGGTCTTGCCGGTGCCGGGGCCGCCCTCCACGACCAGGACGCCCCGGTGCGGGGCGCGGATGATGGTGTCCTGCTCGGCCTGGATGGTCCGCACGATGTCGCCCATCCGGCCGGTGCGCGCGGAGTTGAGCGCCGCGAGCAGCACGCTGTCGCCGTTGGGGTCCTCGAAGCCGGTGCGTTCGCCGTCGGCCAGGTCCAGGATCTCGTCGTGCAGCTCGGTGACGGTGCGGCCCTCGCTGGCGATGTGGCGGCGGCGCCGCAGGCCCATCGGGGTGTGCCCGGTGGCGAGGTAGAAGGGGCGGGCGACGGGCGCGCGCCAGTCGATGAGCAGCGGCGTACGGTCGGCGTCGTCCTCGCGGATGCCGATCCGGCCGATGTGGTGCGTGGCGCCGTCGGAGCGGTCGACGCGGCCGAAGCACAGCGAACCGTCGACCGCGTTCAGCGCCGCGAGCAGGCCGGAGCGCTCCGCGACCCGGATGTCGCGTTCGAGCCGCGCCTGGAGGCCGGTGCCGACCGGCGTCAGCGCGTCCTCGACGCCCTGCGCCGCCACACCGCGCAGCGCGTCGACCCGCGCGTGGACGCGGTCGATGAATTCCTGCTCTTCCCGCAATTCGACGCTTTCCCGATTTGACAAAACGGCTCCCCGTCGGATATGGTTCTTCTTGTTGGCCCCGTGATCGGCGCCTTTCTCATGTGCGCTGAATGCGCGCAGAAGAAACCAATATACGCGTGGCGATCCCCGGTCGGCAATTGCCCACCGGGGATTTCTCGTGCCCCGCGGCCCGTACCCGGTCGTCCTCTCCTCGCCCGGCGCGGGCGACCCGCGCTCGATGGGCACCACGCTCTACGACGACCTCGCCTCGCCCGGCTACGACCGCCCCTCGCACCGCTGCCCGGAGGCGCGCTTCTTCTCCGGGTGAGCCCGGCCCGCATCGGCAAGGCGCATTCACCAGGCCGCGACACCCCCTGGGCCGCGACGCCGATGGCCCGTCGGCAACGCCCGAATTTCCGGTGGCCGCCTTTCCGCGGATACGGCGGCGGCCGACGAATTGCGCGGCGCGGAAGCGAACGGATCTTCTTCTCCTCCGCATTGCCGCGGGCCTTTGCGGAGCCGACTGGGCGTCGGGAAAAGCACACCGGGAGCGGGCGTACCGTGGGAGAGAGCCCTCGATCGTGAGGGTGCCTCGATCTCCACGGGTTCGGACCCACGGGAAGGCGGCGCAGCCATGAGCAGCCAATACGGCGAGTTTCCGGGCGCGCGCCCGCGACGTCTGCGGACGACCCCGGCGATGCGCCGCATGGTCGCCGAGACCCGGCTGTCCCCGGCGGAGCTGATCCTGCCGATGTTCGTCCGCGAGGGCATCAGCGCCCCGCAGGAGATCTCCTCCATGCCCGGCGTCGTCCAGCACACCCGCGACTCGCTGCGCAAGGCGGCGGCGGAAGCGGCGGCGGCCGGGGTCGGCGGCATCATGCTCTTCGGCGTGCCCGAGGTGAAGGACGCGGTCGGCAGCCAGGGCACCGAGCCCGACGGCATCCTCCAACTCGGCATCCGCGACGTCGTGTCCGAGGTCGGCGACGCGCTCGTGGTGATGTCCGACCTGTGTCTGGACGAGTACACCGACCACGGTCACTGCGGCGTGCTCGACGCCGAGGGCCGCGTCGACAACGACGCCACGCTGGAGCGCTACGCCGAGATGGCCCAGGTCCAGGCCGACGCGGGCGTCCACGTGGTCGGCCCCTCCGGCATGATGGACGGTCAGGTCGGCGTCGTACGCGACGCGTTGGACGAGATCGGCAAGCAGGATGTGGCGATCCTCGCGTACACCGCGAAGTACGCCTCCGCCTTCTACGGCCCCTTCCGCGAGGCCGTCAACTCCTCGCTCAAGGGCGACCGCAAGACGTATCAGCAGGACCCGGCCAACCTCCGTGAGGCGATGCGCGAGCTGGCGCTGGACCTGGAGGAGGGCGCCGACATGGTGATGGTCAAGCCCGCCCTGCCCTATCTGGACGTGCTGCGCCGCGTCGCCGACGAGGTGAACGTGCCCGTCGCCGCGTATCAGATCTCCGGTGAGTACGCGATGGTCGAGGCCGCCGCCGCGAACGGCTGGATCGACCGCGACCGCGCGATCATGGAGACGCTGACGTCCATCCGCCGGGCGGGCGCGAACATGATCCTCACGTACTGGGCGACCGAGGCCGCCCATCGGCTCTAGGGCCCGCCGGACAGGCCCTAGCCCGCCCCTGCCTCCGAGAAGTCCTCGAACTCGCAGTCGGACAGCGCCGCCAGGGCGTCGGCGTACCCCAACTCCTCGGCCCGCAGCAGCCGTTTGCGGTCGGTCTCCGTCCGGCTGGTCAGGACGTCCGGGTCGGACGGGGTGACGCGGTGGATCGGGACGGACCCGAACGAGCCCTGGACCATGATCTGTTCGGAGACCCGCGCCAGCGGGTTGTAGGCGAGCATCAGGCCGCGCACCGGGGCGGATATGCCGGGCGCGGTACGGATGACCAGCGCCTCCTTGCCGCTGAGGTGGTGGCCGAGCGAGCCCGCGCCGACCGTGGAGACGGCGATGACGGCGCTCGGATTGCGCGCCAGCGCGCGCAGCAGCGGCAGCGGGTCGGAGATGCCGCCGTCCACGTACGTCTGGGACCGCAGCCGGACCCGCCGGTGGTAGAGCACCGGGATGGCCATGGTGGCCCGCAGCACCTCGAAGAGTTCGGCGTCCGAGGTGCACCGGCCGAGGTCGAAGTACTCGGCGATGGACGTGACCGCGTTGGTGACGGCGACTTCGAAGGTCAGCGCGTGCTTGGTCAGGCTGGCCACCGAGAGCCCGGTCTGCTCGCGGATGACGGAGACGAGCAGGTCGACGTCGACCATCTTCGTCACGCGCCTGCTGTCGATGAAGTTCCGGCCGCTGAGGTCGTCCAGGAACGTCTTCACCAGCCCGGTGAGGTCCGGCGCGTCGTCGGCCCGCGCCTGCCCGGCGAGCACCGCCCCGGCCACGCACCCGGCGCTGGAGGAGTGCACGGAACCCACCTTGCTGTGGATGCCGAGGTCGACCATGCCGCGGACGACCCCCAGCGCGTAGATGGACCGCATCGCGCCACCTTGAACAGCGACCGAAAGCATCGGGGCTCCTTGACTACGGTGAGTACGGTGATCGCGGGGATGGCGACCACGGCCAGCGGCTACGGCTACGGCTACGGCTTGATGAGCTTGATGACCTGGACGGCGATGGCGACCGTCGGCGCGAGGACGGACAACGCGCCCGCGAACAGCAGGCCGTTTCGGATCGGCATGGACGGCAACTTCTGTACGTCGCGCAGGCGTTGCAGCGCCACCAGGTAGCGCACCCCGGCGGACGGATCGGTCGAGTCGGGGTCCGGCATGGCGGCGATGATCTGGTCGATCTGCTCCTTGCGGTCGACCCGCACCTGCCGCCTGATGTGCGTCATCGAGCCGATGAACACATAGAGCACCATGCCCACGAAAGCCGCCAGGCACAACAGCGTCGGATAGGTGCCGATGGCCGGCTGGAGGAAGAAGAACATGGCGAAGGACGTCGCGAAGGTGCAGGTGAGTCCGCCCTGGAGGTTGGACACCGCCTGCCGCAGCTTCGCCCAGCCGTAGAAGTTGTCGGGGTTGAGCGGGTTGGTGCCGAATTTGTACTCGTTCTTCAACTGCTTGAGGAATTTGACGTAGTGGATGCCGACGACGCCCTCCGCGTACGCCATGTACATCCCGACCGTGCCCATGAAGATCCACACCACACCGCCGAAGGTGACCGGCGCGGCCCGCCCCCACCACTGGTCGTACAGCGCGTCGGAGCCCAGGAAGTGGAAGAGGTGGCCCTGGAGGCGGAGGTTGATGCCGGTGACGACGGCGACGATGCCGAGCAGCACCAGCCAGGAGTATTTGCCGTGCTTGGCGTATTTGGCGTTGAGGTCGTCCACGGCCGACTTCAGGTGGGCGCGCGCCTGGTCGTCGCAGCGGATGCAGCCGGACTTGTCCAGGCTCTCGTGGAGGGTCTGGAGGCTGCGGAAGATGCCGTAGACCAGCGGGACGGACCAGGCGATCGAGAAGGTCAGGATGCAGGAGGGGTAGTCGCGCAGGAACGGTACGGCGTTCGCGTCCGGGTCCGCGCTCTCGCGCCGCGACAGGAACGACCACACGTCCGAGAGCACGCTGAGGTCCCAGTGCGGCCGGTAGAACGAGTTCATGATCAGCGCCGACCAGGACACGAGCAGGCAGGCGAGGAGCACCGCCCAGATCGCGACGACGTACGGCGACCGCTCGTCCTCGGGGCTGCCGACGGGGCCCGGCGTCACGGACCGTTTCTTCAGCAGCCGCGAGACGAGGATCGGCTCGACGAGGAAGGGCTTGATGTTCAGCGCTTCGGAGGTGATCGGGACGGGCGTGGGAGGCGGGCCAGGGGGCGGGACCGGGGTCGGCCCCCCCGCGCCTCCGGCGCCCCCGGCGGTCGGCACGGGAATCGGTCCGGTGGTCGGTGCGGTCACAGTTTCCCCCCGTGTCCAGCGGTGTCCTGCGGTGCCGGGTTCTTTCCCGCGCAGTTCTGTCCCGCGCAGTTCTGTCCCGCGCAGTTCTGTCCCGTGCAGTTCTGTCCCGTGCCGCTCTCCGGCACGGAAAGCGCCCGGATGAGCCGGCCGTGCGATTTCACGGCCGCCCACATCGACGGATGCGTCCGTACCGCCATTTCGGTTCCGGCGAGCAGGGCGACGAGACGTTCCGTCGCCGCCGGGAGTTCGGGAAAGGTCAGCGTGGGCGCGAGGTGATGGACGCAGTGATACGTCGTGCCGCCGCTGAGCCAGTACCAGAATCCCCGGCCGCCGCCCACGTCGGTGGACCGGGAGAGCTGAGCGGAAAGCGATTCCGTTCCGTCGACGGAAGGACCGTATTCGGCCAGATCCGTATTGTGCTGCACCTGGGTGATCAGCGAGACGAAGGTCCCGCATATCAAGTGGAACAGCAGATACGTCAGCAGCGCCCGGCGCGTCGGCAGCACCAGGAAGACCGGAATCCAGACAACGGCGTGCGGCAGGTACTTGTCGGCCAGCAGAAACCACGGCCAGCCGCGCCCCCGGGGCCCGACCACCCGCCGGACGACCGCCTGCCGTGTCGTCCACAGCTCGCTCGGCTTGAGCATGTTCAGCGTGGAGAACGGCAGCAGCAGCCACATGTAGAGGTGCTGCGCGCGGTGCAGGGCGTGCCACGGCTGCTCGGCGGTCACCCGCCCGAACCAGCCGAACTGGATGTCCGGGTCGAACGCCGGATTTCCCACGTACCGGTGGTGCAACCGCACGTGCTTGTGAAACCACCAGCGCGGCCCGAGGCCGATCGCCGCCGACCCCGCACGCAGCACGGCTTCCGACCTCCACCGGCCGCCGCGCACATTTCCGTGCACCGCGTCGTGGAACCAGGACCCGACCATGGAAACGGACGCCAGTGCGAAAAGCGTGATTCCGCCGAACCACGCGATACCGCCGGGCGAGACGAACGGCGACCGTGCGAAGGCGAGTACCAGAACGTATCCGGCGGACATGAGCGCGACCCGTACCGCGAAGTCCACGGCATAACGGGAAGCGGGCGGTCTGGCCCTTCGGGATAACTCCGACTGCCGAAATCCGCGCAGAAGGTGATCGGACGCAGGCGGGCCCGATTCGAGCGGGGGAGTGGAGGCTAATGGACCTGAGGAGATACGGCTCTGCATTGGTGCTCTCCGGTGCCTGTACGCCCCGAAAGCGGCGGACGATTGGCAGACCGTAGCACCGCCGGTAACCGGCGGTGCGCGGTTTCGTCCAAGGCGATACGCGGAGATACGCCCGAGTCCGGTGGGTTTTCTGGTGCTACCCGGCGGTCGCTTCCGAGTCGGGCCCGGTTGTCGGCGCGGGGACCGGCTTGGCCGGTTTGGCCGGCTTCTCGGGCAGCAGCCAGTTCTTCAGCGCCTTGGCCAGCGGCGTCTCCACGTATGTGTGGACGAGCCAGGCCGCCAGCAGCATCACGGCGACCAGCGCCGGAACCAGGATGCGGGCCGGGAGCACCCCGTGCGTGTGCCGGATGATCTCCCACCCGATGTCTTCGTGCAGCAGATACAACGGATACGTCATCGCACCGGCGACCGTCAGCCAGCGCCAGTTGAAGAAGTTCAGCTTCCCGAGCGCGGCGCCCAGGACGAGACCGTAGAAGATGCTCACGACGGCCAGCGACCACCACCACGACAGATTGGTGTGCGTGGACGCCTCGGCGCTGGCCACCAGATCCGTGAGCTGGTTCTGTGCCATCAGCCAGGACGCCCCCAGCAGCAGCCACAGTATGGGCGTGGGCCCCACCCGGTGCATCAGGTAGATCACGATGCCGCTGACGAAGAAGGCCGCGTACTGGGGAACGATCATCAACTGCAGCAGATCGATCCCCGACTGCGGCGCGATTCCGGCCAGCAACAGCCAGGCGATGCAGAAGGTGACCACTCGCCTGTAGGTCAGCCCCATCATCGCCACGACCATGAACAGCAGGTAGAACCGCAGCTCCACCCAGAGCGACCAGTACACGCCGTCCACGTCCTGCGCGCCCAGCAGCTCCTGGAACATCGTGACATTCGTCAGCACGTCGCTCGCGGCAAGGGTCGTTCCCCCCGGCCGCGTCACCAGCACCGTCGTGGTCACCGCGATGGCGAACCAGTACGCCGGATAGAGCCGGACGAACCGCGACACGGCGAACTGCTTCGGCGTCCGCCCCCAGCACGACATGCAGATGACGAACCCGCTGATCAGGAAGAACAGCTCGACGCCCAGCCATCCGTACCCGGCCACCTCGTGGACGCCGGGGAAGACCGCGCGCGAGGACTTCCCCCACGGGGACTCGAACCAGTCGTCGAAGCCCATGTAGTGGTAGGCGACCACCATGAGCGCGGCTATCAGCCGCAGACCGTCCAGCACGTACAGCCGCTTCTTCGGCTGCGGTGCCGCGCTCCCGGCCTTGCCTCCGGCGGCGGGCTCAGGGACCGGTGCGAGGTCGGGCAGCGGCGCGGAGCCGGTGGGGGCGGCATCTCCGCGAACAACGGTGCTCATAGGTGGGGTGTCCTAGAGGTGAACTGAGGCGAATTGGGGATTCCGCCCACCTTACCCCCGGGTAATTTTTAGGAATGTCCTAAAGAAGTGGCGTTTTATCGGTCATATCGGAACCCGGCGCCGCCGTGGCGGTGGCGGTCGCGGCGAAGGTGGCGAAGGCCGCCCATGCGGCCGGGGTGAACGTGAGGCTCGGACCCTGGGGGTCCTTGGAGTCCCGCACGTGCACGGCGGCCGGGTGAGCCGCGACCTCGATGCACTCGCCGCCCTGCTCGCTGCTGTAACTCGACTTACGCCAGGCGTAGGCGATCTCGACACAGTCGCCGCCCTGGCTACCGCTGTAGCTGGACTTGAACCACTTCAGTGGGGCGCTCATCACTCTCCTAGCAACCGGTCCAACAGACCCTTCGACTCAAAGGGGTTGAGGGCCTGGGAGCGCAGCATCGCATATTTGCGAGCCAGGATGCTCACGCCGTCTGGGTCGTGAATGATCTGGCTGCCGCGCTGAGTTTCAGCGTAGGCGAGATGATCGTGTTCCGGCGTCTCGATGAGAACGAACGGACCGGAGAGCCCCGCGTGAGCGGACAAGCCGAGAGGCATGATCTGGATTGTCACGCCCGGCGTGTCCGCGCATTGTCGCAGGTGGCGGAGCTGGTTTCGGTAGGTGGCCTCGTCGCCGAGGCGATCCATCAGCACGGCCTCGGAGATGACGAAGCTCGTCGAGGGCGGCACTCTGCGATGGAGGATGTCCTGCCGTTTGATACGCGCAGCTACGCGTAATTCAAGCTCGTCCTCATCGACCGTGGGGATGTCGTTGCTCAAGACGGCGCGCGCGTAGTCCTCGGTCTGGAGCAGTCCGGGCAGCACCTGGTTCGCGTAGAAGGAGAGAGTGATGGCCTCGTGCTCGTAGTCCATGTACTCGGCTGCCCACTCCGGGAACACGTCCATCTCGGGGAGGTGTGCCACCGCGACCTCCAGGGCGCCCTTCGTTACGAGTAGGCGATCCAGCTCTCGGGCCAGGGTGAGCGTGAGCGGGCGCCGTCCCTGCTCTATTGACGCGAGCTTGCTCTCGCTGACGATGATGAGCGTGGCCAACTCCGCCTGTGTGTGACCCGCCGCAATGCGGAACAAGGCTAAGAGCGCGCCCACGGACTGGAAGGCGGACTTGTTCTTCTTCGGCTTCGGCTGCTGCCGTTTGCGTGGTGGCATACGACCGTAACTACCCCACTTCCACCCGACCCGTATCGGCCGTTACCCGTACACGCGACATGTACGGGTAACGGGTCTAGTACACCCCGAACACGCTGCGCGACGCTGAGCTTCATGAACGAAGACGTCCAGCACCTGGACCGCCGGGAGCGGTTCTACCGTCGGGAACGGCGCTCGGTCCCCGCCGCGCGGGAGTTCGCGCGGGAAGCCCTCACCGCGTGGGGATTCGAGAGCCGGGAGGACGAAGTCCTCCTGTGTGTCAGCGAGTTGGCGACCAACGCGCTGCTGCACGGCGTGCCCCCGGGGCGCGGCTTCCTCTTACTGCTGCGCCGCGACCTCGGCACCACCTTGCGGGTCGAGGTGCACGACAGCGGCGGCGGCCGTCCGCACCTGGCCGACCGGCTGGGGCGTGAGCGCGATCAGGAGGAGTCCGGGCGCGGGCTCGTCCTGGTCGACGCGCTGGCCGACAAGTGGGACGTGGGGGAGCGGAACCCCGGCAAGATCGTGTGGTGCGAGTTCGCCGCCCGCTGACCGGGCGTCAGTCCCACCAGAAGGACCACGTGTGGACGTCGAGGACGGCCTTCTCCGCGTACTCGCGCAGCGTCTCGTAGGTGCCCTGGTCGATGTTGTCCGGGCAGAAGGCGTAGTGCTCGGCGGCGACGGCCTCGGCTTCCTCCCGGGTGCTCGGGGGCGCGGCGACGGAGACGGTGAGGCGGTCGAAGGCGAGGGCGATGACGCGTATGCCGAACCGGTCCTCCCACGAGCGGAGCACGGCGCACAGGCGGGCGGGGTCGCTCTCGTAGTTGAGCGGGCCGCTCCAGCCGATCGCTGCGGGTATGTCGGCGCTGCGGCGGGCGTGGACGAGGGCCGCGCGCGGATTCTCCAGCCAGCCGGAGCCGACCATGTCGGCGGTGACCTCGGCGGCCAGGTCGTCGGGGTCGTCCACGGCCTTCGCGGCGGGGGCCAGGCCCGGCCACGCCGCGCCGTACGGCGCGAGGACGTCGTCCTCCTCGACGTCCTCGGCGTCCTCCTCGATCAGGCCCGCCCAGAACTCGGCGAGCACTTCCTCGGCGTCGTGGTCCCCGGCGTACGACGCGTGGTCGGGCATCAACTGCCAGTCCACCGGGCCTTTCGAGTACGGCGCGCTCGCCTCTATCAGCAGCGGTTGCAGGCCCGCCGCCCGCGCGGGCAGCAGGCTCGCCCACGCGCCGTCCGCCGCGGGGCCGTCCGCCATCCACAGCAGCGGCTCGTGCCAGCGGCCCTCGAACGTCGTGTCGACCAATGTGCCCGCGGGCAGCCGCAGGTCCAACTCCGCGAGTCGCGGCAGGGGGTTAGGAAGCATCGCCATGCGCCCGACTCTAGGGGCGACCACTGACAGCCGGACAGCCGTGCGTCCCGGACCGTGGGGACGGGATCCGGGACGTACGGTGCGGCCCTGCGGGCCGGGCTTTCCCGGCGGTCAGGCGCCGGGCCCCGGCCCGGCTCCGCGGGGCCTCGTCAGAGGACCGGGCCCGTGCTGTGGCGGTCGGGATACCAGTCCCAGCCGTCCGCGCAGTACCAGACGCCGTGGTGCCGGTAGCACTCGTCGGCCATCGCCGAGGGCCGCCCCTGTCGTGCGGGTCCGGCGGCCGAGGCCGGGCCTGACACAGAGGCGAGCAAAAGTATTGCCAGCGCCGTGATCGCAGCCGTCCGACCGAGCAACTTCCGCATGCTCAAACTCCTGTTGACCTGGGGGACAGGGACGCCTGATCCCTACCACCCCGGCCTCCTCCCCTACGCGCATATGCCACCTTTCCCCCAAGTAGCTCATCCCCTCCGGGGTGCGGCGCCGGTGCGGTTCTTCTGCCGGAACGCCGGCCACGTGCTTTTAGGGGGCGCGCCCCCAGACGGCTTTCTCACCAGTGCGGCTGGCCGATCCTTTTAGGGGCGCGGGGAACTGCGCGCTCAGCCCGCGCGGTGGTGCGCCTTTGAGAACCGGCCCCAGCGGGGCAGATGCTGTTGTTTTCGGGCTGACAGCCCGGTGGGGGCTGGTCGCGCAGTTCCCCGCGCCCCTGAAAAGACCGGCCAGCCGTCCTGGCAGGGGAACCGCCGAGGGGCGCGCCCCTGAAAAGATCGGCCGGCCGCCCGGCGGAAAGAACTGCACAGAGGCGCGCGCCTCAAAAGATCGGCTAGCCGCCCCGGCAGGGGGACCGGTGAGGGGGTCAGCAGGAGAGGTTGCCGCCGCCGACGTCGGTGCCGAGGAGGCGGGTGAAATTCTTGTAGAGGTTGATGCGGTCGTTGCGCTCGTCCGGATTCTTGCCGTTGCATTCGAGGTCGCCGTTGATGCTGCGGATGGTCTCACCGAAGCCCTTGCCGTTGACCATCGCGTTGTGCGGGGTCATCCTTCCGGCGCCGCTCTGGGTGTTCCAGAACCACAGCCCGGTCTTCCAGGACACGGCGGCGTCGCGCTGCACCAGGGACGGGTTGTGCAGCAGGTCGATGCCGAGGGCGTCACCGGCGGCCTTGTAGTTGAAGTTCCAGCTCAACTGGAGAGGGCCGCGCCCGTAGTAGGCGGCGGTGCCGGCCGGGCAGCCGTAGGGCTGGCCGCGGTCGCAGTAGTGGGAGTAGTTGGCGGTGTTCTGCTCGACCACGTACCGCAGGCCGCCGGTCTCGTGGCTCACGTTGGCCAGGAAGGCCGCCGCCTCGCGCTTGCGCGCCGAGCCGTCGCCGGAGCGGGCGAAGCCGGGGTAGGCGTCCAGCGCGCGGACCAGGCCCTGGTAGGTGTAGAAGGAGTTCCGCGCCGGGAACATCTGGCCGAACTGGGCCTCGCTGACGACGAACGAACCGGCCGCCGCGGCGGGCGCCGCCGGAACGGCGACCGCGAGCCCGCTCGCGACGGCGGCGGCGCTGAGCACCGCCAGAAGGCGGGACCGGGTGCGGGACACGGCACGGGACAGGGACATCTGCGCTCCTTGGGTGAGGCGGGCACGCGTCGCTCGCCGCCCGGACGGGACGGTCCGGGCGGGGGGAGACGGAGAGCGACGCAACGGCCGCCAGAATTACAGCCGTTCGCCCGAAATGCGCATATGACGCGCCGATATGCCGTCAAGAGTGTGGATCACACGGCCGCGGCCGGCCGGGGTCAGCGCTCGTACACCCCGGTCAGCCGGCCGCGGGCGAGGACAGGGGAGGCGACGGCGGGCAGGACGGTACGAGGGCGGGCGCGGGTCAGGTCCTTCGTGGTCGGGGCGCCGTCGGTCACGGGGGCGGCGAGGGCGAAGAGCTGGAAGACGTAGCGGTGCGGGCCGTGGCCCTTGATCGGCGCGGGACCGTGGTAGCCGCGGCCGATGGTCGACCGCAGCACCCGTACGCCCGGGGCGGGTTGGCGCGCGGACAGGGCGCCGGTGTCCAGGCGGCCGGCCGTCGCCGGGTCGATCAGGGCGAGGCAGTGCACGGCGGGCTTGGACATGGGGACGTCGATGTCCTCGACGGACAGCAGGAGTTGGGCGGTGCCGTCCGGGAGCGGGGTCCACGCCAGGCGCGGGGAGAGGTCGGCGCCGCCGACGTTCTTCGCGCACTGCTCCAGCGGCAGGGGGCCGCCGTCCGTGAAGTCCTCGCTGGTGAGGGTCAGCAGGTCGGGGCCCTGGAGGTTGGGCAGGTGCCACGCCGCGTGGGCGTCGCCCGACTTGCGGTTGCTGAGGAGTCGGCCGAGCAGGGGCATGTGTCTCTCCTGGGGTGAGGGGCCGTCGGCGGCGTCAGGGAGCCGTGGACGGCTGGTGCTCGCGCTTCCGGCGCTCGCGGCCGGGAGCGGCGGGGTTGGCGCCGCGCAGCATCGAGGCGACGGCGGCGAGGAAGGCGAGGACGGCGCCGAAGGCGAACACGATGACCAGGCCGGAGTGGAAGGGCCCCGAGATCAGGTCGGGGAAGAACTCGTGTCCGGTCAGCGTCTGCCGCTGCGCCGCCGTCAGACGTGCCAGGGTGCCGGTGGGTTCGAGCAGGTGCTGCACCGGGTTGACGCCGAGCTGCGCGGCGAACAGGGACGAGACCGGGGGCAGGCCGCCGACCTGGGCCGCGACGTGCGCCGGTACGCCCTGCTGCCGCAGGCCGCTGGTGAGGGTGTGCGGGAGGCTGCTGGCCAGTCCGGCGATCATCAGGGAGAAGAAGACGCCGATGGACACGGCGGTGCCCGAATTCTGGAAGGTCGCCCGCATGCCGGACGCGACCCCGCGCAGCTCGTCCGGCACGCTGCCCATGATCGAGGAGGAGTTGGGGGAGGCGAACATGCCGCTCGCGATCCCGTTGAGCGCGATCAGCAGCGCGAAGATCCAGTAGCTGAAGTCGATCGGCAGGAGCATCAGGCCGAGGAAGCTGGCGCCGAACAGCAGCGCGCCGCCGGTGGCCAGGCCGCGGGAGCCGATCCGGTCCGACAGATAGCCGGAGACCGGGCCCGCGGCGAGGAAACCGGCGGTCAGCGGCAGCATGAAGATGCCCGCCCACAGGGGCGTGTCGCTGTAGTCGTAGCCGTGCAGCGGCAGCCAGATGCCCTGGAGCCAGATGATCAGCACGAACTGCATGCCGCCGCGGCCGATCGAGATGGCCAGGCCCGCCAGATTGCCGAAGGTGAAGGCCCGCAGCCGGAACAGCCCCAGTTGGATCATCGGCGAGGTGGCGCGTCTCTCGATGACGACGAACGCCGTCAGCAGGGCGAGGCCGCCGACGACCAGGGCGACGACCAGCGGATTCGTCCAGCCCATGGTGTGGCCGCCGTAGGGCTGGAGGCCGAAGGTGACCGCGATCAGCACCGCGCTCAGGCCCACCGCGAAGGTGATGTTGCCCCACCAGTCGACACGGCCGCCGCCGCGCTTTCCGGTGTCGCGCAGGGTGCGGTACGCCCACAGGGTGAAGAAGACGCCGACCGGCACGTTCACCCAGAACACCGCGCGCCAGTCCCACGCGGCGAGCAGGCCGCCCGCGACCAGGCCGATGAACATCCCGGCCAGGGCCGCGACCTGGTTGATCCCGAGCGCGAAGCCGCGCTGCTCCTTGGGGAAGGCGTCGACCAGGATCGCGGCGGAGTTGGCCGTCAGCATCGAGCCGCCCACGGCTTGCAGCACCCGCCAGCCGATCAGCCACATCGCGCCGTGGCCGCCGTCGTACGGGTCGAAGGAGAGCAGGATCGAGGCGAAGGTGAAGACGGCGAAACCGGAGTTGTAGATACGGACCCGGCCGTACATGTCGCCGAGGCGGCCGACGGTGACGACGAGGACGGCCTGGACCAGCCGGTACCCCATGATCATCCACAGCAGGTACGCGATGTTGCCCGGCGCGAGCGGGTCCAGGTGGATGCCGCGGAAGATGGCGGGGAGCGCGATCAGGACGATCGAGCCGTCGAGCGCGGACATGAAGACGGCGGCGGTGGTGTTGGTCAGCGCCGTCCACTTGTACCGGTCGCCCAGCGCCTGGGAGGGATGGGACATCGGCTCGCTTCCTGTCGCGTCCGGGGGCTTCCCGACGGGTCCTCGGGCGGGGTCCGTCGCGTCAGACGGCCTGGGCCAGCCGGTCGAGCAGGGGGGCCGCCGCCGCGAGCTGTGCCAGTTCGGCCGGGGTGAACGCGCCGCTGGTCAGGGCCCGGGTGATCTGCTCGGTGCGCGCGTTGCGCTTGTCCTCCAGCGCCCGCCGGCCCGCCTCGGTCACCGTCAGCACCACGCGCCTGCCGTCGTCCGGGTCCTGGCCGCGGTCGACCAGGCCGCGGTCCCGCAGCCCGGCGAGGGTGGTGCCCATGGCCTGGGCGGTGATCTGCACCTGCCGGGCCAGGGCGGAGGAGGTCGTGGGGCCCGAGCGGTTCAGGAGCGACAACGCCGTCCGCTCGGGCATGGTGAGGCCCCCGCCGGTGGGCACCTGCCGGGCGCGGCGCACCAGTGCGCCGACGCCGGTCAGGAGGGAGGCGGCGACGGCTGCGGGGTCCAGATCCTCATTCATATGCTAAGGCTACCTTATCAACCTGCCTTATCTGTTTTTCGTCTCACGGAAGTGAGGGCGGGGGCGGGGTGGCGTGCGGGCGGGCGGGCGCGTCAACGGCGTCCGCGGCGCGTCAGTGGTGTTCGCCGCCGCGGCCCAGGGTCTGCTCGGCGGTCACGCCGGGACGCGTCCACTGCGGTACGGGCCGGCTGGTCGGGCCCCAGGTCGCGTTCCCGTCCACGTCCGCGCGCCAGTACCAGCACGGACCGTTCCCCTCGGGCCAGCCCTCCGGCGTGTCCTGCCACGCCTCGCGCCGCCCGTACGGCGTCATGTCCAGCAGCGCGAAGCTCCCGCTGGCCGCCTCGGTGCCGCGGCCCGTCGTGTCGTACGTGAGGAACGTACGGTCGCCGTCGCGCAGGTAGGAGGTGAGGTGGCCCATCGCCCCGCCGACCGGCGCGGCCACGTCGCGCACCGAGTACCAGGGCTCGGTGTAGCCCATGAACTCCACGAACGGCGGGACCTCCTCCCAGCGTCCCGTCGTCAGCACGGCCCACGAGATGCCGCGCGCGTTCAGATACGCGGCGTCCTTCATGTGCCACGCCGTGACCGTGCACCCCTCGCACTGGCCCTGGTGGGGCGCCCCGTCGTGCCACATGTGCTTGTAGACCAGCAGCTCGTTCCGCCCCTGGAACAGGTCCCTGAACGGCACCGGGCCCTGCGCGCCCGTCACCTCCACCGACCCGTCGAACTCCACCATCGGCAACCGGCGCCGCGCCGCCGCGATGGCGTCCCCCTCGCGCGTATGGGCCTTCTCCCTGATCAGCAGCTCGTCCCGCGCCGCCTGCCACGTCTCCATGTCCACCACCGGCGGCCGTCCGCCGCCCGCTTCGCCCTGGGTGCTCGTCACGATGTCCTCCGCGCTCTGTCGTGAGTGTTCTCGGCCGTGTCTTCGGCCGTGTCCGGCGCCGGATTTCCGGCGGCGGTCACTACAAGAGACTCGGGGCGGGCCCGGAACTCATCGCGGAGGTGAGGCGGGTCAGGAGGGTGGTGAGGTGGGCGAGGTCTTTCCGGGAGAGGGCGGAGAGGGCCGGCGGGGGGCGGTGGAGGATCGCGTCGGCGGTGGCGATGGCGTCGTGGCCCGCCGGGGTGAGGGTGACGAGCTTGCGGCGGCGGTCGGCGGGGTGGGGGAGGCGTTCGACCAGGCCGTGGGATTCGAGTTTGTCGACGATCAGGGTGGTGTAGGGGGCGTCGGCGCCGATGGACGCGGCGAGTTGGGTGAGGGTCAGGGGCGCGTCGCGCAGGAGGAAGAGGGCCTTGCCGCGTCCGGCGCCGAGCCGGAAGCCGAGGGCTTCGGCCAGCTCGCCGTGGCGGTTGTGGGCCTCGACGAAGCCGTGCATGAGGGCCCAGACCGTCTCGGCGGAGGGGGCGGCGGGTTCCGCGTCCGGGTCCGTGGCCGACGTCGGGTCCGGGTCCGGGGGCGGGGTCACCATGCGACGGTGTTGCCGAGGTAGTCGACGTAGTGCAGGCCGGGGCTGTCCCGGAGGAAGTCGAGCGTCCTGACGACGTTCGGAATGCTCTCCTCGACGGTCAGCCGCCCGCCGGGTCCGCCGACGCCGATCCGCACCCAGCCGGGCGCCATCAGCACCAGCGGCCGGGACTCGCCCTCGTGCCGCGCCGCGTAGCTGCGCATGAAGGTGTTCAGCGCGGCCTTGCTGCCCCGGTACACCTCGTGCCCGCCGCGCTCGTTGTTGGCCACGCTGCCCTGGCCCGAGGACATGACCCCGATGGTGCCGGTCCCGGTCACGAGGTCCGAGAGCGTTTCGACGACCCGCAGCGGGCTCAGCGCGTTGGTCACCATGACCCGCACGAATTCCTCGGTCGACGTCTCCGCCACCGTCCCCTCGGGCTCGTTCGTGACGCCCGCGTTCACGAAGAGGAGGTCGAAGACGCGCCCCTCCAGCCGCTCGCGCACCGCCGTGACCTGCTCGGGGACCGTGACGTCCACCGTCTCGATCTCGACGCTGTCCGGGTGCGCCTCGGCGAGGTCGTGCAGCTCCGTCCGCCGGGTGCCGCGCACGGTCGCGACGACGTGCCACCCCTCGTGCTGCCACTCCCGCGCGAGGGCGAGGCCGAGGCCGCGGGAGGCGCCGATGAGCAGGACGCGCTTGCCGGATGCCGAATTGGTTGTAGTCATAACAATGATTGTGGGTCGTATAACTACCCGCGTCAAACGGAGCCGGGCTCCCCGAGCCGGGGATTTCGCGGGGCGCGCGGCCCCGACGACGTACACCGTCAACGTGGCGTGCGCCCGTAACCTCCGGAAAACGGGGCGATCGCGCACGCAGGGGATAAGGTCGGCGGGCGCACGGCGTCCGTCGTCCGTACAACACCCGGCTGAGGGGACGCCATGCGGGTGGCCGCTCGGACAGATCAGCCGCAGGACAAAGGGTGTTGGGCGCTGAGCCGTGATCAGTGACGCGATGGCGGAAGCACTGGTGTCGCTGCGCCGGGGCGAGTGGCCGCAGCGGGCGCGTCTCGCGGCCGTGGCGCTCGGGGTGGACGGCGTGTCGACGGCTCTGGCGGGGGACACCTCGCCGGGGAAGACCCCGGGGAGCCGGGAGGCGGCCGAAGTGCTCTGGTGCTCCGGCCCGTTGAGCCGTGCCTTCGAGGACTTGCAGTACACGGTCGGCGAGGGCCCGGCCGCCGACGCCGTACGTACCGGCCACGCCGTCCTGGCACCCGACCTGCGCCGCGTGCGCGCCGACCGCTGGCCCGCGCTGGTGCCGGAGGCCGAACGGCTGCCGGTCCGCGCGGTGTTCTGCTTCCCGATCGCGCTCGGCGCCATCCGGATCGGCGTGCTCACCGCCGTACGCGCCACGGCCGGGGCGCTCGGCACCGAACAGACCGGCGACGCCCTCGTCCTCGCCGACGCGCTGGCCGCCCGCTACCTGGGGGACGAGGGCGGCGCCGAACTGCCCGGCACGCTGTACAGCGCCGTCGTCCACCAGGCGGCGGGCATGGCGAGCGTGCAACTCGGCCTCCCGCTCGCGGACGCGCTCCTGCGCCTGCGGGCGCACGCCTTCCGGAGCGGGCGGCCCATCCGCGTCGTGGCGCATGATGTGGTGGCCAGACGGCTGCGCCTCGATGTCAACGGCGACGGCACCCTCCCCTCCACCGCAGCAGACAAGGACTGATCCCCATGACGCGTGTGCAACGCCTCACCGAAGTCTTCGTGGAGGTCGCCGACTCGCTCACCGACGACTTCGACATCATCGACTTCCTCCAGCGGCTCGCCCAGCGCTGCGCGGAACTGCTGGACATCGCGACGGTCGGCATCCTGCTCGTGGACGAGCACGGCACGCTGCACCCGCTGGCCGCGTCCGACGAGAGCACCCGGCTGCTGGAACTCTTCGCGTCCCAGCACGACCAGGGCCCGTGCGTGGAGTGCTTCCGCACCGGCGACGCCCGCATCGACGTGGACCTGACCGCGCCGATCACCCGGACCCGCTGGCCGCACTTCACCACGCGGGCCACCGAGGCCGGATTCGTCCGCACCCACGCCTTCCCGATGCGGCTGCGGCAGCGGGTGGTGGGCGCGCTCAGCCTCTTCCAGCGCGAGTCGACGCCGATCAGCGAGGAGGACCGGCTGCTGGCGCAGGCGCTCGCGGACATCGCCACGATCGCGATCCTCCAGCAGCGGACCCTGGAGCGCAGCCAGGTCGAGCGCGTGCAGCTCCAGACCGCGCTGACCAACCGGATCGTGATCGAGCAGGCCAAGGGCGTGCTCGCCGAGCGCTGGGGTCTGTCGGTGGACGACGCCTTCGGCGCCTTCCGCCGCTACGCCCGCGCGCACCACCTGCGGCTCGCGGCGCTCGCCTACGACGTCGTCCAGGGGGACTTCGACACAGCGGCGATCTTCCGCGAGCCGGAGGGGCCCGAGGGGTCCTAGCTCCTAGAGGCGCTCGGGGGTACGGATACCGAGCAGCGTCAGACCCTGCCGCAGGGTGCGGGCGGTGACGTCGCAGAGGAAGAGCCGGTTCTCCACCACGGCGGGGCTGTCCGCCTTGAGGACCGGGCACTGCTCGTAGAACGTCGCGAACGCCGAGGCCACCGAGAAGAGATACGCGGCGAGCTTGTGCGGCTCGTACGTCTCCGCCGTCGAGGCCAGCGCCTCGCCGAACTCGTCGAGCAGCAGCCCCAGCGCCCGCTCGGCGGGTGCCAGCGGCAGCTCGGGGTGGGCCGCGGGCCGCGCGTCGCCCGAGCGCCGGATGATCGACTGGATCCGGGCGTACGCGTACTGGATGTACACGCTCGTGTCGCCGTTGAGCGACACCATCCGGTCCAGGTCGAAGACGTAGTCCCGGCCCAGGGACGTGGACAGGTCCGCGTACTTCACCGCGCCGATGCCGACCTCGGCGCCGCGCTCGGCGACCTCCGCGTCCGACAGCTCGCCCTTGGTGTCCTTCTCCTTGACGACGGCCGTCGCCCGCTCCACCGCCTCGTCCAGCAGGTCCTCCAGCTTGACGCTCTCGCCCGCCCGGGTCTTGAACGGCTTGCCGTCCTTGCCGAGCACCGTGCCGAACGGGATGTGCTTGACGGTGACCTCGTCGGTCAGCCAGCCCGCCCGCCGGGCGGTCTCGAAGACCATCCGGAAGTGCAGCGCCTGCCGGGCGTCCACCACGTACAGCAAGGTGGTGGCGTGCAGATTCTGCGTCCGGTCCCGCACCGCCGACAGGTCGGTGGCCGGGTAGCCGAAGCCGCCGTCGGACTTGCGGACGATGAGCGGGACCGGCTCGCCGTCCTTGCCCTTGATGTCGTCGAAGAACACGCACAGCGCGCCGTCGGACCGGACCGCGACACCGGACTTCTCCAGCAGGTCGCTGGTCTCCACCAGCATGTCGTTGTACCCGGACTCGCCGACGATGTCCTCGTCCTGGATCGCGATGTCGAGCTTGTCGTAGACGGAGTGGAAGTAGATCAGCGACTCGTCGACCAGCCACTGCCAGATCTTCAGCGTCTCCGCGTCGCCCGACTGGAGCTCGACCAGCCGCTTGCGGGACCGGTCCTTGAACGCCTCGTCGGAGTCGAAGAGCGTCCGCGACGACTTGTAGAGCCGGTCGAGCCGGGACATCGACGCCTCACCGGCCACCGCGGAGTCCGCGGTGGTCTGCGTGCTCTCCAGCTCGTCCGGGTGCTCCATCAGGTACTGGACGAGCATGCCGAACTGGGTGCCCCAGTCGCCGATGTGGTGCCGCGGGATCACCGTCTCGCCGCTGAACCGCAGAATCCGCACGATCGCGTCGCCGATGACGGAGGACCGGAGGTGCCCGACGTGCATCTCCTTGGCGACATTCGGCTGCGCGTAGTCGATGACGGTGGTGCCGGGGTGCTCGGCCAGGGGTACGCCGAGCCGGTCGTCCGCTGCCCGCAGCGCGAGGTTGGCGGTGATCGCGGTGTCCGTGACCGAGATGTTGAGGAAGCCGGGTCCTGACACCTCGATCTCGCCGATCAGCCCGTCGGGGCCGTCCGCGGGCAGCCCGGCCAGCACGGCGGCGGCCAGCTCCCGGGGATTGGCCTTCGCCTTCTTGGCGAGGCCCAGCACGCCGTTGGCCTGGAAGTCGGCCCGGTCGCTTCGGCGCAGCAGCGGGTCGGCACCGTCGGCCGACGGCACGGCGGCCGCGAGGGCGGCCGAGACACGCTGCTGGAGTGAAGCGGACAGGGAGGTGACCGAGGCCATGGGTGTGCCGTTCCGTGTGTCGTGGATAGCGGACTTCGCCTCGCGGTGAGGCGAGGTCCCAGTGTCCCACGCGAGCCCCGATGGGCCGAGCCGGTTATCCACAGGTGGGGACGGAGCGGGCGAGTTATCCACAGGCCGGGTTATCCGCTGGCGATCGGGGGCCGGATGTCTGGGAGAATCGGAGCCGTCGGAACACCCCCATCGAACCCTCAGGAAGAAGAGGACCGTGGCTGAGAGCAACGAGGCCGACTGGGTCTCCCGTTTCGCGGACGACGTCATCGCCGAGTCGGAGCGCCGCGCACCCGGGAAACCCGTTGTCGTCGCGTCCGGGCTCAGCCCCTCGGGCCCGATCCACCTCGGGAATCTGCGCGAGGTCATGACCCCGCACCTGGTCGCCGACGAGGTGCGCAGGCGCGGGCACGAGGTCAGGCACCTGATCTCCTGGGACGACTACGACCGGTACCGCAAGGTCCCGGTCGGCATCCCCGGGGTCGACGAGTCGTGGGCCGAGCACATCGGCAAGCCGCTAACCTCGGTGCCCGCGCCCGCCGGGTCCTCGTATCCGAACTGGGCGGAGCACTTCAAGGCGCAGATGGCCGCGTCGCTGGCCGAGCTGGGCGTGGAGTACGACGGCATCAGCCAGACCGCCCAGTATCAGGCGGGCGCCTACCGCGCGCAGATCCTGCACGCGGTGCGGCACCGCGCCGACATCGACGCGATCCTCGACCAGTACCGGACGAAGAAGGCCCCGGCCAAGCAGCAGTCGCAGAAGCCGGTGGACGCGGCCGAGCTGGAGGCCGCCGAGGGCTCGGGCGCGGCGGGCGAGGACGACGGCAGCGGCTCCGGCGTGGGCTACTTCCCGTACAAGCCGTACTGCGCGGTCTGCGGCAAGGACCTCACCACGGTCACCGCGTACGACGACGAGACGACCGAGCTGACGTACACCTGCGCCTGCGGGCACGGGGAGACGGTCCGGCTGGAGGAGTTCGACCGCGGCAAGCTGGTGTGGAAGGTCGACTGGCCGATGCGCTGGGCGTACGAGGGCGTGATCTTCGAGCCGTCGGGCGTCGACCACTCCTCGCCGGGCTCGTCGTTCCAGGTCGGCGGGCAGATCGTCGGCCCGATCTTCGGCGGGAAGCAGCCGATCGGCCCGATGTACGCCTTCGTCGGCATCTCCGGCATGGCCAAGATGTCGTCGTCCAAGGGCGGTGTGCCCGTCCCCGCCGACGCGCTGCGGATCATGGAGCCGCAGATCCTGCGCTGGCTCTACGCCCGCCGCCGCCCCAACCAGTCCTTCAAGATCGCCTTCGACCAGGAGATCCAGCGGCTCTACGACGAGTGGGACGCGCTGGAGCGGAAGGTCGCCGAGGGCACCGCGCTCCCGGCCGACGTCGCCGCGCACAGCAGGGCCGCCCGCACCGCCGCCGGTGAGCTGCCGCGTACCGCGCGGCCGTTGCCGTACCGCACGCTGGCGTCGGTCGCCGACATCACCGCGGGCGCCGAGGCCCAGACGCTGCGCATCCTGACCGAGCTGGACCCGGACCGGCCGATCGGCTCGCTGGACGAGGTGCGGCCCCGGCTCGACCGCGCCGAGTCCTGGATCACCACCCAGGTGCCCGCCGAGCAGCGCACCGTGGTGCGCGCCGAGCCCGACACCGCCCGCCTCGCCGCCCTCGGCGACAGCGAGCGCGCCGGGCTCAAGCTCCTGGTGGACGGCCTCGACTCGCACTGGTCGCTGGACGGTCTGACGACCCTCGTCTACGCCGTGCCCAAGGTGCTGGCCGGTCTTGAGCCGGACGCCAAGCCGACTCCTGAGCTGAAGGTCGCCCAGCGGTCGTTCTTCGCCCTGCTCTACGAGCTGCTGGTCGGCCGCGACACCGGTCCGCGCCTTCCGACGCTGCTCCTCGCGGTGGGCGCCGACCGCGTCCGCACGCTGCTGGGCGAGGGCGCGGGCGAGGGCGCGTAGGGGCTCGTACGGCATCGGGGGCGGGACCGCGACCGCGGTTCCGCCCCCGTCGTATGCGTGGCCCCCGGCCTGCGGCCTGTGGTTCACGGCCCCCGGTCTACGGGATGTGCTCGGTGTCCGACTCGGACTGGAAGCGGTAGCGCAGGTCGCGCAGGGACGGGACCAGCTCGCGCTCCTCCGGCGGCGTACCGGTGTACATGTCGGAGAGGTAGCGGGCGAACTGCCGGGCGTTGGGGAAGGTGCCGAATTCGCGGACGTAGCGGCGGTAGGCGCCGAAGAACGCCTCGTCCTGCGAGATGCCGTCGGGGAATTCGAGGCCCGAGACGAATTCCGGCGCCGGAGGCTGCTCCGGCTCGGGTGCGGGCACCGCTTCCGGCTCCGGAGCGGCGTACTGCGGCTCGGGGCCCTGCTGGAAGCGCTGCTGCGCGGCGGCGGCGCTGCCGTTCAGTCCGGAACCGCCCAGCGGGCGCGACCGGTTGGGGCCGGCCGGGACCATGATCTGCGGCTGCTCCGGCTCCGGCTGCTGCTGGATCTGTTGGCCCTGCTGCCCTTGCTGCCCCTGCTGCTGGGCCTGTTGCATCTGCTGCGCCATGAACGCCTGCTGCTCGCGCTGGGCCTGGAGCTGGGCGGCGGCGAACCACGGGCTGTCGTGCGCGCCCGGCATGTCTTGCTGGGGCCACTCCTGCGGGTACGGCTGCTGGTTGTACTGCTGATACTGCTGGAACTGTTCGAACTGCCGCTGCTCGTACGCCTGTTGGTGCTCGAACTCCGACTGCGGCTGGAACTGCTGCCCGTCCTGCTGCCCCGCCTGCTGTCCGCCCGGTTGTCCGCCCGCGAGTCCGTTCTGCTGGGCGCTTTGCTGCTGCCGGGCCGCCTCCGCGAGGGCCGCGGCCGCCTCGGCCGCGAGGTCGGGAACGCCGTTCGGGAGGGCGTGGCCGTTCACATGGCCGTTCACCGCCCCGTTCACGGCTCCGTTCACCGCCCCGTTCACGGCTCCGTTCACCGTCCCGTTCGCGGCGGCCTTCGACGGCGCCGCCGTCACCGGCTCCGCGGCCTCCGCCGCGGTCGGCGCGGCCGACTCGGGCCCGGCCGTCAACTCCTTGGCGGGGCGCGTGATCTCGATGCCCGCCGCTTCGAGTCCGGCGTCGGCCGTCTCCGCCAGCGGCACCCCGTACTTCGCCAGCCGCAGCGGCATGATCGCCTCGACCGGGGCCTTGCGACGCCACGCGACGCCGTACCGCGCCCGCAGCCGCGCCCGGTAGACCAGGCGGTCCTGCTCGCGCCGGATCGTTTCCTCGTACGACCGCAGTTCCCACAGCTTCATCCGGCGCCACAGCCGGAAGGTGGGGAGGGGGGCGAGGATCCAGCGCGTGATGCGCACCGACTCCATGTGCTTGTCGGCGGTGATGTCGGCGATCCGCCCGATCGCGTGCCGGGCGGCCTCCACCGAGACCACGAACAGCACCGGGATGATCGCGTGCATGCCGACGCCGAGCGGGTCGGGCCAGGCGGCGGCGCCGTTGAAGGCGATCGTCGCGGCCGTCAGCAGCCACGCGGTCTGCCGCAGCAGCGGGAACGGGATGCGCAGCCAGGTCAGCAGCAGGTCGAGCGCGAGCAGGACGACGATGCCCGCGTCCACGCCGATCGGGAAGACGTTCGCGAACCAGCCAAAGCCCTTGTCCAGGGCGAGCGAGCGCACGGCCGCGTACGAACCGGCGAAGCCGATCCCCGCGATCACCACCGCTCCGGTGACGACCACGCCGATCAATATGCGGTGCGTCCGGGTCAAACGTATCGCGGCCACCCGCGACCCCTCCTACCCCTTGGCTCCAGCCTCACTGGCGGACCGGAGCCGTACCGGCTCCGGCGGGCCCCAGACTGCCATACGGGTGAGAAGGAGAGGCGCGGCGTTGACGAACGAACGCCGTACAAACGCGCGAATACCGGGGCGAGGGGAGCGGGAGTTGTTACGCGTTCGCCGCCGCGACCGCCGCGACGGCCTCCTTCGCCGCCCGTTGCGCACCGCTCTGTACGTCGCCGGCCGACGGGTTCTTCTTGCCCTCGAGGCCCGCGCCGTTGAACTCCACCAGGACCACGACATTGCCGCTGCGGACGACCACCGAGTCGTTCTGCGAGGTGACCTTCGCGACGGTGGCCTTGCTGACCACCGAGGCCGCCTGGTCGCCGAGGCCGGTGAGGGTGGCGGAGGCCGCGCCGGGGACCTGGTTCAACGTGCCGACCTGCTCGGTGTACCGCTTCTTCGCCTGGTCCTCGGCCGTGCCGAGCGCGGTGGAGGACGTGAAGCGCTGAAGGGTGACCGACAGCCAGCGGTACTGGTAGCCGTCCTTGCCGTTGCCCGTCCAGGAGCAGCCGGCGCGCGAGGTGATGTCGTCGGACTTCACCGGGGTGCCGCCGGGCGTCTTGGCCTTGGGCACCAGCGCGTTCACGGTGGCCTGCGTGATCGCCTTGCAGGACGCCGGGAGCGCGGCGAACTTCGTGGGCGCGAGGGTCGGGGTGGCCGAGCCGCCGGACGGGCCGGAACCCGTGGGGGAGGAGGCCGAGGACTTCGCGTCGGATGATCCCGAACCGGACGAGCATCCCGCGAGAGCCATCGCGGGGACGGCCGCACAGGCGAGCAGCAGAGCGAGGCGGGAGGCGGTGTGTCGTCGTTCCATGGGGGTCACCCTAAAGGGCCGCGCTGTCGGCCCCCGGTCAGTCCTTGACTTTCCTCAGGAGCTGCTCCGCGACCTGCTGGGCGCCTTTTTGCAGGTCAGCGCTGTCCGGTGGCGTACTGCCACGGGGTGACGACTCCGCGTAAGTGACGGTCACCAGGACGTTGGCGGTGCGGAAAACCAGTGTCACGTCGCGGCGGGGAGGCTGTGCGTGGGGCTTGAGGACGTCATTGATAAATGCGGCGTTTCCCACATCGGTGAGGCGGCGGGGGAGGAGGTCGGTGCCGCCGCCACCGGCCGTGCCGGAACTCGTCGCGGACCCCGTGTTCGTACCGTTGCCGCCGTTCGTACCGCTGCCGGTGGTGGAATTGTTGCCGTTCGTCGTACCGCCGGTCGGCGTGGCGGTCGTCTGCTGGCCGCTCGGGGTGGCGGAGGACGACAGCGGGGGGATCGAGGCGTCGGCCGCCTCGTTGGAGAAGTCGAGGTCGGCCTGGACCTCGTCGCTGACGGCCGGGTCGTACGACACGACGCGTTCGAGGTCGATCTTCAGGGTGTTCGACGTGCCGTCGGCCCGGGTGCCGCGCCAGGAGCAGCCGACCCGGCGGTCCGTGTCGTACGTGAGCGACTCCGAGCCCGCGACGTCGGGGACGGCGGGGACCAGGGACTTGAGCAGCTCCTGGCCGACGGCCGTGCAGGGGGCGGGCAGCGTCTGGTACTTGCCGGGCGGCGCGGGCGAGACCGTGCTCGCACTGCCGCCGCCCGCGAGCTGCGCCTTCTGGTCCGAGGCGGAATCCGCCGAGTCCCCGCCGCCGGTGCACGCGCCGAGCGTGGCCAGGGCCAGCGCCACCGCGGTCACGGCCGTGCCGACGGCGGCCGGGAGGCCGCGTGCCGCCGGAGCACGTCGCGTCGCCTGGGCACCTCGCGCCGCCGGGACACTTCGCGTGGACCGCACTGGGCGGGCCCCCTTCCCCTCAGGTTCTGCCGCTCCCGCGCGCTAAACCTTTGGCGTGAGCGGGTGCGCCGTGGACACAATGTCTACCGCAAGCTTCACCCAAACCACCTCTTGGGGCGGTTTTATCGCGTGAGGCATCCTTGATTTTGCCGTTTACGGGGGATTGTCATGTCTTATACCGAGGTGCCGGGTGTCCGGGTGCCGATCCGGATGTGGACGGACCCGACCACGGTCGAGGACGTCGCGATGCAGCAGCTCCGCAATGTCTCCTCGCTGCCGTGGATCAAGGGCCTGGCCGTCATGCCGGACGTCCACTACGGCAAGGGCGCCACGGTCGGTTCCGTCATCGCGATGCACGGCGCGGTCTGCCCCGCGGCGGTCGGCGTCGACATCGGGTGCGGTATGAGCGCGGTCAAGACCTCCCTGACGGCGAACGACCTGCCCGGCGACCTCTCCCGGCTGCGCTCCCAGGTGGAGCAGGCGATTCCGGTCGGACGCGGCATGCATGACGACCCGGTCGCGCCCGGCCGCTTCCACGGCATGGCGACCTCCGGCTGGGACTCCTTCTGGGACCGTTTCGACGGGCTCGCGGAGGCCGTGAGGTTCCGCGCCGACCGCGCGACCAAGCAGATGGGCACGCTCGGCGGCGGCAACCACTTCGTGGAGGTCTGCCTCGACGAGTCCGGCGCCGTATGGCTGATGCTGCACTCCGGCTCCCGCAACATCGGCAAGGAGCTGGCCGAGTTCCACATCGGCCAGGCGCAGAAGCTGCCGCACAACCAGGGCCTGGTCGACCGCGACCTCGCGGTCTTCGTCTCGGACACCCCGCAGATGGCCGCGTACCGCAACGACCTGTTCTGGGCGCAGGAGTACGCCAAGAAGAACCGCGCCATCATGATGGCGCTCCTCCAGGACGTCATCCGCAAGGAGTTCAAGAAGGCCCGGCCGACCTTCGACGAGGTCATCTCCTGCCACCACAACTACGTCTCGGAGGAGCGCTACGACGGCATGGACCTCCTGGTCACCCGCAAGGGCGCCATTCGCGCGGGCTCCGGCGACCACGGCATCATCCCCGGCTCCATGGGGACCGGTTCCTACATCGTCCGCGGCCTCGGCAACTCCGCCGCGTTCAACTCCGCCTCCCACGGCGCCGGCCGCCGCATGAGCCGGAACGCGGCCAAGCGCCGCTTCACCACCCGCGATCTGGAGGACCAGACCCGCGGCGTCGAGTGCCGCAAGGACTCCGGCGTCGTCGACGAGATCCCGGCCGCCTACAAGCCCATCGACCAGGTCATCGACCAGCAGCGCGACCTGGTCGAGGTGGTGGCCAAGCTGAAGCAGGTCGTCTGCGTCAAGGGCTGACGCGTCGGGCGCACGGCTCCTGGAGCCGTGCGCCCGTGGCGGGTACCTTCCTACGGCTACGGCTGCGGCTATGGCTATGGCTTCGTCTCCGGCTTCGGCTTCGTGTGCGGGGGCGCGGCTCAGGCCCTGCGGACGTGCAGGACGGTGCCGTCCAGGGGGAGGGGCGAGCGGCCGACAAGGGTGAGGCCCGCGTCGGCGAACAGGCGGGCGTAGTGGTCGGCGCGGCGTTCGCGACCGCCGACGTTGCACATCATGTGCAGGTCCCAGGCGGTGGCCAGGGAGGCCGAGCCGTCGTCGGGCAGGACGCGTTCCACGACGAGCAGTTCGGCGGTCGGGGACATCGCGCGGGCGCAGTGCCGCAGGATCTCGCGGCAGCGGTCGTCGTCCCAGTCGTGCAGGACGCGGGACAGAATGTAGACGTCGCCGCCCGCGGGCACGTCGGCGAAGGAGCCCGGGAGGAAGGCGCACCGCCCGGTGTGACCGGCCGCGCCGAGCAGGCGGCGGGCGGTCTCGACGGTGTGCGGGCGCTCCAGCAGGACACCGCGCAGGCGGGGGTGTGCGGAAAGGATTCGGCCGAGCAGTTCGCCGTTGCCGCCCGCGATGTCGACCACGGTGGCTCCTTCGGCTCCCTCGGCCGCCGCTCCTTCGGCCGCCGCTTCGACCGCCCTTACGGCCGCCGCTCCTTCGGCCGCCGCTTCGGCCGCCCTTCCGGCCGCCCCTCCGGCCGCCGCGACGAGGACCGGGTGGTCGGGCAGCGGGTCGAACATCCGGGCGCCGGCGGCCATCGACTGGTCGAACAGCCCGGCGAGTTCGGGATCGCGGGCGAAGTGCTCGAAGTGGTTCTCGCCGAAGTGCCGTTCGAAGGCGACCTGTCCGGTGCGCACGGTGTGGTCGAGCCCGGCGAAGGACGCGTAGAACGGCCCCCCGTACATCAGCGCCAGCGACCGCATCGACCCCTCGGCGTCCGCCCGCAGCAGCCCGCCGGTGTCCGTGAGCCGGAAGCCGTCGCGGTCCTCGCTCACCACGCCGAGCATGGTGAGGTACCGCAGCAAGGTGGCCAGGTTGGGTGCCAACGCACCGACCGTATGGGCCAGTTCGGCCAGGCCGACGCCCCGCTCCCCGTCCATCGCGTCCGCCACCTCCAGCCGCGCGAACGCGGCCAGCGCCTGCGTCGTCCACGCCCCGGTCAGCAGCCGCAGCAAGGTCTCGGCGGGCTGCCGCGCCCGGTGCGCCTCCATGTGCGCGTCGAGCAGGTCGCGGTGGTCGCCCGGCACGTACAACTCCACCCGCCCGTAACCGGCCTTGGCCTCGGCTGGCGCGGCGAAGTAGAACACCGTGCCGTTCTCGTGCGGGTTGTAGCCGCCGCCGTCGGGCGTCGCGCCGTACTGCCCGAAGGCCGCGCACAGACCGCGCAGCACCAGCGGGTCCGGTGCCTCGACCTCGAAGGCGACATGCGTCTCGTGCTGCCGCGCCCGCTCGTACGCCGCGACCTCGCCGAGGCCGGAGCCCGGTGGCACGGTCAGCGCGAAGACCTCGACCGTCCGCCGTACCCCGTCCCGGCACTCCACCGCCGGCCGCAGAATCGCGACGTCCAGCTCCGCCGCGCGCCGCTTGTGCCGTACGGCCAGCCGCTCGCGTACGACGACGCTCGGCGTCGGCGGCGCGTCCGCGACCAGCCCGCAGTCGGCGAGCGTGGCCTCCAACTCCGCCCGGCCGGACGGGAAGACGAGCAGCGCCGCGTGCGAGAAGGCGCAGCGCTCCGCCAGCGCCCGCAACTCCGGGCCGTCGAGCCCGGGAAGCAGGAGCCGGAGCAGCGTGGCGGTGTCCTGCTCCCTGACGAAGTCGACCGTCGCGCGCAGGCGGGACGCGTCGGACGTCTCGCCCGACAGTGCCGTGATCATGTGCGGGGGGACCCTCATTCGTTCCGGGGTTCGGTCGTCCGCGTACGGGTGTACGCGGACGGGTGTACGCGAGACGGGTGCGGGGATGCGGCGGTACGGGATGCGGCCGCACGTACAGGGATGCGTGAACGGCGGTGCGCGGGCGAGTGGTTGGGGCGGCGGGCCGGAACGGCTAGACGCCGACGTAATGCTCGGCGAACCAGTCCTGCTGGCTGCGCGACGTGCGCAATGAGGCGAGGCGGGCGCGGCGCAGGGAGTTGTGGAACAGCGACTCGCCGTCCGCGCCGGTCGGGCCGTGCAGCAGCCCGATCATCCAGTGCGAGAACTCCTGCGCCCGCCAGATGTGCGTCAGGCAGCGCGCCGAGTAGGCGTCGAGGCCGCGCGGGTCCCCGGCCGTGAGATCGGCGGCCAGGGCGTCGGCCAGGACCGCCGCTTCGAGTACGGCCAGATTGGCGCCCTTCGCGGCGGACGGGCTGATCAGACCGGCGGCGTCGCCGACGAGGAACAGCGCGCCGTGGCGCAGGGGTTCGAGCACGTCGGACTCCAGGTCGACGACGGACCGCTGGACGAACCGGCCGCGCCGCAGCGGCCCGAACTCCCGCGCCCGCATGCGCAGTTCCAGCTCGTCCCAGATCCGCTCCGCCGGCCAGGCGTCGGCCGGGGCGCCGCGCTCGTACTGGAGGTAGTAGCGGGTGACCTCGCTGGTCCTGGCCATGTGCCCGGCGAACCCGCGCTCGTGCACCGCGTATCCGACCGCGTCCAGGCTGGGCGGCGCCTCGGCGAGCAGACCGAGCCAGGTCACGCCGTGATCGCGGTGGTGGCGGACGGCGCCGGGCGGCAGCGAACGACGGGCGGCGCCGTGCCGCCCGTCGCAACCGGCCACGTACCGCGCCCGCCACAGGCCCGGCCGTCCGTCGGCCTCGCGCACGACGACCTCGGGCCGCTCGCCGTCGGCGTCGCGTACGGCCACGGCCTCGGTGCCGAAACGAATCTGCCCGCCCCGTTCCTGGAACCGGGTCAACAGGTCGCTCACCAGGTCCTGTTGGGGGTAGACGGTGTGCGGTTCGCGCTGTCCGAGCGCGCCGTAGTCCAGCCGGAACCGGCCGTCCTCGGTACGGAACTCGCAGGTGCTGTGGGGCTGCCCGCGCCGCCGCAACCCCTCGGCGAGGCCGTGCCGTTCGAGAATCCGTACGGTGTTGGCCGCCAGGAATCCGGCGCGCGCACGGGTCCGCACCCGCGCGGCCCCGGCCCGTTCCAGCACGACGCAGTCGATCCCCCGGTCCACAAGGATGTTGCCGAGCACGAGCCCGGCGGGACCGGCCCCGAGGACGACCACGTCGGTCGCGCTGCCGCCCGTCCCGCTGGTGTGGTCGGCCGGTCGCCGCCGGCTCTTCCCGTCTGTCACGGAACCAGATACTAGGTGGCTGAAAATCGCCCTTCGTACCGGAATCACCTGAATGCGCGGCTCGATACGGCAAAGAGATCGTCGGGCCCGTTGTCAGTGGCGGGGGTTACGGTGGCGGAGACCGACACGGAGCGTGACGCCCGACGTGACGCCGGACGGGACGCAGGACGTGACGCAGGACGTGACGCTCTGTGCGACGCAGGGCGTGAGCAGAACGGCGCGTGAGCAAGGGGGAAAGACCATGACCACTCTCAAGAACCGGCCGCACACCGCACTCCTCGTGGTGGACTCGCAGGTGGGCGTGCTCGACGGCTGCCACGAACGGGACGCGGTGGTCGCCAACATCGCCGCGCTGGTCGCGCGGGCGCGGGAGAGACAGGCCCCGGTGGTCTGGGTCCAGGACTCCGGCGAGGACCGGACGAAAGGCAGCGAGCCGTGGCGGATCGCGCCGGAACTGGGCGCGGACGACGCCGAGCCGCACATCGACAAGGTGTACGGCGACTCCTTCGAGGACACCGACCTGGAGGAGGTCCTGGCCGGTCTCGGCGTCGGGCGCCTGATCGTCGTCGGCGGCCAGACCGACGCGTGCGTCCGCTCCACGCTGCACGGCGCGTTCGTGCGGGGATACGACACGACGCTGGTCGGGGACGCCCACACGACGGAGGATCTGACCGAGTGGGGCGCGCCGCCCCCGGCCCAGGTGATCGCCCACACCAATCTCTACTGGAGCTTCCAGGCGGCCCCCGGCCGCACGGCGGGGACGGTCGCGACGAAGGACGTCGAATTCTGAGGCCGCCGCCGCGACGTGCGTACGCGAAGGCCCCCTGCCCGGTGGGGGGTTGAGCGGGCGGGGGGCCTTCGGCCGGGTCGGGGCGGGCGTCAGTCGTTGGCGTTGAGCACCGGCAGGTAGCCGCTGGAGTGGCCGGTCGCGGTCGGGTGGTACGACTCCCAGCTCGGCGAGATGACCAGCGAGTGGAGGTAGGCGTCGCCCGAGCACAGCTCGTGGCCCTTGAACGTGGAGCGGACGTCGCCGAAGGAGAAGCCGTGCGCGGCGGCGCGGGCCGCGGTGGTGGTGTCGAGCACGTCGGCGGCCTCGTCGATCTTGGCGTGCTTGGTGGCGCTGAGGCCGACGCAGAAGGTGTTGAGGGTGTACATGTCGGGGTAGCCCAGGACGACGACGTGCGCCGAGGGGGCCTTGGCGTGGATCGCGTTGTAGACCGCGTCGAGGCGGGCGGGCAGCGTGTTCCTGACGAAGTTCTCCGCCGTGTTCACCCGGTTGACGCAGTCGCTGTCGGAGCCGGTCACGCAGGCGGTCATGACGTCGGAGAAGCCCGCGTCATTGCCGCCGATGGTGATGGTGACCAGGCCGGTGGAGGAGTTGAGCGGGCCGAGCTGGTTGTTCAGCACGTCCGAGGTCACTGCGCCGGAACAGGCGGTGTCGGCGAAGGAGGACGGGGCGTGCGCGTTCTTCCACAGGTACGGGTAGGCGCTGAAGCTGCGGTGACAGTCGCCGCTGGCGCTGTCGTAGTTTCCCGCGCCGTTTCCGGCCGAGTACGAGTCGCCCAAGGCGACATAGGCGGGGCCTGCGGCGTGGGCCGGGCTGACGCCCACGAGGGCCAGGGCGGCGCCCGTGACCAACGTGGCCAGCATGGAGAGGGACTTGGTGCGGTTCACGGAACCTCCATCGGCGGGACGATCGCTTCAGCGATCACTTCAGCAACGAGTTGCGCCGGGGTGCGCTGAGGTGGACATGTCAAGATGGCTCTGAGCGGTAGACCGCGATGGCGGTGACGGTGGGGGGTGAGGGTGGGGGGTGTGGGGGTGAGTGGGGGGACGGGGTAACGCTCTGATTTCTGGCTGCACAGGGTGTTGCATCAAGCGGCTCCAGCGTCAACGGCCCTGCTGTCGTAAGGATCTACGCGCGAAGAACGCCGCGGGAATCATCCCCAATGAATTGGCTCCGCCAAACATGCTCACGTCAACCCACACCACATCAGCACCATCCCGCCATCCGGCGACGGTTCCGTGTCCACCCTGTGCAACCCCGCCCCGGCCGGGGGTGTTCGCCGAAGGCGGGGGGTTGCCGAGGGGTCGGCGGCCTTCCGCTGGGCGGGCCCGCGCCGGGCGGGTGTGAACCCGCTGCCGCGTGTGGGGTGTTCGCCGGAGGCGCGGGGTTGTCGACGGGTCGGCGGTGGCTCGTCGGGCGCGGGGCCCGTGGCCGCCCTGTGCGATCCCGCCCCGGCCGGGGGTGCCCGCCGGAGGCGGGTGGGGGGTAGAAGGGGGGGTGTTGGGTTGGTGCGGGTGGATGAGGGAGTGGTGGGTGTGGCGGGTCGTGGGCTGGTGGTCTGGGGGCAGCGGTGGGTGGTGAATCCGGTGGCGCGGCGGACGGCGGCCTTCACGCCGGGGGCGGCGGTGGTGGAGACGACCGGGCGGGTCAGCGGGAAGCCGCGGCGGACGCCGGTGGGGGGTGCGCTGGAGGGGACCACCTTCTGGTGGGTCAGCGAATTCGGCCGGCAGTCGCAGTACGTGCGGAACATCGAGGCGGACCCGCGCGTACGCGTACAGATCAAGGGCAAGTGGCACGCCGGTACGGCCACCCTCGTGGACGACGACGACCCGCGTGAGCGGCTGAAGCGGCTGCCGAAGTTCAACAGCGCGGCGGTCCGGGCGTTCGGGACCAACCTGCTCACGATGCGCGTCGACCTCGACCCGGAGGACTGAGTCCGCCACGGACCGGCCGGGTCACTCGCCGGGCGGTTCGACCCGCGCCAGCCACTTCGTCAGTAGGACTTCGAGCTGCGCGGCCTCGTCGCCGGTCAGGGCGCCCAGCAGGCGGCGCTCATTGGCCATGTGGGCCGTGAAGGCGCGGTCGATGACCTCGCGGCCGTGCGCGGTGAGCGCGACCACCCGGCCGCGGCCGTCGAGTTCGCTGGGGCGCCGGGTCGCCAGACCCGCGCGCTCCAGGCGGTCGATCCGTTTGGTCATCGCGCCGGTCGTGACCATGGTGTGCTCGGCCAGCTCCGAGGGCGCCCGCTCGAAGGGGGCGCCCGCGCGGCGCAGGGCGGCCAGGACGTCGAAGTCGCCCTCGCCGAGGCCGTGTTCGCGGTAGACGACGCACAGCTCCTCGGTGAGGCGGCCCGCGAGCCGGTGCAGCCGGCCGATGACGCCCTGCGGCCGTACGTCCACGTCCGGCCGTTCGCGGGCCCACTCCCGCTGGATCCGGGCGACGTGATCGAGCGGTTCGGGCGAGTCCAGCGATCTGCGTGCGCTCATGCCCTCCACAATACCTTCCGAGGAAGCTACATTAGCTTCCATGGAAGCTAATGTGCGGTGGTCACTCGTCACCGCCGTCGCCCCGGTCGCTTGGGGCACGACGTACTACGTCACCCGCGAGGCGCTGCCCGCCGACTACCCGCTGTACGGCGCGGTGCTGCGCGCCCTGCCCGCCGGGCTGCTCCTGCTGGCGGTCCGCAGGCGGGCGCCGCGCGGCGCGTGGTGGTGGAAGTCGCTGGTGCTCGGCACGCTCAACATGGGCGCGTTCTTCGCGCTCGTGTACGTCGCCGCGCAGCTCCTGCCGACCAGCGTCGCGTCCACCGTCATGGCCACCTCGCCCGTCGTGATGACGCTGCTCGCCTGGCCGCTGCTGTCCGAGCGCCCGCGCGCGCTGCCGCTGCTCGGCGCCTGCGTCGGCATCGCGGGCGTGTGCCTGATGGTGCTCGACGGCTCGGACGGCATCGACCCGCTCGGCCTGCTCGCGTCCGTCGCCGCCATGACGATGTCCTCGATCGGCTACATCCTGGCCAAGCGCTGGGGCGGCGCCGTGGACGTCCTGTCCTCCACGGCCTGGCAGCTCGTCGCGGGCGCGCTCGTCCTGCTGCCGGTCGCCGCCGCGGCCGAGGGCGCGCCGCCCGCCCTGGACGGCCGCGCGCTGCTCGGCTTCGGCTACGTCACCACGGTCGGCACGGCCGTCGCCTTCGCCGCCTGGTTCACCGGGCTGCGGCACCTCACGGCGGCCGGGGTCGGGCTGATCGGCCTGCTCAACCCGGTCACCGGCGTCCTGCTCGGGACGCTGGTCGCGGCCGAGACGCTGGGCGCGCAGCAGTGGGGCGGCCTGGCGCTCGTCCTGGCCGGTGTCCTGATCGGGCAGCCGGTGACGGCGCGGGCGGTACGGCTCGCGCGCCGCGTACGCCGTGCCCGCAGGGAACGTCATGAGGGCGACACGCGGCCCGCGGCTACTTCCGGAGCACGCCCATGATGTTCCGCGCCGTCTCGATCAGCGCGGGCTGGTACTGGACGAGGTCGGGGGAGAGCGGATAGCCGCCCCCGTCGAGGCCGTTGATGGTGTCCTCGGAGACGTTGACGTCGCTGTAGGCGTTGAGGGTGAGCGAGATGACCGCGCCGCCGTGCAGGATCTTCAGCTCCTGGCCCTCGTCGCTGCGCGTGAGGAAGTACGCCTGGTCGCCGAGTCCCGGCACCGACGAGACCTCGCTCGCGGCCTGGAGGCTGCCGGTCATCATCCGCACCTGGTCCTCGAACTCGACGCGGGGATCGGTCTTTTTGTGCAGGTCGACGGCGACGGCGACGATGTAGGACATCGTGGCGCCCCGCGCGTACGGCGCCTGGGTGGAGAAGTCGCAGGCGACCTGGTCGAGGGCGGGGCCGAGGTGCTGCATCGCGGGCGACGACGTCTCGGGCGTCTCCACCGAGAGCTTCCCCGGGCTGTTGGCCCGGACGGCGGCGGTCAGCGGCTGGAGGGTCGGGCCCTCGCAGGGGCTGTCGGCGATGTGGTAACCGTGCAGGTCCGGCAGGTCGCTGTGGCCCCGGTCGTACACGAACAGGCCGCCCGCCCACAGCGCGGAGGTGACGACGGCCGCGCCGAGCACCCACACCCACGGCGGTCGTACGCGGGAGGCGGCGGCCGGAGGCGGGGGCGGGCCGCCCTCGAAGTCCACGACGAGGTCGGCCGTGCGGCCCGAGGCGCCGGGACCGTCGGCCGTATCGGCGGCGTCGGGCGTGCCGAGCACCCCGTAGTCCGGCTCGCCGCGCTCGTGGGGTCCGCCGCCCGTCAGCTCCGGCTCGGATATCACTGCGGCTCCTCGCGGTGCACCTTGTAGTTGCTGGCCTGCGCGCGCGGGCGCAGCACCAGGAGGTCGACGTTCACGTGCGCGGGCCGGGTCACCGCCCAGGAGACGGTGTCGGCCACGTCGTCGGCGGTCAGCGGCTCGGCGACGCCCGCGTAGACGGCGGCGGCGCGGTCGGCGTCACCGCGGAAGCGGGTCAGGGCGAACTCGTCGGTACGCACCATGCCGGGCGCGATCTCGATGACGCGCACCGGCTTGCCGTTCAGTTCCAGGCGCAGCGTCTCGGCGATCACGTGCGCGCCGTGCTTGGCGGCCACGTAACCGCCGCCGCCCTCGTACGTGGCCAGGCCCGCGGTCGAGGACAGCACGACGACGGTGCCGTCGCCGGAGGCGGTCAGCGCGGGCAGCAGCGCCTGCGTCACGTTGAGCACGCCCAGCACGTTGACCTCGAACATCGCCCGCCAGTCGGCCGGGTCCGCGGTGGCCACCGGCTCGGTGCCGACGGCGCCGCCCGCGTTGTTCACCAGGACGTGCACCGGCGGGTACTGGTCCAGACCCGCCGCGAACGCGTCCACGGCCGCCCGGTCGGTGACGTCCAGCCCGTACACGGACGCCGAACTCCCCTGCTCCGTCAGCTCCTTGGCCAGCGCTTCCAGCCGGTCCGCGCGGCGCGCGGTGAGCACGACATGGAAGCCCGCCTCGGCGAGCTTGCGCGCGGTGGCGGCTCCGATGCCGCTGCTCGCGCCGGTGACCACTGCGGTACGGGGGCTCATGTGGTGCTGCCTTCCACGGACGGTGCCTGCTCGGTTCTGCTCCGGGGCCCCGGGCTCTGCTGTGGCCAGAGCCCTGCTGGGTGTTTTCCCTGGGCAGCAGCAGCATAAGCGGCCGGTTGTCCGGTACCGGGCGGCGCGGGTCGGCGGCGGTACGCGCCGGGCAGAGTCGGATCGCGGCGGGTCGGATCGGATCGGGTCGGGTCGGATCGCGGCGGGTCGGATCGGGGTGGGGCGGGGCCGCCGGGGGGTGCGGGGCCCGGCGGGTGGCGCTGTGCGGTCGGGCGGGTACGTCACGTGTTTTCGGCCAGCGCCGCCGCGCTGTGGCTCATCTCACGTGGAGCGCCGCCAACTGCGGAATTCATGCTTCGCGGCAGTCGCGTCAGGCTGCTTTGAGCCATGTCGTCCTGGCCGCCTTGAATGCGCGGTGAGCGACCTCCTAAAGTTCAACCATCGACCTCACCCAGCGTTTCCGGAAATAATCCGCGCTGGCCGGTTCTCTCAATGTCGAGTGTTTCCGGCAGTTTGCCTGAGGTACCTCCTTCGTTACCCCTGTGCTACATCGGTACGGTGTCGGCGTCATGCCTTCGCCGGTCAACTGTGCTGCTCAGAGGCTTGCTTGCTGACACGGATTCCCTTGGTGAACCGGACAGTGCGACGAAAGGACCCGGCACAGTCATGTCCAATGCGCCGCGATTACGCGAGGCTTCGGAAAATCCCGCCGCCGACGAGAACGTCCGCAATATCGCGCACCTGCTGCTGCGCGCCGCGGAAAAGCACCAGGACTCGGGCATCCGCTACTGTCACGGAATGGCCGGTGAATCCACCCGGCTCCAGACCTACCCGCAATTAGTGGACGACGCGCGCCGGTCGCTCACCGGACTGCGCGCACACGGACTGCGCGCGGGCGACAAGGTCGCGCTGCTGGTGGAGCGCCCGCACGAATTCCTCACCGTCTTCTGGGCCTGCCTGCTGGGCGGCCTCGTGCCCTGCCCGCTGGTGCCGCTGCGCGGCGACCCGGAGCGCTGGGCGGCCCAACTGGCGCACGTCGACCAGTTGCTCGACAAGCCGCTGCTGATCGCCGACGAGGCGCTGGCCGCCGAACTCCCGCGCGTGCCGGGCCTGTCGGCCGTACCGCTGGAAGGGCTGCGCGGGCACGAGCCCGCCGCGGAGCTGTACGACGCGGAGCCCGGTGAGCTGGCGCTGCTGGTGCTGACCTCGGGCTCGACCGGCAACTCCAAGGCCGTGATGCTCACCCACGCCAATCTGCTGGCGTCGATGGCGGGCAAGAACGGCTTCCACCGCCTCACCCCCGCCGACACCTCGCTGAACTGGGTGTCCTTCGACCATGTCGCGGCGCTGCTGGAGTGCCACCTGCTGCCGCTGTACGCGGGGGCGCTCCAACTCCACGTCGAGCCGCAGGTGGTGCTCAAGGAGCCGCTGGACTTCCTGCGGCTGCTCTCCCGCCACCGGGTCACCATGACCTTCACGCCCAACTTCCTGCTGGGCCTGGTCAACGCGGCCGTGAGCGGGGCGTCCTCGGTCACCGAGGGCGCGAGCGGCGGCGAACCGCTCGACCTGTCCCGCCTGCGCCACATCATCAGCGGCGGCGAGGCCATCGTGTGCGCCACCGGCCGTACCTTCCTCGACGAACTGGCCCCGTACGGCCTGTCGTCCTTCGCGCTGTGGCCCGCCTTCGGGATGACCGAGACGTGCGCGGGCAGCGTCTACTCCACCGGCTTCCCCGAGCTGGACGCCGGGCAGGAGTTCGCCAACCTCGGGCTGCCCGTGGAGGGCCTGGCCATCCGGGTGGCGGACGAGGAGACCCACCGGCCGCTGGCGGAGGGGCAGGTCGGTGAACTCCAGCTCCGCGGGCCGATGATCACCGGCGGCTACTACAACAACGGCCAGGCCACCGCCGACGCGTTCACCGCCGACGGCTGGTTCCGCAGCGGCGACCTCGGCCGGATCGACGGCGGACGGCTCACGCTGGTGGGCCGCAGCAAGGACAGCGTCATCGTCAACGGCGTCAACTACTACAGCCACGACATCGAGACCGCCCTGGAGCAACTGGACGGCGTCGCCCGCTCGTTCGTCGCCGCCTTCCCCACCCGCGTGCCCGGCGCCGACACCGAACAGCTCGTCGTCGCCTTCCACCCCGAGATCCCCGCGGCCGACGAAGCCGGACTCTTCCGGCTGCTCACCGCCGTCCGCTCCACCGTCGTCATGCACTGGGGCTTCCGCCCCGCGCTGCTGCTGCCGCTGCCCGAGAGCGCCTTCCCCAAGACCAGCCTCGGCAAGATCCAGCGCTCCCTGCTGCGCAAGCGCCTGGAGAACGGCGACTTCGCCGCCGCCACCGCGGCCGTACAGGAACTGACCTCCCGTCAACTCGGCGGCTACACCGCACCCGAGGGCGAGACCGAGTGGCAACTGGCCGCGATCTACGCCGAGATGTTCGACACCACCGCCGACCGGATCAGCGCCACCGCCAGCTTCTTCGACCTCGGCGGCACCTCGCTCGACATCCTGCGGCTGCGGCTCAGTGTCGCCCGGCGCCTCGGCGTCGCCGACCTCCAGATCATCACCGTGCTGACCGCCCCCACCGTCCGCGACCTGGCCGCCAGGATCACCGCCGACCTCGCCGCCGGGGACACCACGACCGGCGAGCGGCCGTACGACCCGATCGTCCCCATGCAGCTCAGCGGCGGCAAGACCCCGCTGTTCTGCGTGCACCCCGGCGTCGGCGAAGTCCTCGTCTTCGTCAACCTCGCCAAGTACTTCGTGGCCGACCGGCCCTTCTACGCGCTGCGCGCCCGCGGCTTCAACCGCGGCGAGAAGCCCTTCGCCACCTTCGCGGAGATGGTCGCCGCCTACGTGGACGCGATCCGCGCCAAGCAGCCGCACGGGCCGTACGCGGTCGCGGGCTACTCCTACGGCGGCGCGGTCGCCTTCGAGATCGCCAAGGTCCTTGAGGCGCAGGGCGAACGCGTCGACTTCGTCGGCAGCTTCAACCTCCCGCCGCACATCAAGTACCGCATGGAGGAACTGGACTTCGTCGAGACCGCCGCCAACCTCGCCTTCTTCCTGGCCCTGATCAACAAGAAGCAGTCGCTGGAGATCCCCGGCACCCTGCGCGGGCTGCCCCGCGAACGGCAGCTCCAGCACTTCATCGACATCGCCCCCGCCGACCGGCTCGCCGAACTCGACCTGACGGCCGAGAAGTTCGCCGCCTGGGCCGAACTCGCCGACGGCCTCACGGACCTGGGCCGCGGTTACCAGCCGAGCGGCACCGTCCGCTCGATGAAGGTCTTCTACGCCGTCCCGCTGCGCGGCACCAAGCAGGACTGGCTGGAGAACGAACTGCGCCGCTGGGACGACTACACCACCGGGCCCAACGACTACATCGACGTACCGGGCGAGCACTACACGCTGATGGGCCCGCAGCACGTCGCCGCCTTCCAGGCCATCCTGCGCAGGGAGTTGGACCGCGCCATGGGTGACGCAGACGCGTACGCGGACGCGGAAACCGACACCGACACCGACACCGACACCGGGGACGTGACAGCGTGAAGGGCAAGAAGATCCTGGTCACCGGCGGCACGGGGCAGGTCGCCAGGCCCGTCGCCGAAGCGCTCGCCGCCGACAACGACGTCTGGTGTCTCGGCCGCTTCGGGACCCCCGGCGTCGCCGCCGAACTCACCGCGAGCGGCATCACCACCTTCCGCTGGGACATGGACGACCTCGGCCCCGACACCCTCAAGGGCCTCCCCGACGACTTCACCCACGTCGTCCACTCGGCCGTCCGGCGCGGCGAGGACGGCGACTTCAACGCGGCCGTCGCCGTCAACTCCATCGCCGCCGGGCGGCTGATGACCCACTGCCGCAGCGCCGACGCCTTCCTGTACGTGTCCACCGGCGCGCTCTACGCCCGCCAGACCCTCGACCACCGCTACACCGAGACCGACCCCGTGGACGGCAAGGCCGACTGGCTGCCCGCGTACCCGGTGGGGAAGATCGCCGCCGAGGGCACCGTCCGCGCCTTCGGCCAGGTGCTCGGCCTGCCGACCACCATCGCGCGGCTCAACATCGCCTACGGGCCCGGCGGTTACGGCGGCGTCCCGATGCTCTACTTCAAGCGGATGCTGGCGGGCGAGCCGATCCCCGTCCCCGTCGAGGGCCAGAACTGGTGCTCGCTCCTCTACACCGACGACCTCGTACGCCAGGTCCCGCGCCTGTGGGAGGCCGCCGCCGTCCCCACCACGCTCGTCAACTGGGGCGGCGACGAAGCGGTCGGCATCACCGACTGCGTGCGGTACCTGGAGGAGCTGACCGGGGTCACCGCCACGCTCGTACCGTCCGAAGTCACCCGCGAGACCTACCAGTTCGACCCGGCGCTGCGCCGCGAGCTGACCGGCCCCTGCGAGGTCGGCTGGCGCGACGGCATCCGCCGCACCCTGGCCGCGATGTACCCCGGGCACCTGCGCGAGCACAGCGCCGGGGAGGTGGGCGCCGGTGTCCGGGCGTAGCAACTCCGAGGCGGTCCGGGCCGCTTACCGCGCCTTCGCGGAGCGCGACGTCGAAGGGCTGCTCGCGATCCTGCACCCGGACGTCGACTGGGTGCACCCGGACGGGATGGACACCTACGGGCTCGGCGGTACGAAGAAGGGGCACGCGGGCGTGAAGGAGTTCCTCGCCCACGTCCCCACCGTGCTGGGCGGAATGCGCCTGGAGCCGCTGGAGTTCATCGAGTCCGGCGACCGGATCGTGGTCTTCGGCATCCGGCAGGTCACCTCGCTGACCGGGCACACCGAGACCCTTCAGTTCGTCCACTCCTGGACGATGCGCGACGGCCGGGCCACCGCCATGGAGGACATCTTCGACACCGTCCTCTTCCACCGCCTCATCGAGAGCTGAGGGAGCGGCCCTCATGAGGTACGCCTATCTGGGGCCCGAGGGCACCTTCACGGAGGCGGCGCTGCGCTCCGCGCTCGGCACGCGGGTGCCGGGACCGGTGCCGGTGCCGGTGCCGGTGTGCGAGCCGTATCCGACCGTCGCCGACGCCCTGGAGGCCGTACGGCGCGGCCACTGCGCCGCCGCGATGGTGCCGGTGGAGAACTCCCTGAAGGGCGTGGTGCCCGCCACCCTCGACGGCTTCGCCGCCACCGACGACCTGCACATCGTCGGCGAGACCGAACTGCGCGTCAGCTTCGCGCTGTTGGGCCTGCCCGGCGCCACTCTCGACGGCGTCGAGCGGGTCCGCAGCCACCCGCACGCGCTCGCCCAGTGCGGGCGCTGGCTCGGCCTGAGGCTCCCGAACGCCGTGACGGAGGCGGCCGGTTCGACGGCGGGCGCCGCCCGCGACCTGGCCGGGTCCGGCGACCCGCGCGACGCGGCCGTCGCGGCGCCCGCCGTCGCCGAGCGGTACGGGCTGCGCGTGCTCGCCACCGACATCGGCGAGCGCGAGAACGCCGTGACCCGCTTCGTCATGGTCCGCCGCGCCGGGGTGCCGCCCGCCCGCACCGGCCGGGACCGTACGTCCCTGCTGGTGTCGGCAGGCGACGGCACACCGGCCGCGCTGCCCGGAATCCTGTCCGTCTTCACGGCGGGACGCGTCAGCCTCGCGTGGGTCCAGGCGTGGCCGACCGGGCTGCGCCTGGGTGACTACCGCTTCTTCGTGGACGTCGAGGGCCACATCGACGACCAGCGGGTCCGCCACGCCGTCGCCTCGCTCTCCGACGTCGGGGCGCGGGCCAGCTTCCTCGGGAGCTATCCGCGCGCGGGGGCTCGCGCCACCGCCGTTACGGCTGCCACGGCCTTCAGGCGCCGGGTGCCGCTGCCGTCACCGCCCTTCCCCGCCGTCGTGCTGTGACCCCTGTGACCCACCCGCCTGCGCCCGTACCCCACCCCAGGAAGGACACGCCGTGAGCACTGCGTCCCGCCCGCCCGTCGGCAACCCCCAGGACCGGCTGGTCCAACTCGGCCTCGGATTCTGGCAGTCCAAGGTGCTGCTGACCGCCGTGGAGCTGGGGGTGTACTCGGACCTCGCCGCCCACGGCCCGGCCGACGCGTCCGCGCTCGCCGCCCGCCTCGGTCTGCACCCGCGCGGCGCCCGCGACTTCTTCGACAGCCAGGTCGCGCTCGGCCTGCTGGAGCGGACGGACGGGGTGTACGCGAACACGCCCGACACGGCGGCCTTCCTCGACCGCGCCCAGGACACGTACATCGGGGGCCTGTTGGAGATGGCGCAGGAGCAGTGGTACCAGTCCTGGGGGCACTTGACCGAGGCGCTGCGGACCGGTGAGCCGCAGAACAACGTCGGGGGAGCGGACGGCAATCCCTTCGATGTCCTGTACGCCGACCCGGAGTTGACCAGCCGCTTCCAGAAGGCGATGACCGGCGGTTCGCTCGCCGCCTCGCAGGCGCTGGCCGCCGCCTTCGCCTGGGCGGACGTCACGAGCGTCGTCGACATCGGCTGCTCCGAGGGCATCCTGCTCAACACCGTACTGACCGCGCACCCGCACCTGCGCGGCACCGGTTTCGACCTCCCGGCCGTCGCGCCCACCTTCCACGAGACGGTACGGCGCGCCGGGCTCGGCGACCGGCTCCGGTTCGAGCCCGGCAGCTTCCTCACCGACGCCCTGCCCACCGCCGACGTCGTCGTCTTCGGCCGCGTCCTGCACGACTGGGACCTCGACACCAAGCGGATGCTCCTGAAGAAGGCGTACGAGGCCCTGCCGGACGGCGGCTCCGTCGTCGTCTACGAGTCGATGATCGACGACGACCGCCGCGTCAACGCCTTCGGCCTCCTCACCAGCCTCCACATGCTCCTCGAAAGCCCCGGCGGCTTCGACTACACCGGCGCCGACTGCGTCCGCTGGCTGGAGGAAACCGGCTTCACCTCCTGCTCCGCCCAACCCCTCGACGGCCCGGTCGCCCTGGTGACCGGCCGCAAATAGCCCTCCGGGCGGTCGTGCGCCGTCCGACCCGCAGCCCAATCGGCCCCCGCGCCGCGCGCGCCCCGCGACCGGCCTCAGCGGGCCCCTGCGGGCCGCGCCGCCCGCGCGGGTGCGCTGAGGCGCCGGCCTCGATGCCTGCCCTGGCCTGTCCGGACTCGGGGCGGACGGCTGACCGGGCCGGGCACGTGCGGCCTGCGGGGGGCGTCGAGGTGCCGGGCTCGGTCTCGCAGGGCGGGGCGGCGGTCAGTGGGGGGTGGGGGCTGCGGGGGTCGGGGGGCGGGTGTTGACCAGGGACCTCACGGCAGTGAGCACGGCGGAGATCGAGGGACAGGCGATCGTGCCGGTGCGGGCCACGAGGGTGACGTGGCGGGTGAGGGTGAGGGCGGCGGGGGTGACGCGGACGACGGGGAAGCCGGGGCGGTCGGGGACCAGGTCGGGGACGAGGGCGACGCCCCAGCCGTGGGAGACCAGGCCGAGGACGGCCTGCATGTCGTCGGTCTCGGCCACGGCGTCCGGGGCGAACCCGGCGCCGTGGCAGGCGTGCAGGGTCAGCCGGCCGAGCGCCGAGCCCTCGTCGTAGATCCAGGGGTCACGGGCGAAGTCGGCCAGCGGCAGAGCCTTCCCGGCCCCGCCCTGTTCCGCGAGCGGGTGGCCCGGCGGCACCGCGAGCCGGATGCGGTCGCCCGCGACCGGCTCCTCGGTCAGCCCCGGCACATCCGGCTCGGGGATCTGGTCGTAGCGGGAGGCGACGACCAGGTCGAGCTGATTGAGCCGCACGGCCTGCCGGGCCTCGCTCCTGCGGACGTCGTGCAGGGTGATCCGGAGGTTGGGATGGTCGCGCCGCAGCCCGGCCAGCACCGGCACGAGCAGCGCCGGGCCCTCGTGGAAGGGCATCCCGACCCGCAGGTCGCCGTAGACCTGTCCGCTGAATTCCAGCAACTCCGATTCAGCGGTCTCCAGTTGGGACAGGATGTCCTCGCCGTGCCTGACCAGCAACCGGCCGACGGCGGTCAGCGTCGCCTTGCCGTTCGTCCGGTCGAGCAGCGGCACCCCGGTCTCCGCTTCGAGCGCCGACAGGTGCTGGGAGACCGCCGACCGCGTGTAGTTGAGCGCCTGCGCGGCCCCGGCGATCGAGCCCCGGGCCTCCACCTCGCGCAGCAGCAGCAGTTTCCGTACGTCCAGCACGCCGCAGTCCCCCCGCCCCGTGGCACCGTCAGTTTTCCTGACGCCCAGCGTCAATTACCGTCACGCCAACGGTACAGCGGGGGGCTACGGCCGACGGCTTTAATGACAACGACTTCACGCCGAACCCCCGGAGAGACCACTCATGTCCGAGCCCGTGACCGCACCCGCCCCGACGACCGCCGAGCGCGTCCACCCGCTGGAATTCGGCATCGCGCTGAACCCGGAGGCCGCCCGGATCGATGAGCTGATCCGGCTCGCCGAACTCGCCGACCGCCGCGGCTTCGAATTACTCGGCCTCATGGACCACCCCTACATGGGCGCCGCCCTGGAGGCGTGGACGCTGCTGTCCGTGCTCGCCGCCCGCACCGAGCGCATCCGGCTCTTCCCCGACGTGGCGAATCTCCCGCTGCGCCCGCCGGCCATGCTCGCCAAGGCCGCCGCCTCGCTCGACCTGATCAGCGGCGGCCGGGTGGAACTCGGCCTCGGCGCCGGAGCCGCGGCCGACCACGGCGGAGGCGGCATGGGCGGCCCGCGCCGCTCGCCCAAGGTCGCCATCGACGCCCTGGAGGAGGCCGTCGCGGTCATCCGCCGGGTGTGGGCGGCCGGGGACGCCCCCGCCGCGTACGAGGGCGAGCACTACCGGCTGGAGGGCGTCGTCCCCGGACCCGCGCCCGCGCACCCGATCGGCATCTGGCTCGGCGCGTACCGGCCCCGCATGCTGGAGGTCACCGCGCGCCTCGGCGACGGCTGGCTGCCGAGCTTCCCCTACCTCGACCCGGCCGCGGTCATCGCGCTCAACCACCGCATGGACGAGGCCGCTTCGGCCGCGGGCCGCGCCCCGTCCGACGTCCGGCGGCTCTACAACATCATCGGCCGGATCGACGGAAACGGCGGCGCGCCCTTCAACGAGGGCAGCGCCGCGTGGACGGAACGGCTCACCGAACTGGTCCTCGACGGCGGCGTCAGCGCCTTCGTCCTGACCCCGATGGCCGACCACGCCCGGCAGATCGAGACCTTCCACGCCGAGGTCGTCCCGGCGGTCCGCGAAGCGGTGAGCAAGGAAGGCGCGAACCGATGAGCACGCCCCAGACCCCGGGTTCGGGCGGCGGCGGTACGGCCACCACGCCCGCGGGCCGCGCCATGGTCAGTACGCTCCTCGGCGCGCACGCCGCCCTGCGCCGCGACCTGGACTCGCTCGGCCAGGCCCTGCGGCTGCTCGCCGCGAAGGACCCGGCCGCGCTCGGCGAAGTCCACGCCCGCATGGACGACTTGACGCTGCGTCAGGCCGCCTGGCAGCTCAAGTCGTTCTGCGACATGTACTGCCAGACGGTGCACGCGCACCACTCCATCGAGGACTTCCGGATCTTCCCCGCCGTGCTGCGCATCGCCCCCGAGCTGCGTCCGGTGGTCGACAGGCTCACCGCGGACCACCTGGCGCTCGGCTCGCTGCTCGACGCGATGATCACGTCGGTCGGCGCGCTGCCCGACGCCGACTGGGCCACGGCGCAGGACGCCGTGCAGGCGCTCGCCGACCACCTCGCGGCCCACCTGGACCTCGAGGAAGCGCACATCATCCCCCAGCTCGGCCGGCTGTCGAGCTGGATCTGACGGCCGTACGCGTCCCCGTAAGCCTTCCCCTCACCCCGGAGCCCCGATGTTCGCCGTCACCGTCGTGCTGTCCCTCGTCCTGGCGCTGGTCTTCGCCGCGCTCGGCACCTTCAAGGTGATCAACCACCCGAAGGCCGCCGAGACCGCGGAGCACCTGGGCCTGTCCCTGTCCCTCTCCCGCGCCATCGGCCTGCTCGAAATCGCCGCCTGCGGTGGCCTGTTGATCGGTCTGGCCTGGGCCCCCCTCGGCGTCGCCGCCGCGGCCGGCGCCGTCCTGCTGCTGATCGGCGCCACCGGCACCCACCTCAAGGTCCACGACCCGGCACAGGTCGCCGCCTTCCCCGCCTTCCTCGCGGTGCTGTCGGTGATCACCCTGATCCTCCGCCTCAAGACGGCGTGACCGAACACGGCGTGACCCGAGACAGCGTGACCGAACACGGCGTGATCAAGACGCTGAAGACGGCCTGATTACGGTGCCGCCGCCCCCGCGGGGTACGGTCGCCGCGACGGTACGGCGTCCGCCTCCGCGGGCGCAGCCGTAGTGGCGCAGGAGGTGTCATATGGGTCTACGTCCGCGTACCGCGCATGAACTGAGCCTTGAGCCCCATCCCGGAGGCGGCTGGTACGGCCGGGTCTACACCTCACCGGTCGAGGTGCCCGTGCCGGGTCTCGACGGTGTCCGGCCGACCGCCGTACTGATCCACTACCTGCTCAGCCCGGGGGAGCGGTCGTCCTGGCACCGGGTGAGCTCGGACGAGCTGTGGCTGTGGCGGCGCGGCGGCCAGCTCCGGCTGCGCCAGGGCGGCACCGGCGGGGCCCCGGTGGAGAACGGCTCGGCGGAGGCTTCAACGACCCTGCTGGGACCGGGACATGACTATCCCGTCACCCATCTCCAGATGCTCGTCCCCGCGGGCACCTGGCAGTGCGCCGAGCCCGCGCAGAAGCACGAGGTTCTCGTGAGCTGTCTGGTGACGCCCGGCTCGGGCCTGGCCGACATCGAGCTGTACGAGGAGTCGGCGGCGCGCGCGGGAAATTGAGCGCTTGAGGGTGCGATATCCCGTATTGCGGGGGGTATTTGGCGCATGCAAGCCGTTGCGGTGATCCGCCAGTCACCAGTTGGCCGGAAACGCGCAATCCGGGCGGCCCGGAGAAGGCGCGCGGTGGCGCGGAGTCGGGCGCGAGTGTGCGGCGTAGGTCCGCGAAGGCGGGGAAGAACGAGGAAGACGCGAGAGGAAGGGGCGGCCGGTCAGGGCCAGACGAGACAGTAGAGCTGGTGACCGGACTCCTCGCAGCGGCGGGCGAAATCCTGCCATTCATGGAGCATCTGGTAGATCACGAACGCGTCTCTCGGACCGCGTCGGTCCGGCACGGTGGACCATATGAAGGCGGCGGCGCCCAGCGATTCCTCGTTGGCGGTGCGCAGCGGCTCGACGACCGAGTGCGGCAGCCGTACCACCGCGTAGTCCGGGTGCAGCACCACCAGTTCGAGCGGCGGGACCTTGGCGGGGGGTATGCCCTCGATGCCGGTGAGGACCATCGCGGCCATCGTCTCCGGCTTGACCTTGGTGTACATGCCGTGGCCGAGTTCGTCGCCGCCGAGTTCCTCGGGGCGCATGGAGATCGGGACGCGTGCGGCGGTGGCGCCGTCGGGCGCACCGAAATACTTGTAGGTCACCCCCACTCGGCCACCCCTGCTCCTGCCCTCGCTCGCGGTTGAACGGTTTTCCGGTACACGGTCGGCGGGGTTCGCGGGACGGCGTCGCCTGCCGGTGGGACGGGCGCGTTCGGGCTCGTGCTCGCCCGGTCCTTCACCCGGTCCGCCACCGCGCTGCTGCATTCCACTACCCGACCATCCGCAGACCCAACCACGCAACCCGATCATCGTCTCAGATGCAGGGTTGAGACGTTGCCGCGCAACGCCAGGCATTTGAGAGCATGTGCGTGTGAGCTATCCGTACGAAGCACCAGTGTCCCAGGAACTCTTCGACCGCGCGGCGGCCGTGACACCAGGCGGTGTGAACTCCCCGGTGCGGGCCTTCCGCGCCGTGGGCGGCACGCCCCGGTTCATGGTGTCCGGCACGGGCCCCTATCTCACCGACGCCGACGGCCGCGAGTACGTCGACCTCGTCTGCTCGTGGGGACCGATGATTCTCGGCCACGCGCACCCCGAGGTGATCGCCGCCGTCCAGGCAGCGGTCACGCGCGGTACGTCCTTCGGCACACCCGGTGAGGGCGAGGTCGCGCTCGGCGAGGAGATGGTCGCGCGGGTCGAACCGCTGGAGCAGGTACGGCTGGTGTCGTCCGGCACCGAGGCCACGATGTCGGCGATCCGGCTCGCGCGCGGCTTCACCGGCCGGGCGAAGATCGTCAAATTCGCGGGCTGCTACCACGGCCATGTGGACGCGCTGCTGGCCGCCGCGGGATCGGGCGTGGCCACCTTCGGCCTGCCCGACACCCCCGGCGTGACCGGCGCGCAGGCCGGGGACACCATCGTGCTGCCGTACAACGACCTGGACGCCGTACGCGCCGCCTTCGCCGCGCACCCCGGCGAGATCGCCTGCGTGATCACCGAGGCGTCGCCCGGCAACATGGGCGTCGTCCCGCCGCTGCCCGGCTTCAACGCCGGACTCAAGCAGCTCTGCGCCGACGACGGCGCGCTCTACATCTCCGACGAGGTGATGACCGGCTTCCGCGTCAGCCGCTCCGGCTGGTACGGGCTCGACGGGGTGCGCCCCGACCTGATGACCTTCGGCAAGGTCATGGGCGGCGGTTTCCCCGCCGCGGCCTTCGGCGGCCGGGCCGACGTGATGAGCCGCCTCGCGCCCGCGGGCCCCGTCTACCAGGCGGGCACGCTCTCCGGGAACCCGGTCGCGACCGCCGCGGGCCTCGCGCAGCTCAGGCTGCTCGACGAGGCCGCGTACGCGCGCGTCGACGCGGTGTCGGTCGAGATCCGGGAGCTGGTCAGTGCCGCGCTGAGCAAGGAGGGGGTCGCGCACCGCGTGCAGACCGCGGGCAGCATGTTCTCCGTCTTCTTCACGGACGACGAGGTCCGTGACTTCGAGGACGCGAAGAAGCAGGAGGCATTCCGCTTCACCGGCTTCTTCCACTCGATGCTGGCGCAGGGCGTCTATCTGCCGCCCTCCGCCTTCGAGTCCTGGTTCGTGTCGACCACCCACGACGAGCGGGCCGTGGAGCGGATCGCCGCCGCGCTGCCCGCCGCCGCACGCGCCGCCGCGGAGGCCCACGCATGAGCGAGATGACCGTTGTCCACGTGATGCGGCACGGCGAGGTGCACAACCCCGACGGCATCCTGTACGGGCGCGCCCCCGGCTTCCACCTGTCCGAGCTGGGCCGCAAGATGGCCGACCGGGTCGCCGAGCACCTGGCCTCGCGCGACATCACCTACGTCGTGGCCTCCCCGCTGGAGCGCGCCCAGGAGACCGCCGCGCCCATCGCCGCCGCCCACGAGCTGGAGGTCGGCACCGACGAGCGGCTGATCGAGGCGGCGAACGTCTTCGCGGGGAAGACCTTCGGCGTCGGCGACGGGGCGCTGCGCAAGCCCGCGAACTGGAAGTACCTCACCAATCCCTTCCGGCCGAGCTGGGGCGAGCCGTACGTCGACCAGGTCGTCCGGATGACGGCCGCGCTGGCCGCCGCCCGCGACGCCGCCCGTGGGCACGAGGCCGTCTGCGTCTCCCACCAGCTCCCCATCTGGATCGCCCGCAGCTACGCTGAGCGCCGCCGCCTGTGGCACGACCCGCGCCGCCGTCAGTGCACGCTGGCGTCCCTGACCTCCTTCACCTACGACGGCGACCGCATCGTCTCCGTCGGCTACAGCGAGCCCGCGCGGGACCTGGTCCCCGCCCGGCTCCTCTAGTGCGTGTCCGCCCCGCGCCCCGGCCGGGGCGTACCCGTCCACTGGGCGAGTGAAGAACCGGAGCCACCCGAGGGAACCTCGGCAAGTTTTGCCGCATGCCGCGTAACCGCGAGGAACTTGTGAACGTCATGGTGGGTGACCACTTTTCTGCCCACTCGGCCGTCAGGCCGGAGAAGCCGAGAGACGGGACCGTTCCACGATGTGCGCCATGAGCCGCAGGACCCTGTTGACCACTAGCGCTGGGGCGGCGGCGGCCGGGCTCGGCGTCGCCGGCTGCGGCACGGGGAAGGGGGTGAGCGGCGGCGGAGCGACGCCGGTGGCGAGCAAGACCGGCGAGAAGTCGGGGGCGAGCGGCCGCCAGGCCCCGAAGAAGACCGTGACCCTCATCGGCGACGGATCGACGGCGTACACCGGGACGCAGCCCAACCAGCCCAGGCCCGAGCGGCTGGAGCCCGGCCAGGCGCCGCCGCAGTTCGTGATCTTCTCCTGGGACGGCGCGGGCGAGGTCGGCAACGGCCTCTTCCCCCGCTTCCGCAAGCTCGCCGAGAACCACGGCGCGTCCATGACCTTCTTCCTGTCCGGGCTCTACCTGCTGCCGGAGGGCAAGAAGCTCCAGTACGCGCCGCCGAACAACCGGCAGGGCGCCTCGGACATCGGCTACCTCACCGACCAGCACGTCCGGATGACGCTGGACAACATCCGGCAGGCGTGGCTGGACGGCCACGAGATCGGCACGCACTTCAACGGTCACTTCTGCGGCGGCAGCGGCACCGTCGGCCGCTGGACGTCGACCGACTGGAAGAGCGAGATCGACCAGGCCAAGTCGTTCGTGAAGAGCTGGAAGACCAGCACGGGCTGGCACGACCAGGACCCGCTGCCCTTCGACTACGAGAAGGAGCTGGTCGGCGGCCGGACCCCGTGCCTGCTCGGCCAGGACAATCTGCTGCCGACCGCGAAGGCGCTCGGCTGGCGGTACGACGCCAGCTCGCCGGGCGGCAACCAGGTGTGGCCCTCCAAGCGCGGCGGCCTGTGGGACCTGCCGCTCCAGCTCATCCCCTTCCCCGGACACTCCTTCGAGGTGCTGTCCATGGACTACAACATGCTCGCCAACCAGTCGCACGCGGCCACCAAGTCCGACCCGGCCAACTACCCGGGCTGGCGCCGGCAGGCCACCGCCTCGTACATCGCGGGCTTCGAGCGGGCGTACTCGACCAACCGCGCGCCGTTCTACATCGGCAACCACTTCGAGCAGTGGAACGGCGGGATCTACATGGACGCCGTTGAAGAAGCGTTCAAGCACGTCGCCGCGGCCCGCGACAAGGCGAACAACGGCGACATCCGCATGGTGTCCTTCCGGCAGTACGTGGACTGGCTGGACGCGCAGGACCCGGCCGTCCTGGACAAGCTCAGGACGCTGGAGGTCGGGCAGTCGCCCGCCGGCGGCTGGCGGGAATTCCTCGCCGCCCCCGCCGTGAGCAGCGGCGGGACCAGCAGCTCGGGCAAGGCGCCGGTCGGCGCCGGAACCGCGACTACCTGATCCTTACTTGGGGCAATTGCCGTTTTTGGGGTTGGCGTCGGGGGCGTGGAAGATCGCGCGAAGGCCCATGCGAAACTTTTCACATGAGTCCTACGCGCGCCCTCCGACGCCGCTTTCCCCGCAGTGCCGCGGCACTCGTCGGGGCCGCCGCGCTCGCGATGACGACGGCCGCCTGCTCGTCGACCTCGACCTCGGGGACCGACAACACCAACTTCATGGGCGGCACCGGCGAGATCAACGTCCTCAAGGCCGCCGACCGCAAACCCGCCCCCGACATCTCGGGCAAGACGGTCACCGGCGGCACGGACAGCCTGGCCGCGTACAAGGGCAAGGTCGTCGTCGTCAACATCTGGGGCTCGTGGTGCGCGCCCTGCCGCGCGGAGGCGCCGAACCTCGCCGAGGTCGCCAACGCCGACAAGGACAAGGGCGTGCAGTTCCTCGGCATCAACACCCGGGACCTGGACGTCTCCAACGCCGAACGCTTCGACAAGCGCTTCGAGATCCCGTACCCCAGCCTGTACGACCCCTACGGCTCGCTGATCCTGCGCTTCCCCAAGGGCAGCCTCAACCCGCAGAGCCTGCCCGCCACCCTCGTCATCGACCGGCAGGGCAAGCTCGCCGTCCGCGCGCTGAAGCCGCTCAGCGTCGAGGACCTGCACCAGATCATCGACCCGCTCATCGCGGAGAAGTGACGTGCAGGCAAGCGCCGCCGCCGCGGTCGTCACCCTGAGCGCCGCGACCGACCCCAACCAGACGGTGCTCACCGGGGCGCTGCTGGCCGCCATCCCGATCGCCATGTTCGCCGGGCTGATCTCCTTCTTCTCGCCCTGCGTCCTGCCGCTGGTCCCCGGCTATCTGTCGTACGTGACCGGCGTCACCGGCACCGACCTCGCCGAGGCCAAGCGGGGCCGGATGCTGCTGGGCTCGTCGCTGTTCGTGCTCGGCTTCAGCGCCCTGTTCGTCTCCGGCGGCGCCCTGTTCGGCAACTTCGGCGCGCAACTGCTCGTGCACCGGCAGATCCTCTCCAAGATCTTCGGCGGCCTCACCATCGTCCTCGGCCTGGCCTTCATGGGCATCGTCGGCGGCCTGACCCAGCGCGAATTCCGCTTCCACTACCGGCCCGCGCTGGGCCTGGCCGGGGCGCCGGTGCTCGGTCTGCTCTTCGGCCTCGGCTGGGCGCCCTGCGTCGGCCCCACTCTCGGCGCCGTCAACGCGCTGGCCTTCAACGACGCCAGCGCGGGCCGCGGGGCGCTGCTGATGGCGTTCTACTGCGCGGGCCTCGGTGTGCCGTTCATCGTGGCCGCCATAGCTTTCCGTCGTACGCTCGGCGCGTTCGCGTGGGTCAAACGCCACTACGTGTGGGTGATGCGCGCCGGCGGCGCGATGCTCGTCGCGGTCGGCGTCCTCCTCGTCACCGGCGTCTGGGACCACATCACCTACCAGATGCAGATCTGGTCGAGCAGCTTCACCCCAGGGGTCTGACCCATGAGCGTCACGGAGAAAACCGAGCGCGAGCCGCGCGAGGGCAACGACAAGGGCACGGGCGGCGAAGCGCCTCAGGAGCGCGACGGGCTGGGCGCCGCGGGCGCGCAGCTCAGCACCCAGCCCGTCGACACCCTGCGCAGCGCGCCCGCGATCGGCACCCTCGCCCTGCTGCGCTGGATGTGGCGGCAGCTCACCTCGATGCGGATCGCCCTGGTCCTGCTCTTCCTGCTGTCGCTGGCCGCCATCCCCGGCTCGCTGATCCCGCAGCACTCCGACGCGCTCAAGGTCGAGGCGTTCAAGAAGACCCACCCCGGCATCAGCCCGCTGTACGACCGGCTCGGGATGTTCCACGTCTACAGCTCGCCGTGGTTCGCGGCGATCTACATCCTGCTGTTCGTCTCCCTCGCGGGCTGCATCGTCCCGCGCACCTGGCAGTTCGTCGGCCAGCTCCGGGCCAGGCCGCCGGCCGCGCCGCGCCACCTCACGCGGCTGCCCGCGTACTCGACCTGGCGCACCGACGCCGAGCCCGAGCAGGTGCTGCACGCCGCGCACAAGGCGCTGCGCGGACGCCGGTTCCGTACCGCGCTGAGCGACGGCAGCGGCAAGGACGGCAAGGGCGGCGGCGGTTCGGTCGCCGCGGAGAAGGGCTACCTGCGCGAGACCGGCAATCTGCTCTTCCACATCGCGCTCTTCGGCCTGCTGATCTCCTTCGCCGTCACCTCGCTGAACAAGGCCGAGGGCGGCAAGCTGATCGTCGAGGGCGACGGCTTCACCAACAACCTCACGCAGTACGACGACTTCTCGCCGTCCACCCTCTACACCGCGGACGACCTCAAGCCGTTCGGCTTCAAGCTCGACAGCTTCGACTCCGCGTACGAGACCAGCGGGCCCGACATCGGCAGCCCGCGGGTGTTCAAGGCCAACATCCACTACTGGGACGGCGCCGACGGCAAGCCCGTCAAGGGCACGATCGACACCAACCACCCGCTGAGCATCGGCGGCGAGAAGGTCTATCTGATCGGCCACGGCTACGCGCCGATCGTCACCGTCAAGGACGCCAAGGGCAATGTGGCCTTCCGGGGCCCGGTGCCGTTCCTGCCGCAGGACAGCAACATCACGTCCACCGGCACGATCAAGGTGCCCGACGCGGTCGGCAAGGACGGCAAGCCGCAGCAGCTCGCCTTCACCGGCTACTTCACGCCGACCGGTGACGCGGGCCAGGGCCCGCGCTCGTTCTTCCCCGGCCTGGAGAGCCCGCTGCTGTTCCTCAACGCCTACCACGGCGACCTCGGCATCGACGGGGGCGTCTCCAAGAACGTCTACCAGCTCGACACGACGAAGATGAAGCAGTTCAAGCTGGAGACCTCGACGCCCGGCATCAACGCCGTCGCGCTCAAGCCCGGCGAGGCCATCACCCTGCCGGACGGCGCGGGCAGCCTCACCTTCACCGGGGTCAAGACCTGGGCCAGTTTCCAGGTCTCCCACCAGTCGGGCAACGAGACCGCGCTGATCAGCGGTGTCGCCGCGATCCTCGGCCTGATGGGCTCGCTCTTCATCCAGCGCCGCAGGATCTGGGTGCGCGCCGTGCCCGGCCCCGACGGCACCACCGTGGTCGAGATGGGCGGCCTCGGCCGCAGCGAGTCGGTGCGGATCGCCGAGGAGATCGGCGACATCGCGCTCCAGCTCCAGCCGGAGGCCCCGGCCCTCCCGGACGAGGACGAGGACCCGGTCGGGAGTTCCGCCGGGAACGCCGAGACGGCCAGGAAGGCCGATAACGCCGATAACGCAGCGAACGCTGAGAACACGGTCGAGAGCCCCGGCGAGGGCACCGGCCAACCGGACAATCCGGTCCCCGTAGAGTCAACCCCCCGGACAGACGACGAAGGAGCCCGCGCGTGAATATCGCGTCCGCGGTCAACGAGAACTTCGCGAACTACAGCAACTACCTGATCCGCTCGGCGATGTTCGTGTACGCGCTGGCCTTCCTCGCGCACCTCGCGGAGTGGGTCTTCGGCAGCCGCAGCAAGGTCGCCGTGCAGTCCGCGGCCCTCGCCGCGGAGACGCGCGAGGCCGAGGCGGCCAAGGCGGCGGCCCCCGCGGTCACCGTCAAGGTCGCCCAGCGCGGCGGCGCCACCACCACCCTGGAGCGCCCGCGCCCGAGCATCGTCCCCAAGGTCATCACCCGCGCCTCCGCCAGCGACCGCGGCATCGCCGACGGCCCCGGCGCCGCGGGCGAGGACGAGAAGGGCGACCTCTACGGGCGGATCGCGGTGGCCTTCACCGCCCTCGCCTGGCTGCTGCACTTCGGCGGCGTCCTCTTCCGCGCCATCTCCGTACAGCGCCCCCCGTGGGGCAACATGTACGAGTTCTCCACCACCTTCGGCATGGTCGCCGTCGGCGCGTACCTGCTGCTGCTCGTGCTGAAGAAGAACGTCCGCTGGATCGGTCTGTTCCTCACCACGACGGTCCTGCTCGACCTGGGCCTGGCCCTGTCGGTGCTCTACACCTCCAGCGACCAGCTCGTGCCCGCGCTGCACTCGTACTGGCTGTGGATCCACGTGTCGTGCGCGATCATCTCCGGCGCGATCTTCTACCTCGCCGCGGTCGGCACGCTGCTCTACCTGTTCCGCGACCGCTACGAGACGGCGCTGGCCGCCAACCGCACGCAGAACAGCCGCTGGGCCGACGTCATGTCCCGGCTGCCCGCGGCGGCGAGCCTCGACAAGTTCGCGTACCGCATGAACGCGCTGGTCTTCCCGCTGTGGACGTTCACCATCATCGCGGGCGCGATCTGGGCGCAGGCCGCCTGGGGCCGCTACTGGGGCTGGGACCCGAAGGAGACCTGGGCGTTCATCACCTGGGTCGCGTACGCCTGCTACCTGCACGCCCGCGCCACCGCCGGGTGGAAGGGCCGCAAGGCCGCGTATCTGGCGCTGATCGCCTTCGCGTGCTTCCTGTTCAACTACTACGGCGTGAACATCTTCGTCACCGGCAAGCACTCGTACGCCGGGGTCTGATCCCCCGGGGCCGGATTCCTCACCGGTCGCCCGCGGGGTCCTCCTGGTCGCCCTCGGACGGGGCCGCGCCGCCGTCCTTGCCTTCCCTGTTCTGCTTGTTCAGTTCGCTGAGCGAGCGCAGGAACTCCGGATTGTCGTCCGGGGCGACCCACACCTGGCGGGTACGCGGCCGCGGCTCGTCGACCTCGCGCGGGTCCTCGTGCCGCCCGCGGGTCCCTTCGTGGTCCCGGTGCCACTCCGAGGGTGTCGCGCCCTCGGAGGTGCGCACCCGGACCGGGCCGCGCCGCCGGCCGATCAGCAGCCAGGCCACCGGTCCGATCAGCACCTCGCCGAAGAACAGGATGATCAGCACCCACACCAGCTTCGGCAGCCCGCGCACCTCCCGCTCGGGAGTGCCGAGGCAGTCCACGAAGGCGTAGATCCACAGCGCGATCACCATCAGGTACGGCAGGTACTTCAGCACAGAGGCCCCCCACGGAACATTGCTCAGGACGCCCAGCCTAACGAGGCGGCGCGTCCGACGCCGGAGCGGGATGGAAGACTGGGGCCCATGGCTTACGACGATCTCCGCTCGTTCCTGCGGGCCCTGGAGAAGGACGGCGACCTCCGGCGGATCAAGGCCGAGGTCGACCCGTATCTGGAGGTCGGCGAGATCACCGACCGGGTCAACAAGGCGGGCGGCCCCGCGCTGCTCTTCGAGAACGTCCGCGGCTCGGTCGCCCCGCTGGCGATGAACGTGTACGGCACCGACCGGCGGCTGCTGAAGGCGCTCGGCCTGAGCGCGTACTCCGACATCAGCGACAAGATCGCCGGGCTGCTCAAGCCGGAACTGCCGCAGGGCTTCGTCGGGATGCGGGAGGCGTTCGGCAAGCTCGCCGGGATGACGCACGTGCCGCCGAAGAAGATCAAGGACGGGCCCGTACAGGAAGTCGTCCTCACCGGCGACGACGTCGACCTCGACGCGCTGCCCGCCCTGTTCACCTGGCCGCAGGACGGCGGCTCCTTCTTCAACCTCGGCCTGACGCACACCAAGGACCCCGAGTCCGGCGTCCGCAACCTCGGCCTCTACCGGCTCCAGCGGCACGACCGGCGCACCATCGGCATGCACTGGCAGATCCACAAGGACAGCCGCAACCACTACCAGGTCGCCCAGCGCCGCGGCGAACGCCTCCCGGTCGCCATCGCCTTCGGCTGCCCGCCCGCCGTCACGTACGCCTCCACCGCGCCGCTCCCCGGCGACATCGACGAGTACCTGTTCGCGGGCTTCGTGCAGAACAAGCGGGTGGAGATGGTCGACTGCAAGACGGTGCCGCTCCAGGTGCCCGCGCACGCCGAGGTCGTGCTGGAGGGCTGGCTGGAGCCGGGGAAGACGCTGCCGGAGGGGCCGTTCGGCGACCACACCGGCTTCTACACCCCGCAGGAACCGTTCCCCGCGCTGACCGTCGACTGCGTCACGATGCGCAAGCGCCCGCTGTTCCAGTCCATCGTCGTCGGCCGCCCGCCGACCGAGGACGGACCGCTGGGCCGCGCCACCGAGCGGTTCTTCCTGCCGCTGCTGAAGGTCATCATTCCGGACATCGTGGACTACCACCTGCCGGAGGCGGGCGGCTTCCACAACTGCGCGATCGTCTCGATCGACAAGAAGTACCCGAAGCACGCGCAGAAGACGATGCACGCCGTGTGGGGCGCGCACATGATGTCCCTCACCAAGCTCGTGATCGTCGTGGACGCCGACTGTGACGTCCACGACCTGCACGAAGTCGCCTGGCGGGCGCTCGGCAACACCGACTACGCCCGTGACCTCACCGTCGTCGAGGGCCCGGTCGACCACCTCGACCACTCCTCGTACCAGCAGTTCTGGGGCGGCAAGGCGGGCATCGACGCGACCCGTAAGCTGCCGGAGGAGGGCTACACCCGCGACGGCGGCTGGCCGGAAATGGTGCTCTCCGACCCGGAGACCGCGGAACGGGTGACCAAGCGTTGGAAGGAGTACGGGCTGTGAGCGGCGAGGCGATCCTGGACGGAGGCAGCGCGAAGGCCGGGCCTCCCCGCGCGAGCGGCGGCGAACCGGTGCGGGCGTTCCTGCGGCTGGTGATGATCGAGCACTCGGTCTTCGCGCTGCCCTTCGCCTACACCGCGGCGCTGACCGCGATGTTCCTCGACGACGGCTCGGTGCACTGGCTGGAGCTGCTGCTGGTCACCGTCGCGATGGTGGGCCTGCGGACCTTCGCCATGGCGTGCAACCGGATCATCGACCGCGAGATCGACGCGCGCAATCCGCGGACCGCCGGGCGCGAACTGGTCACCGGCGCGGTCTCCGTACGGTCCGCGTGGACCGGCGCGCTGATCGCCGTCGCGGTCTTCCTCGGCGCCGCCGCGCTGCTCAACCCGCTGTGCCTGGCGCTCGCGCCGATCGCGGTGGTGCCGATGGTGGTCTACCCGTACGGGAAACGGTTCACCAACTTCCCGCACGCCATCCTGGGCGTCGCGCAGGCGATGGGCCCGATCGGCGCCTGGCTCGCGGTGACCGGCGCATGGTCGTGGGACGCGGTGATCCTGGGGCTCGCGGTGGGCGTCTGGATCGGCGGCTTCGACCTGATCTTCGGCTGCCAGGACGTGGCGGCCGACCGCGCCGAGGGCGTGAAGTCCGTCCCCGCCCGCTTCGGCATCCCGGCCGCGCTGTACGGCGCGCGCGTCTGCCACGCCGTGACCACGGGCCTGCTGGTCTGGTACGGACTCGCCACCCACGCGGGCGTCTTCTGGTGGATCGGCCTGGCGGTCGTCGGCGCGGCGTTCCTCTACGAGCACTCGATCGTCCGGCCGCACGACCTGAGCCGCCTCAACCGGGCGTTCTTCCAGGTGAACGGTTTCATCGGAATCGCGCTCTTCGTGTGCGCGCTGCTCGACCTGAGCGTGCGCGGCCTCGGTCTGTAGAACCGCCGTCCTGGTGACCGGGCCGCGCACGCGAGGCGATGCGCGGGGCCGTAGGTCGTACGGCCCCGCGCGGGTGCTTACGACTCCAGGCCGGAGTCGTCCGCCGAGCTGTCGTCGTCGTGGCCGAAGGCGAACATGAACAGGCCCATCAGGTCCTGCGGGTTGAGGACCTTGGCGCCGGAGGGGGCGCCGACCGGGTCGGCGCCGCCGTTGACGTCGACCACCAGGGGCAGCTTGCCCTTGGCCTTGGTGTCGAACTGGGCGACGTCCAGGCTGATCCCGGCGAGCTTGCCGCCCTTGACGGCGACGTCCACGGCCACCGTCTTGTTCGGCACCTTCTCCAGGTCCGACGGCTTGAAGTCGGGGATCTGCTTGGTCAGCGAACCGAGGCTGCCTTCCAGCTCCTTGGCGACCTGCCGCGCGGGCACGGTGACCTCGACGTGGTCGGCGCCGTCGTGGTTGCCCAGCTCCTTGAACTTGGCATTGTTCACCAGCGCCTTGCGCAGCGCGTCCACGACCTGCTGCTGCGTCTTGGCGTCCAGGCCCTTGCTGGTGTCGGGGAGCGCGCCGAGCGGCGAGTCGCCGTCCTTGGACATGGACTTGGCGAAGGACTCGAAGGACTTCAGGTCCAGGCTGATCCAGTCGCCCTTGAGGGCGGACTTCACCGAGGCGAGCGAGGCGGGCAGTTCGTCGGCCATGCCGAGGAATTCGTTGAGCTGCGCCGCGTCCTTGCTGGAGGAGCCGATCAGCGTCTCGAAGCCCTTGAGGTCCAGGCGCAGGTACACCTTGTCGTTCACGGCCCGGACGTCGACCAGGCTCTTCTTGCCGGAGCCGTCGGCGCCGAGCTGGAAGGCGAAGGAGCTCTTGTCGCCGTCCTTGAGGTCCTTGAACGCCTTGTCGGCGCTGAGGGCGACCGCGACCCGCAGGTCGGCCAGCGTCTTGGCCGTCTCCTTGGTGAAGTCCTCCTCACCCTGGAGCGCGGTGTAGATCTGGTCCGCCGAGGCGTCGAAGCGCACCCCGAGGGTCAGCGACTTCTCGCCGTTGAGCTTCTCGAAAGCGTTCTTGACCTTCGTGTCCGGGCTGGAGGCCGCGGCCGTCCCGCAGGCTGCGGAACCGGCGGCGATCATGGCCACGACTCCGGCGGCGGCAAGGCCCTTGCGCATGGTGATGATGACGGACTCCTTGGACGTGACGGAAGAAAGTATGACTAGAAGGATAACTGTGCGGGGGCTGTGACTCGCGGGAGTTTCCGCCCGGCACAGGGCTGTTGGCGGGGGATCGGCGCACTTCAGCGCGTGATCACGGTCACGGGGTCGCGGGTGTCGCGGTGACCCGGTGTAGCGGTGACCCGGTGTAGCGGTGACCCGGTGACGCGGACTGACGGCGTGACACCGTCCCGTCCCGACGCGGCCGTCGTGCCGTGGCCGTCACGCCGTGACGGCCACCGTCCGTTCGCGGAACAGGAACGCGGCCACCACGCCGCCGATCAGCCCGAACAGGTGCCCCTGCCAGGAGACTCCGCTCGCGGTCGGCAGCACCCCCCACAGGATCGAGCCGTAGACCGCGCCGACGACGACGCCGACCACGATGTCCAGCGCCCTGCGGTCCACGAAGCCGCGCACCAGCAGATAGCTGAACAGCCCGAAGACCAGCCCGGAGGCGCCCGCGGTGTTGGTGTGTGCCGGGGCTATCAGCCACACGCCGAGGCCGCCGATCACGATGACGGTGAAGGCGACGGCCAGATAGCGGCCGATGCCGCGCAGCGCGGCGATGAAGCCCAGGACGAGCAGCGGCAGGCTGTTGGAGGCCACGTGCCCGAAGCCGAAGTGGATGAAGGCGGACGGGACGACGTCGATCAGCTCGGCGGGCTTGCGGGGCACGATGCCGAGCGAGTCGAGACGGTGCCCGGCGATCACGTCGACCGCCTCGATCACCCACAGCAGCCCGACCCAGCCCAGCATGAGGACGCCGGCGGCCGTCACCCGGCCGCCCGCGCGCAGCGGTGCGAGCAGCGAGTCGGCGCGCCCTCCCGTACCGGCTGATCGTCCCGCGGTCTGTCCGTACGTCACCGAAGCCCCCCTCAGGTCCAGTGCTCTCCCGTGTGCACAACGTCCGCGCACGCCTCCCGGGTTCCCGCTCGCGCGGGTCGATCGCGGGGTCGTTAGGGTCGACCGTATGGACGACACCGAGCGCAGGCCGTGGGTGGTGGGCGTGTCCGGGGCCTCCGGGACGCCGTACGCCGCGGCCGTGCTGCGCGCGCTGCTGTCGGCGGGCGAGGCGGTGGACCTGGTGGTCAGCCGGGCCGCCCGGCTGACGCTGCTGGACGAGACCGGCGAGCCGTTCAGGGACGCGCACTGGCGCGAGGACCTGGCCCGCTGGCTGGCCCGCGGCGCCGACGGCACCACCGACATCACCCGCGACACCGGCCTCGCGGACCTGTCGGCCGTACGGTACTGGCCCGCGGGCGACCTGGCGGCCGGTCCCTCCTCCGGCTCGTACCCGGCCAAGGGGATGCTGATCGTGCCCGCGAGCACCGCGTGCGTGGCCGGGGTGGCGCTCGGCCTGTCCAAGGACCTGCTCCAGCGCGCGGCGAGCGTCACGCTCAAGGAGCGCCGCCCGCTGGTGGTCGCCGTCCGCGAGACGCCGCTCGGCGGCCAGACGCTCCGTCACCTGGTGGCGCTGGACGACGCGGGCGCCGTGGTGCTCCCGGCCTCGCCCGCCTTCTACGCGGGCGCCACGCACATCCAGGACCTGGTGGACTTCGTGGCGGGGCGGGCGCTGGACGTGGCGGGGGTGCCGCACAAGCTGTACCGCCGCTGGCGCGGCGAGCTGGGCGGGGGCCTGAGCGAGGGATCGGGCGGCTGAGCCGCGCGGCGCGCGATTCCTGCGGGCCGGATGGTCCGGACCTGGGTGATTCGGGCATCGGAAGAGCAGATGCGCAGGGCGCACACCCGTTGATGCCTTAGATTCTTGTCCGGACAGCGCAGTCGCGGCACGAACGGGAGGGTCCATTCTGATGGACGCGGTGGACAGGCAGCTCATCCAGGCGTTGCGCGAGAACGGCCGGGCGTCGTACGCGGAGCTGGGCCGACTCGTGGGTCTCTCCGGTCCGAGCGTCACCGACCGCATCAACCGCCTCGAACAGGCCGGGGTGATCACCGGCTACCGCGCCACCGTCGCGCCCACCGCGCTCGGCCTCGGCGTGACCGCGCTCGTCGGCCTCCAGTTGAGTGACGCCGCCGACCACGAAGAGGTCGCCACCCGGCTGCGCGACCTGGACGAGATCGAGGACTGCTGGTTCATCGCGGGCGACGACTCGTACATGCTCAAGGTCAGGGTCGGCGACGTCGACGGCCTGGAGCGCACCATCCGGCGGCTGTCCGGCACCAAGGGCGTGGCCAGGACGCGTACCACGATCGTGCTGTCCACCAAGTGGGAGAACCGCGTCGGGGCGCTTCCCGAAGAGGCGTGAACGGGGGTGCCTCCCGGCCGATGGCCGGGGGAGTAGCCTCGGTGAGGTCGACTTGGTAGGAGGAGCAGATGGACGCTGGGCTCAAGCGCGAGCTGGAGGAGAAGGTCTACGCCGGTGAGCGGCTGACCCGCGAGGACGGCATCGCGCTCTACGCGTCCGACGACCTCGCGTGGCTGGGCGGCCTCGCCCACCACGTGCGCACGCGGAAGAACGGTGACGTCGTCCACTTCAACGTCAACCGGCACCTCAACATGACGAACGTGTGCACCGCGTCGTGCGCGTACTGCTCCTTCCAGCGCAAGCCGGGGGAGAAGGACGCGTACACGATGCGGATCGAGGAGGCGGTCAAGCTCGCCAAGGCGATGGAGGGCGACAACCTCACCGAGCTGCACATCGTCAACGGCCTGCACCCGTCGCTGCCGTGGCGCTACTACCCGCGCTCGCTGAAGGCGCTCAAGGAAGCGCTGCCGCAGGTGTCGCTCAAGGCGTTCACCGCCACGGAGATCCACCACTTCGAGACGATCTCCGGCATGTCGGCCTCCGACATCCTGGACGAGCTCATCGACGCGGGCCTGGAGTCGCTGACCGGCGGCGGCGCCGAGATCTTCGACTGGGAGATCAGGCAGCACATCGTGGACCACCGCACCCACTGGGAGGACTGGTCCCGGATCCACCGCCTGGCGCACTCCAAGGGCCTCAAGACCCCCTCGACCATGCTCTACGGCCACATCGAGGAGCCGAAGCACCGCGTCGACCACGTCCTGCGGCTGCGTGAACTCCAGGACGAGACCGGCGGCTTCCAGGTCTTCATCCCGCTGCGCTACCAGCACGACTTCGTGGACATGAAGGACGGCAAGGTCCGCAACACCCTCCAGGCCCGTACGACGATGGCCTCCGGCGCGGAAGCGCTCAAGACCTTCGCGGTCTCCCGGCTGCTCTTCGACAACGTGCCGCACGTCAAGGTCTTCTGGGTCATGCACGGCCTGTCCACCGCGCAGCTCGCCCTCAACCACGGCGCGGACGACATGGACGGCTCGGTCGTCGAGTACAAGATCACGCACGACGCCGACGACTACGGCACGCCCAACAAGCTCACGCGGGACGACATCCTGGACCTCATCCGCGACGCGGGGTTCCGGCCGGTCGAGCGGAACACCCGCTACGAGATCATCCGGGAGTACCCGGGCCCCGACGAGTCGCGCCGGGAGTCGCCGCAGCCGATGCGGGTGTGACGCCGGTGACAGCGTTCCGTGTGGGTAATGGGTAAGCTGCCCTTATGGGTCTTACCTGCGAGCTTGATCCGCTCATTGACGACGAACTGACCGACGGCATCCTCGCCCTGTGGACCGATGTGTCCAACGCGGGGGGTGCCGTCGGTTTCGTGCCTCCCGTCACCCCGGACGACGTCCGTCCCGACATGGACCGGTCGCTGGCCGCCGTCCGCTCCGGCGAACGCCGCCTGCTCGTCGGCCGCGACGAGGACGGGCGCGTCGCCGCCACCGCCTTCCTCGCGTACAACAGCCACCGGCTCATGACGCACTGGATCTGGCTCTACACGCTCATGGTCCACCCCTCCCACCAGGGCCGCGGCCACGGCCGTACGCTCATGGCCGCCGTCGAGGAAGCGGCCCGCGGCTTCCACGGCATCGAGGCCGTCCGCCTCACCTGCCGCGGCGGCACCGGCGTCGACCTCTTCTACGCCGCCTGCGGCTACAAGGAGGTCGGCCGCATTCCGGCCGCCATCCGGGTCGCCCCCGGTGACGACCGCGACGACATCGTGATGCTCCTGACGCTGTGACGTCGGCGCGACGCTCCGAGGGGCGGCCGGTGCTCCGGGTCGCACACCCTCTTCCTCCGGCGCGGAGGCGGCGTGCTTCACTGAAGGCATGTTCCGTTACACCGCACTGCGCTTCGGCCTCATCGTCGCCTCCTTCGGCGTCATCTGGGGGCTGGTCCGGCTGCATGTCCTGCCAGCGGGGCTGGGGGACTCGAACTACCTGTGGGTGGTCCTGCTCGCGCTGATCGTGTCGGCGCCCCTGAGCTGGGTGCTCCTGCGCGGAGCCCGCGAGCAGGCGGCCCGTCAGGTGTCCGACCGGGTGGAGCGCACGCGGCTGAACCTCGCCGCGAACATCACCATGGAGGACGAGGCGGACGACGCCGCGCGTGACTCCGCCCGCGAGACCGCGCGCGACGCCGAGCCGCACACCGCCTGACGCCTGCCCCTTAGGCTTGCCCCGGGGTGGCCCTCGGGGTGTCCCCCCGGGGGGAGTCGCAAGGGGAGAGGTGGGGCCGGTGGCTGTGCGGGGCAAGAGGGTGCCGCGAGCCGTACGCGAGCAGCAGATGCTGGACGCGGCGGTGGCGACCTTCGCGCGGCGCGGGTACCGCGCCGCGTCCATGGACGAGATCGCCGAGGCGGCCGGGGTCAGCAAGCCGCTCGTGTACCTCTACCTCAACTCCAAGGACGACCTCTTCACGGCCTGCATCCGCCGCGAGGCCGAGGCGCTGAAGGCGGCCGTGCGCGCCGCCGTGGAGCCCGGCGCCGCGGCCGACCGGCAGCTCTGGAGCGGGCTGCTCGGCTTCTTCGAGCACACCGAGGCCCATCCGGACGGCTGGACCGTGCTCTACAGCCAGGCCCGTACGGTCGGGGAGCCCTTCGCGGCCGAAGTGGCCGTGATGCGGGCGGAGATCGTCGCCTTCGTCACCGAGCTGATCGCTGCCGCGGCGCGGGACGGTGGGGCGTCCTGTGACGAGGCTCTTGCCGACCGGGAGGTCGCGGGTCTGGCGCACGCGCTGGTCGGCGCGGCCGAGTCGTTGGCGGGGTGGGGGGCGGCGCACCGGGGGGGCGCCTCGGGCAAGGAGTCCGCTGCCACGCTGATGAATTTCGCGTGGGCCGGGCTGTCCAACCTCATGGCTGGGCGGCGTTGGGTTCCCGGCCCGTAGGGCTTTGTCTTGTCTTGGCCGCCCCGCACGGGCGGGCAAGGCAAGACAACGAACCTACGGGCCGGAGACGACCCCCGTGAGATGGAGACGCCCGGGCGAGCGGACCTCGAAGGCCCCGCCGGCAGCCCCGTACGTGACAGTCCCAGGCAAGAGCACCGGCGCGTGAAAGACGGCCTCAAGCCCCTCCGCCTCCGGAACCTCGGCAGCACACCGCGCAACCGTCCACATGCCATGCGCGATAGCCCGCGGAAACCCCAGCATCCGCGCCGTCACCGGATAAAGGTGAATCGGGTTGTAGTCCCGCGACACCCTGGCATGCCGCCGCCCGAGATCGGCGGCCAACCGCCACTCGCCCACCACGGGCAACGGCGCCCGGTCGCCGCCCCCGCCCCCGCCGACACCCCCAGAAGCCGAACCGCCCCCCGCCCCGCCCCCATGCCGGGCCAGATACGTGCTGCGGTCCTCCCACACCACCTCCCCGTCCACCCGCGCCTCCGTCACCAGCTCCACCTCCGTACCCCGCCGGTGCCCGCGCAGCCCGGTCGCGTAGGCCGTGATGTCGGGCCGGTCGGCGGCGGTCAGCGGCGCGCGGGAGACCAGCGAGATCGAGGTGTGGACGAGGCCCAGCATCGGCAGCGGAAAGGCGCGGGAGGCCATGATCCGCGCGGCCAGCGGAAAGCCGAGGACGTGCGGGTACGTGAGCGGGAGCGGGCCCGCGCCGGAGGCGGGGAAGCCGCAGACCGAGGCGTAGGCGGCGAGCCGCGCCGGGTCGATGCGTACGGCAGGCGCGGTGAGCCGTACCGGCGGCACGGGGGCGGTCGCGGAGGGCCGTTTGCCGATGCCGGTCACCACGCCCCGGCCGAGAGTCAGCATGAGGGCCATGGTCAGGCCCCCAGCAGGGACTGTCCGCAGACGCGGACGACCTGCCCGGTGATCCCCCCGGAGGCCGCGGCCGAGAGCCAGGCGACGGTCTCGGCGACGTCCACGGGGAGGCCGCCCTGGCCGAGGGAGTTCATCCGGCGGCCCGCCTCGCGGATGACGAGGGGAACGGCGGCGGTCATCCGCGTCTCGATGAAGCCGGGGGCGACGGCGTTGACGGTGATGCCGCGCTCGCGCACCTCGGGGACGGCGGCCAGGGCGCGGACGAAGCCGATGACGCCCGCCTTGGACGCGGCGTAGTTGGTCTGGCCCGCGTTGCCCGCGATGCCGCTGATGGAGGCGGTGGCCACGATCCGGCCGTGGGCGTTGAGGGCGCCGGACTTCAGCAGGTGGTCGGTGGTGCGCAGCACGCTGCCGAGGTTGACGTCCAGGACCGGGTCCCAGCGGTCGGCGGCCATGTTGGCGAGCTTGCGGTCACGGGTGATGCCCGCGTTGTGGACGAGTAGGTCGAGGCCGTCGGGGGCCGCGGCGGCGATCCGTTCGCCCGCGTCCGGCGCCGTGATGTCCAGCGGCAGCGCGCTGCCGCCGAGCCGGGCGGCGACGGCGGCCAGCGCGTCCGCGGCCTGCGGCACGTCGAGGCAGACGACGTGCGCGCCGTCCCTGGCCAGCGTCGCGGCGACCTGTTCCCCGATGCCGCGGGCCGCGCCGGTGACGAGCGCGACGCGGGCGCCCTCGCGCGCGGCGGCCTGCGTCCCGGACAGCGCCGGGCCGACCTCGATGACCTGCCCGCTGACGTACGCCGACTTCGGCGACAGCAGGAACCCCAGCGCGGCCTCGGCGTCGGCACCGGGCGCCAGTCGTACGAGCTGTACGGTCCTGCCCCGGCCGACCTCCTTGCCGAGGGAGCGGGTGAAGCCTTCGAGTGCCTGCTGGGCGGCGGCCTGGTGCGGGTCGGCGGGGTCGATACGCGCGCCGAGTACGACGATCCGACCGCAGGCGGCGAGCGACCGTACGAGCGGGTGCAGGGCGGCGTGCACGGCGCCGAGCCCGGCCGGTTCGGCGATCCCGGTGGCGTCGAGGACGACGGCGGCGTACGGAGCGGCGGACGCGGGAGCCGGAGCGGGTACGGCCTCGCCCGCCGTCAACCGCAGCACGGGACCGTCGAGTCGGGGGTGCTCGGCGGACCAGCGCAGCAGCGGGGTCGGCTGGGGCAGGCCGAGGCGGCGGGTGAGGAAGCGGCCGGGGGCCGTGCCGGTCAGACGAAGGTAGCGATCGGCCATTGGCCTTCTCCTTACTCTGGAGTAAGTTTACCGGCGGTAAGGCTACTGGTGAGTCACCGTTCCAGCAAAGAGTTCTGAGGTCCAGCACAGAGTTCTGAGGTCCAGCACAGAGTTCTGAGGTCCAGCACAGAGCCCTGGGTTCCGGCAAGGAGCCCGGGGCTTCGGCAAAGAGCCCCGAGCCGCCCTCGGGGAGCCCTGGGAGATCGCATGCAGACCCTCCGCCGTGTCGCCGTCGTCGCGGGCAACCGCGTCCCCTTCGCGCGCTCAGACGGCCCGTACGCCACCGCCTCCAACCAGGACATGCTCACGGCCGCCCTCGACGGCCTCGCCGACCGCACCGGCCTGCGCGGCGAACGCGTCGGCGAGTTCGCCGCGGGCGCCGTCCTCAAGCACAGCCGCGACTTCAACCTCGCGCGCGAGACCGTGCTCGGCAGCGTCCTCGACCCGACGACCCCCGCGTACGACATCCAGCAGGCGTGCGGCACCGGCCTCCAGGCCGTCTTCGCGGTCGCGGCCAAGATCGCCCTCGGCGTCGTCGACTCCGGCATCGCGGGCGGCGCCGACACCACCAGCGACGCGCCGCTCGGCGTCAACGACGACCTGCGCCGCATCCTGCTCGCCGCCCGCCGCGCCAAGTCCGCCGGCGCCAGGGCCCGCGCGCTGACCGCCGTACGGCCCCGGCACCTCGCGCCCGACGTCCCGCGCAACGCCGAACCCCGCACCGGCCTGTCCATGGGCGAGCACGCCGCGCTCACCGCCGAGCGCTGGGGCATCACCCGCCAGGCGCAGGACGAACTGGCCGCCGCCAGCCACCGCAACCTCGCCGCCGCGTACGACCGCGGCTTCCTCGACCCGTACGTCACCCCGTACCGCGGCCTGGACCGCGACCAGAACCTCAGGCCCGACTCCACCGTCGAGAAACTGGCCGGGCTCCGCCCGGTGTACGGCGGCCCGGACGGCACCATGACCGCGGGCAACTCCACGCCCCTCACCGACGGCGCGGCCGTCGTCCTGCTCGCCTCCGAGGAGTGGGCGCGCGAGCGCGGGTTCGAACCGCTCGCCTACCTCACCGCGTACGAGACCGCGGCCGTCGATTACGTGGGCGGCGAGGAGGGGCTGCTGATGGCCCCCGCCTACGCCGTGCCCCGCATGCTCGCCCGCGCCGGGCTCGGCCTCGCCGACTTCGACTTCTACGAGATCCACGAGGCGTTCGCCTCCCAGGTCCTCGCCACGCTCGCCGCATGGGAGGACAAGGACTACTGCGCGGAGCGGCTCGGACTCGACGGCCCCCTCGGCGCGGTCGACCGCGCCCGCCTCAACGTCGCCGGGTCCTCCCTCGCCACCGGGCACCCCTTCGCCGCCACCGGCACCCGGATCGTCGCCACCCTCGCCGGGCTCCTCGCGGAGCGCGGGGGGACGGGCCGCGGCCTCATCTCCGTCTGCGCCGCCGGCGGCCAGGGCGTGACGGCCGTCCTGGAGCGCCCCTGACCCGCGGTCCGCTGACGAAAGACGGTTCCGCCGGCACAGCGCCTTGCTCACCCCCCCGGCAGGGGGAAACCCTCACCACGTCTGGAGCCGCAGCATGCCGACACGTACCAGCGGGGAACCCGAAACCCTCAAGGACGGCGACCGAGTCGTCCAGGCCGGGGTCCCGCCCCTCGTACCGCCGCCGCAGAAGGGAAGCCTGGCCGACATCCCGTTCACGAACGCGGCGGAGGCCCCGAACGACCCCGTGCTGAGCAGGAAGGACGTCCGGGCCCAGTGGCACGACGTCACGGCACGGGAGTTCAGGGACCAGGTGGTGTCCGTCGCGAAGGGCCTGATCGCGGCGGGGCTGAAGCCGGGCGACCGGCTGGCGATCATGGCGCGGACGACGTACGAGTGGACGCTGACGGACTTCGCGGCCTGGGCGGCGGGCCTGATCACGGTGCCGATCTACCCGACGTCGTCCGCGTCCCAGACGGCGTGGATCCTGGCGGACTCGGGCGCGGCGGCGTGCGTCGTGGAGAACGTGGAGCAGAGCCGCCTGGTGAGCGGGGAGCGGCGCGGGCTGCCGGACCTGCTGCATCTGTGGCAGCTCGACGCGGGCGGCCTGGCGCAGCTCACGGCGGAGGGCCGGACGCTGCCGGACGCGCTGGTGGAAGGGCGGCGGGCGACCCTGACGCCCGGGTCGGTGGCGACGCTGATCTACACCTCGGGCACCACCGGCCGCCCGAAGGGCTGCGTCCTGACGCACGGCAACTTCTTCGCCGAGGTCGACAACGCGATCGAGCTGCTGCACCCGGTGTTCACCTCGGTGAGCGAGGAGCCCGCCTCGACGCTGCTGTTCCTGCCGCTCTCGCACGTCTTCGGGCGGATGGTCGCGATCGGCTGCCTGCGCGCCCGGGTACGCCTCGGGCACGCGCCGAGCATCGCGACCGAGGACCTGCTCGCCGACCTGGCCGGGTTCCGTCCGACGTTCCTGCTGGCGATCCCGTACGTCCTGGAGAAGGTCTACAACACCGGCCGCGCCACCGCGGAGAAGATCGGCCGGGCGGCGTCCTTCGACCGGGCCGCCGGGATCGCGCAGCGGTACGGGGAGGCCGTCGTCGCCCGGCAGGCCGGTGCGGGCGGCGGCCCCTCGCTCGGACTGCGGCTGGCGCACGCGCTGTACGACCCGCTGGTCTACCGGCGGATACGCGCCGCGCTCGGCGGCAAGGTGCGGTACGCGATCTGCGGCGGATCACCGCTGGGCAAGCGGCTCGCCGCCTTCTACGCGGGCGCGGGCGTGATGGTCTTCGAGGGGTACGGCCTGACGGAGACGACCGCGGCGGCCACCGTGACCCCGCCGTTGCGCCCCCGGCTCGGCACGGTCGGCTGGCCGCTGCCCGGCACGGCGGTACGGATCGCGCCGGACGGCGAGGTGCTGCTGCGCGGCGGCCAGATCTTCGCCGGGTACTGGAACGCGCCCGGCGGCGTACCGGGGGCGGCCGTGGCACCTCCCGGACAGGATTCCGGGGGCGGCTGGTTCCCGACCGGGGACATCGGGGCGCTGGACGAGGCCGGTTATCTGACGATCACCGGCCGGAAGAAGGAGATCCTCATCACGGCGGGCGGCAAGAACGTCGCCCCGGCGCCGCTGGAGGACCGGCTGCGGGCGCATCCGCTGGTCGGCCAGTGCATGGTCGTCGGCGACAACCGGTCCTTCGTGGCGGCGCTGCTGACCCTGGAGGCGGACGGCCTCGGGCACTGGCAGCGGATGCACCACAAGGAGGGGCTGCGGCCCGCCCAGCTCGTCGACGATCCGGAGCTGCTGGCGGAACTCCAGAAGGCGGTGGACGACGCGAACTCCTCGGTGTCACAAGCCGAGTCGATCCGGAAATTCCGGGTGCTTCCGGTGGAATTCACCGAAGAGGGCGGACATCTCACGCCGTCGATGAAGTTGAGGCGTTCAAAGGTGGCGCGGGACTTCGCGGAGGAGATCGAGGAGCTGTACCGGAAGCGGCCTCGCTGACCCGTAAAAGGCAGGGGCCCCGCACGGAAGTGCGGGGCCCCTTGGTACTGCAGGTTCGGGCGATGTGATCTCTACCCTTGAGCTAGTCCAAGGACTAGCTGGGGGTGACGTTCTCCGCCTGAGGACCCTTCGGGCCCTGCGTGACGTCGAAAGTCACCGGCTGGTTCTCCTCGAGGGAGCGGAAGCCGGAGGCGTTGATCGCGGAGTAGTGAACGAAGACATCCGGGCCGCCGCCGTCCTGGGCGATGAAGCCGAAGCCCTTTTCAGCGTTGAACCACTTCACGGTTCCGGTAGCCATAAAGCCCTCCTTGGGCCCAAAGGGTTGCCCTGCTCCAGAACCTGCAACTGCGAAGTCTGAAAACTACAAAAGCCTGCGGGTTACATGCTCCGCAGGCTCTGTACTGCAAGGGAAACCAAACTGCAACTTGCGATGAGCGTAGCACGCAGGGTCGAGGCCGGGGAAGGGTCTCAAGATCGGTCTTTTCGAGCCCGTGGAAGGGGTCGCGGAGGGGGTGCCGGGGGAGGGCCGAGGGCGGGCCGTACGGCGGTCCCACGGCGGTTCGTCGACCGTCTCGGGGCGGTCGGCGCGGGACGGTTCGTCGACCGTCTCACGGCGGTCGGCGCGGGCGTCCCGCGACCGTCACCGCGAGGACACCCCGAAGCCCCCCGGCGCGGTACGGCCCCGACCCAGGAGTAGCGTCCGACAGGTGGACACTTCTGAGCGTGACGCCGAAAGCGGCCGGACCCGCCCCCGGGTCGGCCACATCCAGTTCCTCAACTGCGTCCCCCTCTACTGGGGCCTGGCCAGAACGGGCGCGCTGCTCGACCTGGAGCTGACCAAGGACACCCCGGAGAAGCTGAGCGCCCAGCTCGTCGAGGGCGACCTCGACATCGGCCCGGTCACCCTCATGGAGTACCTGAAGCACGCCGACCAGCTCGTCGCCCTCCCGGACATCGCGGTCGGCTGCGACGGCCCCGTCATGTCCTGCGTGATCGTCAGCCAGCTCCCGCTCGACCGCCTCGACGGCCAGCGCGTCGCCCTCGGCTCCACCAGCCGCACCTCGGTCCGCCTCGCCGAACTCCTGCTCACCGAGCGGTACGGCGTCACGCCCGACTACTACCGCTGCCCGCCCGACCTCTCGCTGATGATGCAGGAGGCCCAGGCCGCCGTCCTCATCGGCGACGCCGCCCTGCGCGCCTCCCTCCACGACGCGCCCCGCCTCGGCCTTGAGGTCCACGACCTCGGCCAGATGTGGAAGGACTGGACGGGACTGCCCTTCGTCTTCGCCATCTGGGCCGCCCGCCGCGACTACTTCACCGCGCGCCCCGACACCGTCCGCGACGTCCACCGCGCCTTCCTCGCCTCCCGCGACCTCTCCCTCGAAGAGGTCGAGAAGGTCGCGGAACAGGCCGCCCGCTGGGAGTCCTTCGACCAGGACCTGCTCCGCCGCTACTTCACCACCCTCGACTTCTCCCTCGGCCGCGACCAGCTCACCGGCATCGCCGAATTCGCCCGCCGCGTCGGCTTCCCGCCCAGCGCCAAGGTCGACCTCATCTGACCCCGCTCCCCGGGCCCCCGGGAACCGGCCCCCTTGCGCGCACCGTCCCAGTGGGCATGATGCGTTGAGTCGAGGTTGTCGTACGGGGGCGGGGGTGTCTGGCGATGGCTCGTCCGACGGATTGGGATGTGCTGGATCTGGACCGGGATCCGGTGCCGGGTGATCCGTTCGAGGTGAAGGAACTCGCGCGGAAGCTGGGGGATTTCGCTGATGATGTCGCCTCGGCGCTGCGGTCGGTGCGGGGTCTGAGCGGTGACACCGTCGTCCAGGAGTGGGCGGGGCTGTCGGGGGACGCGTACCGGCGGCAGTTCGGGGATCTGCCGGGTGAGCTGGACAAGCTGGAGCGGTCCTACCGTCTGGCGTCGGGTGCTCTGGATGATTACTGGCCGAAGCTGGAGACCGCGCAGGGGGACGCGGACCGGGCGCTGGCGCAGGGGCGCACCGCCCGCCAGGAACTGGACACCGCCAAGTCGCAGCTCACGAACGCCGATGCGTGGGTGAAGCGGGCGCAGGACAAGTCGAAGTCCTACCAGGAGGACCCGAAGCCGGACGTGCCGCCGCCGTCGGCGGATGAGGTCCGGGCTGCGGCCCGTAATGCCACGGACGCTCAGAGCGCCCACACCACCGCCTCGACGGCTGTCCACAGCGCGCAGGCGAAGCTGGACGCGGCCAAGCAGCTGGCCGCCGACGCGGCCCAGTTGCGGGACGATGCCGCCTCGACGGCGCAGCACGCGCTGCATGAGGCGTCGGACGCGGGGATCAGGAACAAGCACTGGTGGGAGAAGGCGGTCGACTGGGTCGCGGACCACTGGGACGACATCATCGCGGTCTGCAAGGTCATCGTCGCGGTCCTGGGCATCGTCGTGCTGATCATCGGCGGCCCCCTGGCCTGGCTGGTCCTGGCCGCCGCCGTCCTGGTCCTGGCCGACACCGTCATGAAATACCTCAAAGGCCAGGCCAGCCTCTGGGACGTCCTGTTCGCGGCCCTGGACTGCATCCCGATGTTCAAGGGCCTCACCACCGCCGGCGGCCTGTTGAAGATGGCCCGTGAACTCCCGGCGCTGCTGAAGTCGGGTCGGGCGCTGGAGAACATCGCGAACAGCGTCCGCAAGGGCGTGACCGGTCTGCGGGAGATGGGCCGCGAGTTCCAGAAGCTCATCACGTGCGGCGACCCCGTGGACGTGGCCACCGGTCAAGTGGTCATGTCGGCAACGGACTTCAGGCTGCCGGGGATTCTGCCGGTCGTGGTGGAACGGCACCACCGGTCGACCTTCCGGGGCGGTCGCTGGCTCGGCCCGTCCTGGTCGTCGGTGCTCGACATGCGGCTGATCCTCGACGACGAGGGGGTGCGGTTCATCAAGGAGGACGGGACCGTCACCCATTACCCGGTCCCGCAGCCCGACACCGACGTTCTTCCGGTGGTGGGGCCGCTCTGGCCGCTGCGGTGGAACGGGGACCCGGCCGACGGGATGACCGTCCACCTGCCGGAGTCGGGGACCACGCACCACTTCTTCCCGCGCAAGGGAGCCGCGGAACTGCTGCTGCGCCGCACGGTGGACCGCAACGGGAACACCGTCGACGTCACCTACACACCGGGCGGTGTCCCGCTCACCGTGGAAAGCTCCGGCGGCTACCGGGTCGGCGTGGAGACACGGGACGGCCGGATCACGGCGATGCGGCTGCTGAGCGACACGCGCGAGCCGAGCCTGGTCACGTACGGGTACGACGACCGCGGCAATCTGAACCGGACGGTGGACGCCAACGGCGGCGCGTTCTCGCTGTATTACGACGACCAGCGCCGTGTCACCGGCTGGCGGGACGGCCGGGAGACCACGTACACCTACGAGTACGACGCCGGCGGGCGCTGCGTCCGCGCCCACGGCTCGGAGGGGATCCTCGACTACTCCTACGCGTACGCGCCGCAGGAGGGCCGGACGGTCGCCACCAACTCGCTGGGCGAGGCGACGGAATACCGTTTCAACGAGGCGTTCCAGCTGACCGGCATCACCGATCCGCTCGGCCACACCTCCTCCTTCGACTGGGACCCGGCGCCGGGTGCCGGGGAACGCCTGCTGAGCCGCACCGACGAACTCGGCCGGACCACCCGGTTCCGCTACGACGAGGCCGGGAACGTCACCCTCACCGCACGCCCCGACGGGGCCACCACGCAGGTCGAATACGGCGCGTTCGGACGGCCGGTCCTGGTCACCCACGCCGACGGGTCGACGGCGCGCTTCACGTACGACGAGTTCGGGAACCAGGTGTCCGCCACCGACCCGCTGGGTGTGACGACGCGGTTCCGCTACGACGCGCGCGGGGCGCTCGAAGCCGTGATCGACGGGCTGGGCACGGTGCAGCAGACCGTCGTCAACGACGCGGCGGGACTTCCGCTGACCGTGACGGACGGGACCGGCGCGGTGACCGAGGTCGAACGGGACGCGTTCGGGCGGGTGACCCTCAGCCGCGACGCGACGGGCGCGGTCACGCGGTTGGCGTGGACGCCGGAGGGAGGGCTGGCCCGGCGGGTGACACCGGACGGCGCCGTGGACGAGTGGACGTACGACGTCGAGGGCAGCCTGGCGGAGCACCGGTCGGCGACCGGTGGCGTCACCCGGTACGAGAACACGCACTTCGACCTGTGCACGGCACGTACCGAACCCGACGGCTCCCGCTACGAGTTCACGTACGACTCCGAACTGCGGCTCACCTCCGTCGTCGATCCGGGTGGCGACCGGTGGAGTTACACCTACGACGCGGCCGGACGGTTGACGGCCGAGACGGACTTCGCCGGGCGGTCACTCACCTACCGCTACGACGAAGCTGGGCAGTTGACGGAGCGGGTCAACGGGGCGGGACAGTCCATCGCCTTCCGGCGCGATGTCCTGGGCAATGTCGTGGAGCAGACGGCGGACGCCGAACGTACCGAGTTCCAGTACGACGTGCTCGGCCGCATGACCCGGGCCGTCGGGCCCGCCGCGGACGTGTCCTTCGAACTCGACCCGGCTGGACGGGTCCTGGCCGAACGGGTCAACGGGCGCGAGCTCAGGTCGTGGTTCGACGCACTGGGCCGACGCACGCGGCGCCGTACGCCCGCGGGGGCGGTCAGCACTTGGACCTACGGCGCGGGGAACCGGCCGACGCGCCGGGAGGTCGGCGGTCAGGCCGTGGACATTGGCTATGACACCGCCGGTCGCGAGTCGGTCCGCCGGATCGGCGCGGACCTGACCCTGACCTGGGACTGGCGGGACGAGGCGCGGGCCACCGCGCTGAGCGTCACCCGCGGCGCCGACGGCCGGCCGACGACCCGGACGTACGAGCACACGATCGACGGTTATCTGGAAGGCGTGACGGACTTCGACGGCGCCGCGGTGCGGTTCGGGCTCGACAGCCGTCGACGGGTGACCGCCGTGACGGGGGCCGACTGGAGCGAGTCGTACGCGTACGACGCCCGCGGCGCTCTCGGCTCGTCCAGGGTCGGCGCGAGCCGGGACGACGAGGCGGCGCACACGTACGACGCCGGGCCCCGGGTCCGGTCGGTGGGGCGGAGCACCTTCGTCCACGACGCGCAGGGCCGGATCGTCCAGCGTGTGCGCAGGCTGCTGTCCGGCGGCCGGCGGACCTGGCACTACTCATGGGACGCGGCGGACCGGCTCACGGAACTGCGGACGCCGGACGGCGAGACCTGGCGGTACCGCTACGACCCGCTCGGCCGCCGGATCGCGAAGACGCGCGTGTCGGACGCCGGGGACGCCGACCGGCACACCGACTTCACCTGGGACGGCACCCGTCTGGCGGAGCGGACTTCCGGCGGGACCACCGTGACCTGGGACTACGGTGACGACGACGTCCCGATCGCCCAGACGGTCCGGACGACGGACTCCGAGCGGCCGGCCGGGAGCGCGGAGCTGTCGCCGGGGGAGGTCGACGAGCGCTTCCACGCCATCGTCACCGACCTCATCGGCACGCCGACCGAGATGGTCGATCTCTACGGTGTCGTGGTGTGGCGGCGGCCGGGTCCGGCCCTGTGGGGCGGCGGGGACGGCGGCCGTGACGACGCCGCGGACTGCCCGCTGCGCTTCCCCGGGCAGTACTACGACGCGGAGAGCGGGCTCCACTACAACTACGAGCGCTACTACGACCCCGAGACGGCCCGCTATCTCAGCCCGGACCCGCTGGGCCTGGACGCGGGCACCGACCCCTACGCCTACGTCCTCAATCCGCTGAACTGGTCCGACCCCCGCGGCCTCAAGGGCAAGTGCCTGGTCGACCTCTACCACGGCACCACGGGCGGCGGTCTGCGAGGCATCCTCGCCAACGGCGTGGACACCACGTTCAGCACCCGTGCGATGGACTTCGGCAAGGGCGGCTTCTATGTCACCAACGACCTCGAACAGGCGCAGAAGTGGTCGCGCATCCTGGCCGGACGCTCCGGCGACGTCCCCGAAGTGGTGCACTTCAAGGTGCCCAAGAGTGAGCTGGAGGCCCTGAGAAGTAAGGTCTTCAACGGTACGAGCGACGAGCTGGCCAACTTCATCCGGCACAACCGTATGGGCGGGGCCATGCACAATTACGAACTGGTCGAAGGGCCCATGCTGTTGAACCTCAAGGCGTTCCGGAAGGGCGCGGCGGGGGTCTTCGACGGGCATCAGATCGCCGTCTTCGGCTCGAAGGCGGCCGACCTGTTCACCCGTTCACTGGTGCGCTGAGGGAGGCGCTGTGTCCGAGGACGAGTTCATCATGCCGACGTCTCCCGAGGCGCTGGAGTCCCTGCGGGACATCACCGACGAGCTGGTCGACCTGTTCGGCCTGTCGCGCGCCGAGGCGGTGGCCCGCGTCAACCAGGCGTGGGGCGGCCAGGACCTGGCGACAGGCCCCGACCTCCTCGGCCACGAGGACCCCGAGCACTGGGCCTACGGCCTGTACTACGAGGGCGATGTGCCGTACTGGGAACCGGAAGCGGACCGCACCCACTGGCACGTCCGCCCCGCCCCGCCCCGCGACTCCCCGGCCTGGCCCCGCGATGCCGACTGACTCGCGGGTGGGCGTGCGGGGTCCCAGTGACCAGACGATGGCGGCCATGCGGCGGCTCGCCGCGCAGGTGCGGGACGAGTTGGAGCTGGCCGGGCTGCCGGTCGCGGCCGGGGGGCACCGGCTGGTGGCGCGGGGGGCGCAGGTGGAGATCGACGCGCTGGACGACGACGACCCCGGCGTCGTCGTGTCCTGGCGCCCGCACCCCAGCCTCGCCGTGGCCGCGGACCGGGCGGTCGCGGCGCGGGACGAGGCGGCGGGCACGATGCAGCGCTTCGGAGAGATCGAGCAGGCCATGAGCCCGGCGCTCGCGGCCGTGCTGACGTCGGCGGGCTTCGTCCTCGACCCCGAGGACGACCTGCTGCGGGTCACGGCCGCGCCGCCCGGCGGCGGAACAGTGGGATTGTTGGAGCGGACGACCTGACGTGGGGAGGGGGATCGGATGGGTGGGGCTCCGGATCGGCTCGCGGTCGATCTGACCGGACTTGAGGACTTCGCGCGGACGTTGGACTCCGTGCGGACGACCATGAACGGGACGCGGAAACTCTTCAACTCGTACGAGGCCAAGCTGGGCTCGGACAAGGTGTCGGGGGCGCTCGACAGCTTCGAGCACAATTGGAAGGACGGCCGCAAGGAGATCGACAGCCAGTTGGAGGGGCTGTCGAAGATGGCCGACACCGCGGTGCGCGAGATCAAGAAGGCGGACAAGGACCTCGCGGACCAACTCGCCAAGTCCGCCAAGGGAGACGGCAAGTGACGACCCCCGGCGCGGACGCCGACGACAGCGAACAGCCGCGGCCCGTACGGGTGATGCCCGTCGAGCGGGAGGGCTTCTCCCTCACGGTGCCCATGACGTGGTGGGAGTTCGACCTGCACCCGGCGACCCGCGACGAGAGCGTGCGCCGCACCATCGCGCAGCGCGTCAAGGAGAATCCGGCGCTGGCCGAACACCGCGACGTGCTGGCGCGGTTCCTGCGCAAGGCGGCGCGGGACGCGTACGAGAGCGGCGCGGTGTACGTCGGCTGCATGGCGCAGAACTTCGGCGCGCTGCCGCTCACCGCGTCGGTGACGGTCTCGCTGATCGGCGCGCGGACGCCGGAGGGTCAACTGCTGGCGGCGGACCCGGCGTCGATCGTGGCGGGGCTGCGCGCGCGGGAGGCGGCCAAGGACGGCGACCCGTGGCGCAAGGTGACCACCGTCGACATCCCGGAGACGGGCCTGGCGGCGCGGACGTACGGCATCGAGGACGTCACCGTGCCGGGCGACTCGCGGACGGTGCGGACCGTGCTGATGCAGACGTTCATCCCGCTGCCGGGGCACTCCGACAAGGTCGCGCTCGTGGCGGGCAGCAGTGCCGTACTCGACCTGGCGGACTCGTTCTTCGACATCTTCGACGCCGTCACGTCGACGTTTCGGTACCGGGAACCAGGGGCTGCACCCCTCACGTCCTCCCCTGTAAGTTGAGGCATCAGCAGACCATCAGACAAATCTGCGATCAGGAGCCACGGGGGTCGGCCCTGCGGCACGTTCGACGAGAGGTAAGCCGCTATGGCTAATGTCAACGTTACGTACCAGGACATGCGGGATGCGGCCACCAAGCTGCGCACCGGTCAGCACGAGATCACCGAGAAGCTGAACACGCTGCACAAGTTCGTTCAGGATCTCGTCAACGGCGGCTACGTCACGGACCGTTCCTCGAAGCAGTTCGACCAGTCCTACAGCGAGTTCAACACCGGTGCCACCAAGACCATCGAGGGTCTGGACGGCATGGGCAAGTTCCTGGAGAGCGCGGCCGACGCGTTCCAGCAGGCGGACGAGCAGCTCGCCAAGGGTCTGAACGGCTGACGGTCCCCCCGACCGTCCGGCACGACCCGCGAGACCCGGCGTGTGCGCCGCGGCGACATGATCCGCCGCGGCGCACACGCGCGTCCGGCCCACCCGCGTGTCCGGCGCACCCGTACGTTCGGAAGCCCCGCGTGTCCGGCACCCCCGTACGTCCGGCACACCCGTCCGTGGGGGCCGTGGGTCGTCCGGGACGCTGGCGTACGCTGGGCTGGTCCGTCCGCACTCCACGTCCGCACTCCTCCGAAAGGACCTCCCGGTGAGCGATACCGCAGCCGTCCTCGACCGTGCCGCCGCCGGTGGCCGGATCACGCCGGAGGAGGCGCTGGACCTCTACCGCTCGGCGCCCCTGCACGCGCTGGGCTCGGCCGCCGACGCCGTACGCCGCCGCCGGTACGCGGGCACCGAGCACATCGCGACGTACATCATCGAGCGGAACATCAACTACACGAACGTCTGCGTGACGGCGTGCAAGTTCTGCGCCTTCTACGCGGCCCCCAAGGACACCGACAAGGGCTGGTCGCGCGGGCTCGACGACATCCTGCGGCGCTGCGCGGAGACCGTGGAGCTGGGCGGCACCCAGATCATGTTCCAGGGCGGCCACCACCCGGACTACGGGGTCGAGTACTACGAGGAGCACTTCTCCGCGATCAAGGCCGCGTACCCGCAGCTCGTCATCCACTCCCTCGGCGCGTCCGAGGTCGAGCACATGGCGAGGATCTCCGGGGTCAGCGCCGAGGAGGCGATCCGCCGGATCCACGCGGCGGGCCTGGACTCCTTCGCGGGCGCCGGGGCCGAGCTGCTGCCCGCCCGGCCGCGCAAGGCCATCGCGCCGCTGAAGGAGTCCGGCGAGCGCTGGCTGGAGATCATGGAGACCGCCCACAACCTGGGCGTCGAGTCCACCTCCACCATGCTGATGGGCACCGGTGAGACCAACGCCGAGCGGATCGAGCACCTGCGGATGATCCGCGACGTGCAGGACCGTACCGGCGGCTTCCGGGCCTTCATCCCGTACACCTACCAGCCGGAGAACAACCACCTGAAGGGGCAGACGCAGGCGACCCTCTTCGAGTACCTGCGGATGATCGCCATCGCGCGGCTCTTCCTCGACAACGTGGCGCACATCCAGGGGTCCTGGCTCACCACCGGCAAGGAGGTCGGCCAGCTCTCGCTGCACTACGGCGCCGACGACCTCGGCTCGGTGATGCTGGAGGAGAACGTGGTGTCGTCGGCCGGCGCCAAGCACCGCTCCAACCGGATGGAGCTGATCCACCTCATCCGGTCCGCGGGCCGCGTCCCGGCGCAGCGCGCCACCACGTACGAGCACCTGGTCATCCACGACGACCCGGCGAACGACCCGGTCAACGACCACGTCGTCTCGCACCTGTCGTCCACGGCGATCGAGGGCGGTACGGCGCACCCGGAGCTGAAGCTGCTGGACGCCTCGCGCTGAGGCGACCGGGGGCGGCCTGCCCCCGGAGGCCCGGCGTGCTGGATCATGGACCCATGCTGACCCTTCACGTCGCCCCGCTGCTCCGGCTCACCGCGGGCGGCGAGGCCGTCCCGGACGGCGCCGTCCTCGTCGACGGCGGCCGGGTCGTCGCCGTCGGGCCGATGGACGAGGTCGCCGCCGCGCACCCGGACGCCCGGGTACGGCGCTGGCGCGGCACCATCGGCCCCGGACTCGTCGCCGACGGCGTGCGCGTCTTCCTCGAAGAGACCTACCACGAGGACCCGCAGGACCCCGACCGGCCGCACGACCGTGCCGAGTCGGTGCGGCGCGGCATCCACGAGCTCCTCTCCCGGGGGGTGACCGGGGTGGTGGACGACCTCACCGACGCCGCCGTCCGCTCCGCCGTCGACCGCACCGGCCTGCTCCGGCTCTGGCCCGGCACCACCTCGCCCGGCCTCGCCCCCGGCGGCCGGGCCGACCTCGCCGTCCTCGCCACCGACGGCTCCTGCGTCGCCACCGTCCTGGCCGGCCGCCTCGTCCACCGCCGCGCGTAGGTCCCCCGACGGGGCAGCGGCCTTGGCGGCGCGCGATGCGAATAGGGTGGGGGCGTGACGCGAGCATCGCTGGACAAGCAACCGCACGAAGTCGCCGCCATGTTCGATGACGTGGCGGCCAAGTACGACGTGACGAACGACGTGCTGTCGCTCGGCCAGACGCGGCTGTGGCGGAAGGCCGTCGCGCAGGCCCTGGAGGTGGGGCCGGGCGAGCGGGTGCTGGACCTGGGGGCGGGGACGGGCACGTCCTCGCTGCGCTTCGCCGCCGCGGGGGCCGACGTCGTGCCGTGCGACTTCTCGATCGGGATGCTGCGCGAGGGCAAGAAGCGGCACCCGGAGCTGGCGCTGACGGCGGGGGACGCGACCCGGCTGCCGTTCGCGGACGGCGTCTTCGACGCGGTCACCATCTCCTTCGCGCTGCGCAACGTCCACGACACCGCCGCCGCGCTGCGCGAGATGCGGCGGGTGGCCAAGCCCGGGGGACGGCTGGTCATCTGTGAGTTCAGCCACCCCACGTACCGGCCGTTCAGGACCGTCTACACCGAGTACCTGATGCGGGCGCTGCCGCCGGTCGCGACGGCCGTCAGCAGCAATCCCGACGCGTACGTCTACCTCGCCGAGTCCATCCGCGCCTGGCCCGATCAGAAGGGGCTCGCCACCCGGCTCCAGGAGGCCGGTTGGAACGCGGTGGCCTGGCGCAATCTCACCGGGGGCATCGTCGCCCTGCACCGGGCGACGGCTCCGTCCACGGCTCCCTCCGCGTAGGACCGCGCGCTCGCGTCAACGCGCCGCGCTGCCGCGAACCGCGGTTCAGGCGGGCCCCGCTGTGTCCCGTCGCCGGGCCTCATAGACTCGGTACCGGCCGGGCAGCTCTCGGCCGAGCAGCGCCCGGCCGATAACGACCGTCGCCGACACCGACACTCGCCGAAACGGGAGAGCCCACCGTGACCGACACCGCCCTGTCCGAGCGCAGCGCCGATGTGATCGTCGTCGGCGCCGGGCCCGCCGGTTCGACGACCGCGTACTACCTGGCCAAGTCGGGACTGAACGTCCTGCTGCTGGAGAAGACCGCGTTCCCGCGCGAGAAGGTGTGCGGCGACGGCCTGACACCGCGCGCCACCAAGCAGCTCGTGTCGATGGGAATCGACATCTCGCAGGAGGCGGGCTGGCTGCGCAACAAGGGCCTGCGCATCATCAGCGGCGGCGTGCGTCTCCAGATGGACTGGCCCGAGCTGGCCGCGTACCCGAACTACGGACTGGTCCGCAAGCGCGACGACTTCGACGACATCCTCGCCCAGCAGGCGGTGAAGGCGGGCGCGACGCTGTACGAGCGGTGCAACGTCGGCGCCCCGATCACCGACGCGCGCACCGGGCGGATCACCGGCGTCGAGGCCAAACTCGGCGAGGAGAAGCGGCCGGTGACCTTCCACGCGCCGCTGGTGGTCGCCGCCGACGGCAACTCCACCCGGCTGTCCCTGGCGATGGGCCTGCACCGCCGCGAGGACCGGCCGATGGGCGTCGCGGTCCGCACGTACTTCACCTCGCCGCGGCACGAGGACGACTACCTGGAGTCGTGGCTCGAACTGTGGGACCGGCGCGGGCCGCAGGACCGGCAACTGCCCGGTTACGGCTGGGTGTTCGGCCTCGGTGACGGCACGTCGAACGTCGGTCTCGGCATCCTCAACTCCTCCTCCGCGTACCGCGAGCTGGACTGGCGCGAGGTGCTCAAGGCGTGGTGCGCCTCGATGCCGGAGGAGTGGGGCTACACCCCGGACAACATGACGCAGCCGATCCGCGGCGCCGCGCTCCCGATGGCCTTCAACCGCAAGCCGCACTACACCAAGGGCCTGGTCCTGGTGGGCGACGCGGGCGGCCTGGTCAACCCGTTCAACGGCGAGGGCATCGCCTACGCGATGGAGTCCGGCCAGATCGCCGCCGACGTCATCACCCAGGCGCACGCCCGTGCCACCTCCGCCCAGCGCGAGCTGGCCCTTCAGAACTACCCGCGCATCCTCCAGGACACCTACGGCGGTTACTACACGCTGGGCCGCGCCTTCGTGAAGCTCATCGGCAACCCGAAGGTGCTCCAGATCGCCACGCAGCGCGGTCTCACCCACCCGATGCTGATGCGCTTCTGCCTCAAGCTGCTCGCCAACCTCACCGACCCGACCGGCGGTGACGCGATGGACCGCGTGATCAACGGCCTGACCAAGATCACGCCGAGCGCGTGACGCTCTCCGCGTCCTGACCCGCCCGCCGGTACGTCCGACCGTCCGGCGTGCGGGTGTCTGCGTCGGTCATACCCCCGACCCTTCCCCGCCCGCGCATCGGCGCACAACGGGCAGCAGACCGCCGTGACGTCCCGGTGAGGGGGTCACGGCGGTCTTATGGTGCCAAGCGTACGAAAAGGGGGAAACGGGTCAGAGGACCCGAACCGCCCAGTCCGGCATGTAGTCGGCCATCTGGTGAATGGCCACGGGGGTCGAGGGGTTGGCCGCGTCCAGGTACTGGCCGTCGCCGATGTAGACGCCGACGTGGTAGGCGCTGCCCTGGCCGCCCCAGAAGATGATGTCGCCGGCCTGCACATTGCTGACCGAGACGGGGGTGCCGACGTTGGACTGCTCCTGGGAGGTGCGCGGCAGGTCGACGCCGACGGTGGCGTAGGCGACCTGGGTGAGGCCGGAGCAGTCGTACGAGTCGGGACCGGCGGCGCCGTACACGTACGGCTTGCCGATCTGCGACTTCAGGAAGCTGATCAGCTTCGCGACGCTGCCGGTCGCCGTGGTGGCGGACGGGCTGGCCGTCGAGGTGGTCGTACCGGAGTCGGATGAACCGGACGAACCAGAAGAATCAGAAGAACCGGACGAGTTGGCCGACGCGGTCGGTGTGGCCAGTGCGGTGCGCTCGGCCGAGCGGGAGGCGGCCTGGGTGGCGGCGCGCTCCTTGGTGGCCTCGGCGGCCTTCGCCTCGGCCTCGGCCTTCGCCTTCGCGGCGGCCTTGGCGTCGGCGCTCTTCTTCGTGGCGGCGGCCTCCTTGGCGGCCTCGGCCACGGAGGCGTCCTTGGCGGCCTGGAGCTGCATCGCGATGGCGGCCTGGTCGATCGCCTGCGCGGCCTGCGCCGCGGTCACCTCGGTGGTCAGCGTGGACGCCTGGGCGGCCGCCTCGGCGGCGTTCGCGAGATCGGACGGCGTGAGGGCCGGAGTGCCGTGCGCGGGGGTGGAGTCGGTGTTGTCGGCCAGGGCCGGGGCGGCGGAGCCGCCGAGAGCGATCGCGCTGACGACGCCGCCGACGAGTCCTGCCCTGCGTACCCAGTTGGGACGGCCGGGGGCGGCGTGCCGTCGGCGGCCGGTATGCGATTCGGTCGGATGCGAGCCGGACGCGGAGGTCCGGTCGGACGCGGAGGTCCGTATCTGGTTCGGGGACATGCGGTCCTGGCTATCAGGAATGCTTGGTTCCGTTCAACAAAGGTGGGATGCGACACAGTTGACGTGCTCACGGCTCAAATGCCCCGTTTGTGATCTTGGCGCGCGAGCACTTTCGCCCGGTTTCGGATAAGCGGTCACCTATGCGCTCGTGCGCGCTTTCACGCGGGTGAATCACGTGTGAATGCCGGGCTCCGGGGCCGTCGCCGCTCGACCGCCGCGCGCTATCACGTGGAGTCGTCCAGCGCCAATTTGCCTCTGCCGAGCGCGCCTTGATAATGCGCGCACCGCTCTGACCAGCGACAACGCTTCCGCTTGTGACGTGAAGTGATCCTTTGCGGCCGTTCCGCACCATGATCACCGCTCATCCGACTTCATGATCGTTCGTCAGGTGGTGGAGATCACAAAGGTCTTGGCGTACCCCGTGTCGCAGATCACAGACCGGCAGGCATAGGATGCAGGCGGCTCAGGCTTGTGAACTGCCTCACATAGAAGCGATCTTCGTCGTTTCGGTGACGCGGACCATGGGCAAGGGCCGGCTCCTCCGCCCACCTCGGCGGGGGGACACCCACGCAGTCACTGGCGACTGAAAAGGAAGGAGCGGGGGACGGTGAATGCCTACGCGCCCATCCTCGTGCTGGGAGGCCTTGCGGCCGGCTTCGCGATCTTCTCCGTTTTCATGGCCTCGATCATCGGGCCAAAACGGTACAACAGGGCCAAACTGGAAGCGTATGAGTGCGGCATCGAGCCCACCCCGCAGCCGGTCGGCGGGGGACGCTTCCCGATCAAGTACTACCTGACGGCGATGCTCTTCATCGTCTTCGACATCGAGATCGTCTTCCTCTATCCCTGGGCCGTCACCTTCGACCGGCTGGGGATGTTCGGCCTGGTGGAGATGCTCCTCTTCGTGCTCACCGTCTTCGTCGCCTACGCGTACGTGTGGCGGCGCGGCGGCCTGGAGTGGGACTAGGGAACGCCGAGGGGACCAGGGGACCAGGGGACAGAAGGGGACCAGGAGCCAACGCATGGGTATCGAAGAGAAACTGCCGAGCGGATTCCTGCTCACGACCGTGGAGACCGCCGCGGGCTGGGTACGTAAGGCGTCGGTCTTCCCGGCCACCTTCGGCCTGGCCTGCTGCGCCATCGAGATGATGACCGCGGGCGCCGGGCGCTACGACATGGCCAGGTTCGGCATGGAGGTCTTCCGCGGCTCGCCGCGCCAGGCCGACCTGATGATCGTGGCCGGCCGGGTGAGCCAGAAGATGGCCCCGGTGCTGCGCCAGGTCTACGACCAGATGCCGAACCCCAAGTGGGTCATCTCGATGGGTGTCTGCGCCTCCAGCGGCGGGATGTTCAACAACTACGCGATCGTGCAGGGCGTCGACCACGTCGTGCCGGTCGACATCTACCTGCCCGGCTGCCCGCCGCGCCCCGAGATGCTGCTGGACGCGATCCTCAAGCTGCACGAGAAGATCCAGCACTCCAAGCTCGGCGTGAACCGCGAAGAGGCGGCCCGCGAGGCGGAGGAAGCGGCCCGCAAGGCGCTCCCGACGATCGAGATGAAGGGCCTGCTGCGGTGACCAGCAACACTCCCGAGACCCCGGAGAACCTGCCGGGACAGCGCGCCGACGCCGGTGAGGTCATCGGCGTCCGCAAGGGCATGTTCGGTGCCAACAACGGCGGCGACACCAGCGGTTACGGCGGCCTGGTCCGTACCGTCCGGCTGCCCGGCGCGAGCAACAGGCCCTACGGCGGAGCCGACGGCGTCTTCGACGAGATCGCCGACGAGCTGGAAGGCGCGTTGGAGGAGCAGGGCCTGCCCCCGGCCGAGGCGATCGAGAAGACCGTCGTGGACCGCGGCGAGCTGACCTTCCACATCGCCCGCGAACACCTGGTCACCGTCGCCAGGACGCTCCGCGACGACCCGGCGCTCCGCTTCGAGCTGTGCCTCGGCGTCAGCGGCGTGCACTACCTCGGCGACGAGGGCCGCGAGCTGCACGCCGTCTACCACCTGCGCTCGATCACCCACGCGCGGCTGATCCGCCTGGAGGTCAGCGCCCCCGACGCCGACCCGCACATCCCGTCGCTGGTCTCGGTCTACCCGACCAACGACTGGCACGAGCGCGAGACGTGGGACTTCTTCGGCATCGTCTTCGACGGCCACCCGGCGCTCACCCGGATCATGATGCCGGACGACTGGCCCGGTCACCCGCAGCGCAAGGACTACCCGCTCGGCGGCATCCCCGTCGAGTACAAGGGTGCCCAGATCCCGGCTCCCGACCAGCGGAGGTCGTACAGCTAATGAGTACTCACCACGCCCCGCAGCAGGCCGACGAGCGGGAGACCACCGAAGGCCGGGTCTTCACCGTCACCGGCGGTGACTGGGACGAGCTGGCCGAGACCGTCAGCAAGGCCGACGACGAGCGCATCATCGTCAACATGGGCCCGCAGCACCCGTCCACCCACGGTGTGCTCCGGCTGATGCTGGAGATCGACGGCGAGACGGTCACCGAGGCCAGGTCGGGCATCGGCTACCTGCACACCGGCATCGAGAAGAACATGGAGTTCCGGACGTGGACCCAGGGGTCCACCTTCGTGACGCGCATGGACTACCTGACGCCGCTGTTCAACGAGACGGCGTACTGCCTCGCCGTCGAGAAGCTGCTCGGCATCACCGAGCAGGTGCCGCAGCGCGCCACCGACATCCGCGTGCTCATGATGGAGCTCAACCGGATCGCGTCCCACCTGGTCTGCATCGCCACCGGCGGCATGGAGCTGGGCGCGACCACGATCATGATCTACGGGTTCCGCGACCGCGAGTACATCCTCGACATCTTCGAGCTGATCACCGGCCTGCGGATGAACCACGCGTACGTCCGCGTCGGCGGCCTCGCGCAGGACCTGCCGCCCGGCGCGATCGACCTCGTCCGCGAGTTCGTGAAGACGTTCCGCAAGAATCTGCCCGAGTACGACAAGCTCGCCACCGGCAACCCGATCTTCAAGGGCCGCATGGTGGACGTCGGTTACCTGGACCTCGCCGGGTGCATGGCGCTCGGCGCCACAGGACCGATCCTGCGCGCCGCCGGACTCCCGCACGACCTGCGCAAGTCCGACCCGTACTGCGGTTACGAGAACTACGACTTCGAGGTGCCGACCGCCGACACCTGCGACTCCTACGGCCGCTTCCGGGTCCGCCTGGAGGAGATGCACCAGAGCCTGCGGATCGTCGAGCAGGTGCTCGACCGGCTCGCGCCGGGCCCGGTGATGGTCGAGGACAAGAAGATCGCCTGGCCCGCGCAGCTCGCGCTCGGCCCCGACGGCCTCGGCAACTCGCTCGACCACATCAAGAAGATCATGGGCACCTCGATGGAGGCCCTGATCCACCACTTCAAGCTGGTGACCGAGGGCTTCCGGGTCCCGGCAGGACAGTCCTACGCGGCGATCGAGTCGGCCAAGGGCGAGCTGGGGGTGCACGCGGTCAGCGACGGCGGCACCCGCCCGTTCCGGGTGCACTTCCGCGACCCGTCCTTCACCAATCTCCAGTCCATGGCGGCGATGTGCGAGGGCGGCCAGGTCGCCGACGTCATCGTCGCGGTGGCGTCCATCGACCCCGTGATGGGAGGCGTCGACCGATGACAGACGTGGCCATGGGTGCCACCGGGGGAGTGTCCCTGGGCATCCCGCAGATGCCCGCCCCGGACTTCCCGGCCGATGTGCGCGCCCGGCTGGAGGCCGACGCCAAGGAAGTGATCGCCCGCTACCCCGGATCGCGCAGCGCCCTGCTGCCGCTGCTGCACCTCGTGCAGTCCGAGGAGGGGTACGTCACCAGGACCGGCATCCGGTTCTGCGCCGAGGTGCTCGACCTGACCACCGCCGAGGTCACCGCGGTGGCGACCTTCTACACGATGTACCGGCGCAAGCCGTCCGGCGACTACCAGGTCGGCGTGTGCACCAACACGCTGTGCGCGGTCATGGGCGGCGACGCGATCTTCGACGAGCTGAAGCAGCACCTCGGCGTCGGCAACGATGAGACGACCGAGGACGGCAAGGTCACGCTGGAGCACATCGAGTGCAACGCGGCCTGCGACTTCGCGCCCGTCGTGATGATCAACTGGGAGTTCTTCGACAACCAGACGCCGGAGTCGGCCAAGCAGCTCGTGGACGACCTGATCGCCGGACGCGAGGTCCGGCCGACCCGCGGCGCGCCCCTGTGCACGTACAAGGAGACCGCCCGCATCCTGGCCGGTTTCCCCGACGAGCGCCCCGGCGCGGTCGAGGCCAGCGGCGGCGCGGGCCCCGCGTCCCTCACCGGTCTGCGGCTGCACAAGGGCGAGACCCCCTCGCGGGTCGTCACCCAGCGCGCCGACTCGCCGCGTGACACACCGGCCGGGCCGCGGGACACCCCGTCGCCCGCCCAGCACGCCAGCTCGCACGACGCGCCCAACAAGACCGCCGAGTCCGACCCGGCCAACGCCGCGGACCCGGTGGCCGACAACGCCAGGCAGGAGGAGGGCGAGTGATGACCGTGGACTCGGCGGAGAAGCTGCTCGCCCCCGTGCTGTCGGCCTTCTGGGACGAGCCGGAGTCCTGGACCCTGGCCACCTACCGCAGGCACGACGGCTACCAGGGCCTGGACAAGGCGCTCGCCATGGCGCCGGACGACGTGATCGCGTACGTGAAGGACTCGGGACTGCGCGGCCGTGGCGGCGCGGGCTTCCCGACCGGCATGAAGTGGCAGTTCATCCCGCAGGGCGACGGCAAGCCGCACTACCTCGTGGTCAACGCGGACGAGTCGGAGCCGGGCACCTGCAAGGACATCCCGCTGCTCTTCGCGAACCCGCACTCCCTCATCGAGGGCATGATCATCGCGTGTTACGCGATCCGCTCCAGCCACGCCTTCATCTACCTGCGCGGCGAGACGGTCCCCGTCCTGCGCAGGCTGCACGAGGCGGTGCGCGAGGCGTACGCGGCCGGTTACCTCGGCCGTGACATCCAAGGCAGCGGATTCGACCTGGAGTTGACCGTCCACGCCGGCGCGGGCGCGTACATCTGCGGTGAGGAGACGGCGCTGCTGGACTCCCTGGAGGGCCGTCGCGGCCAGCCCAGGCTCCGCCCGCCCTTCCCCGCCGTGGAGGGCCTGTACGCCTGTCCCACCGTGGTGAACAACGTGGAGTCGATCGCCTCGGTTCCCGCGATCATGCAGCGCGGCAAGGACTGGTTCAAGGCGATGGGCAGCGAGAAGTCCCCCGGCTTCACGCTGTACTCGCTCTCCGGGCACGTCGCCAAACCCGGGCAGTACGAGGCGCCGCTCGGCATCACGCTGCGGCAGCTCCTCGACCTCGGCGGCGGCATGCGGCCGGGACACCGGCTCAAGTTCTGGACGCCCGGCGGCTCCTCGACCCCGATGTTCACCGACGAGCACCTGGACGTCGCGCTGGACTACGAGGGCGTCGGCGCCGCCGGATCGATGCTCGGCACCAAGGCGCTCCAGTGCTTCGACGAGACGACCTGCGTGGTGCGGGCCGTCACCCGCTGGACCGAGTTCTACGCCCACGAGTCCTGCGGAAAGTGCACGCCGTGCCGCGAAGGCACGTACTGGCTCGTCCAGTTGCTGCGTGACATCGAGGCGGGCAAGGGCCGGCCCGAGGACCTGGACAAGCTCAACGACATCGCCGACAACATCAACGGCAAGTCCTTCTGCGCGCTCGGCGACGGCGCCGCCGCCCCGATCTTCTCCTCTCTGAAGCGCTTCCGCGCGGAGTACGAGGAGCACATCGAGCGCAAGGGCTGCCCCTTCGACCCGGCCCGCTCCACCGCCTGGGCCGACAAGTCCCGTACGGAGGCCCACGCGTGACCGTCACTACCAACGCACCCTCCGGAGGGGGTCAGGCGGCGGTGCCGCCGGAAGATCTCATCTCCGTGCAGATCGACGGCATCGCGGTGTCCGTCCCCAAGGGGACGCTGGTCATCCGGGCCGCGGAACTGCTCGGCATCGAGATCCCCCGGTTCTGCGACCACCCGCTGCTCGACCCGGCCGGGGCCTGCCGCCAGTGCATCGTCGAGGTCGAGGGCCAGCGCAAGCCGGTCGCGTCCTGCACGATCACCTGTACCGACGGGATGGTCGTCAAGACGCAGCTCTCGTCGCCGGTCGCCGAGAAGGCGCAGCGCGGCGTGATGGAGCTGCTGCTGATCAACCACCCGCTGGACTGCCCGGTCTGCGACAAGGGCGGCGAATGCCCCTTGCAGAACCAGGCGATGCAGGTCGGCGACACCGACTCGCGCTTCGAGGGCAAGAAGCGGACGTACGAGAAGCCGGTGCCGATCTCCACCCAGGTGCTGCTGGACCGCGAGCGGTGCGTGCTGTGCGCGCGCTGCACCCGGTTCAGCAACCAGGTGGCGGGCGACCCGATGATCGAGATGCTGGAACGCGGCGCGCTCCAGCAGATCGGCACCGGGGTCGGCGACCCCTTCGAGTCGTACTTCTCCGGCAACACCATCCAGATCTGCCCGGTCGGCGCGCTCACCTCGGCCGCGTACCGCTTCCGCTCCCGGCCGTTCGACCTCGTGTCGTCGCCGTCGGTGTGCGAGCACTGCGCGGGCGGCTGCGCGACCCGTACCGACCACCGCCGCGGCAAGGTCATGCGGCGGCTGGCGGCCGACGACCCGCAGGTCAACGAGGAGTGGATCTGCGACAAGGGCCGCTTCGGCTTCCGCTACGCGCAGCGCCCCGACCGGCTGAGCCACCCCCTGGTCCGCAACGCCGAGGGCGAACTCGTCCCCGCGTCCTGGCCCGAGGCGCTGGCCGCCGCCGCGGCGGGGCTCAGCGCGGCGCACGGCCGCGCCGCGGTGCTGCCCGGCGGACGCGTCACCGTCGAGGACGCGTACGCGTACGCCAAGTTCGCCCGCGTCGTGCTCGGCACCAACGACGTGGACTTCAGGGCCCGCGCGCACTCCGCCGAGGAGGCCGACTTCCTGGCCGCCACGGTCGCCGGGCGCGGCCTCGACCTGTCGGGCACCGGCATCACGTACACGGCGCTGGAGAAGGCACCGGCCGTACTGCTGGCGGGACTCGAGGCGGAGGAGGAGGCCCCCGGGGTCTTCCTGCGGCTCCGCAAGGCGCACCGCAAGCGCAAGCAGCAGACGTACGCCCTGGCCACGCACGCCACCCGCGGCCTGGAGAAGGCGGGCGGCGTCCTGCTGCCCGCCGCCCCCGGCACGGAACCCGAGTGGCTGGACGCGCTCGCGGGCGGTGTCGGCCTGGACGAGACCGGGCAGGCCGCGGCCGAGGCGCTGCGCGCCGCGGGCGCCGTCATCCTGGTCGGCGAGCGGCTGGCCGCCGTGCCCGGCGGGCTGACCGCCGTGGTCCGGCTGGCCACGGCCACCGGCGCCGCGCTGGCGTGGATTCCGCGCAGGGCCGGTGAGCGCGGCGCCGTCGAGGCGGGCGCGCTGCCCGGACTGCTGCCCGGCGGCCGTCCGGTCACCGACCCGCGGGCCCGCGCCGAGGTCGCCTCGGTGTGGGGTCTGCCGGAGCTGCCGCACCGCTTCGGCCGCGACACCGGCCAGATCGTCGAGGCCGCCGCCGCGGGCGAGCTGGCGGCCCTGGTCGTCGGCGGCGTCGAGGTCGCGGACCTGCCGGACCCGGCCCGCGCCCGCGAGGCGCTGGACGCGGTCGGCTTCCTGGTCAGCCTGGAGCAGCGGCCCAGCGAGGTCACCGACCGCGCCGACGTCGTCCTCCCGGTCGCCGCGGTCGCCGAGAAGACCGGCACCTTCCTCAACTGGGAGGGCAGGGCCCGGATGTTCGACGCGGCCATCAAGCCCGACCAGGCCACCAACCGGCACCAGCTCCCGGACGCCCGCGTCCTGACGATGCTGGCCGACGCGCTCGACGTCCGGCTCGGCCTGGCCGACGTGCGGGGCGCGCGCTCCGAACTCGACCGGCTCGCCGGGTGGGACGGCCCCTGGGGCAGCTCGCCGCTGGAGTCCGCCGGATCGCTGCCCCGCCCCGAGGCGGGCCAGGCGCTGCTGGCCGGACACCGGCTGCTGCTCGACCAGGGCCGCCTCCAGGACGGGGACGACGCGCTGGCCGGCACCCGGCACGCGGCCGTCGCCCGGCTGTCGGCCGCCACCGCCGCCGAGGCCGGTGTCACCGACGGCGACCCGCTGACGGTGACCGGGCCCGCGGGCGCGGTCACGCTGCCGCTGGTCGTCACCGCGATGCCCGACCGGGTGGTGTGGCTGCCGCTGAACTCCGCGGGCAACGGCGTCGCCTCCGACACCGGTGCCCGTACGGGCCAGGTCGTCTCCGTCGGCAGCGCCGCCGCGGTCACGCAAGAGGAGGGCACCCGATGAGCGCGCCACTGACCCAGCTCGCCGCCACCACGGAGAATCTCTCCTGGTTCGGCAACGACATCTGGTGGCTGATCATCCTCAAGGCGGTCTTCTGCTTCGCCTTCGCGATGCTGACCGTGCTCGTCGCCATCGTGTGGGAGCGCAAGGTCGTCGCGTGGATGCAGTTGCGCATCGGCCCGAACCGGCACGGCCCCTGGGGCATGCTCCAATCCCTCGCCGACGGCATCAAGCTGATGCTGAAGGAGGACATCGTCGTCAAGCGGGCCGACAAGGTGGTGTTCATCCTCGCGCCCGTCGTGGCGGCCATCCCGGCCTTCATGGCGTTCGCGGTGATCCCCTTCGGCCCGGCCGACAACGAGGTGTCGATCTTCGGCCAGCGCACCGCGCTCCAGCTCACCGACCTCCCGATCGGCCTGCTGTTCATCCTGGCCACCGCGTCGGTCGGCATCTACGGCATCGTCCTGGCGGGCTGGTCGTCCGGATCGACGTACCCGCTGCTCGGCGGCCTGCGCGCGTCCGCGCAGATGATCTCGTACGAGATCGCGATGGGCCTGTCCTTCGCGGCGATCTTCCTCTACTCCGGCTCCATGTCGACGTCGACGATCGTCGAGGCGCAGCACGACCGCTGGTACGCGATCCTGCTGCCCGTCTCGCTGATCATCTACATCATCGCGATGGTCGGCGAGACCAACCGCGCGCCGTTCGACATGCCGGAGTCCGAGGGCGACCTGGTCGGCGGCTTCAACACCGAGTACAGCTCGATCAAGTTCGCGCTGTTCATGCTCGCCGAGTACGTGAACATGGTGACGGTCTCCGCGGTCGCGACGACGCTCTTCCTCGGCGGCTGGCGCGCCCCCTGGCCGATCAGCACGGTCTGGATCGGCGCGAACCACGGCTGGTGGCCGATGCTCTGGTTCATCGTCAAGGTCCAGTTGCTGCTGTTCTTCTTCATCTGGCTGCGCGGCACCCTGCCCCGGGTCCGCTACGACCAGTTCATGAAGCTGGGCTGGAAGGTCCTCATCCCGGTCTCCATGGTCTGGCTGATGCTGGTCGCCGCGGTCCGCGCGATGCGCAACGAGGACTACGACTTCACGAAGATCGTCCTGTACATCGGCGGTGTGGTGATCGCGCTGCTGCTGATCTCGCTCATCGCGGACGTCTTCAGGGACCGCGAGGAGAAGAAGGCCGCCGTCCGCGGCGGCGGCGCGCTCGCGCCACCGGACCGCTTCGACCCGATGGCGGGCGGCTATCCCGTACCGCCGCTGCCGGGTCAGGAGGCGGAGCGGGTGCCGCGGCGCCCCAGCCGGGCGGCACAGCCCCAACTCGTGGGTGCCGCCAGCGCGTCCGGCGTGTCCGGCGCGGCGGAACCGGACGTCCAGGATGCCCCCGAGCAGGAGAAGAAGGAGGACGGCGATGCCTGAGTTCCTCGGCCCGGTCGCAGGCTTCGGCGTGACCTTCAAGGCCATGTTCAAGAAGCGGCTGACCGAGCAGTACCCCGAGTACAAGAAGCCCACCGCCCCGCGTTTCCACGGTCGCCACCAGCTCAACCGGCACCCGGACGGCCTGGAGAAGTGCGTCGGCTGCGAGCTGTGCGCGTGGGCCTGCCCGGCGGACGCCATCTACGTGGAGGGCGCGGACAACACCGAGGAGGAGCGCTACTCACCCGGTGAGCGCTACGGCCGCGTCTACCAGATCAACTACGCCCGCTGCATCCTGTGCGGCCTGTGCATCGAGGCGTGCCCGACGCGCGCGCTGACGATGACCAACGAGTACGAACTGGCCGACCGGACCCGCGAGTCGCTGATCTTCACCAAGGAACAGCTCCTGTCCGGTCTCGAGGAGGGCATGGTCGACTCGCCGCACTCGATCTTCCCCGGCATGGACGAGGGCGACTACTACCGCGGCGCGGTCACCGAGGCCGCGCCCGGCACCGTACGGCAGGTCGCGGTCTCCAAGGGCGAGAAGCCGGACGAGACGGTGCGGACCGACGGCGCCACCGCGGCGGACGCGCCCGACGCCCCCGAGACGGGCTTCACCAGGACCGACGCCGAGGGCGCCGCGGTCGCGCCCGCCCCCGGCGGCGGCACGCCCGCGGGAACGGGGGACGAGGCATGATCGCCGCGACCTCCCAGCTCGCCACCTCCCAGCTCGCCGCCGCCGCGTCGCAGACCTCCACCGGCGAGGCCGTCCAGTTCTGGATTCTGGGCACGGTCGCCGTGCTCGGCGCGCTCGGCACCGTCCTGATGAAGAAGTCCGTGCACAGCGCGCTGTCGCTGGCCGGGACGATGATCGTGCTCGCGATCTTCTACCTGGCGCAGGGCGCGTACTTCCTGGGCGTCGTGCAGATCGTCGTCTACACCGGCGCGATCATGATGCTCTTCCTCTTCGTCGTCATGCTGGTCGGCATCACCGCCGCCGACTCGCTGAAGGAGACGCTCAAGGGCCAGCGCTGGATGGCCGCGGCCTGCGGTCTCGGCTTCGGCATCCTGCTGATCGCCGGGATCGGCAACGCCTCGCTCGACACCTTCGCCGGTGTCGGCCAGGCCAACTCCGCGGGCAACGTGCCGGGTCTGGCCCGGCTGATCTTCACCAAGTACGTGTGGTCCTTCGAGATCACCGGCGCGCTGCTGATCACCGCGGCCATCGGCGCGATGGTGCTCACGCACCGCGAGCGCACCGAGGAGCGGCGCACCCAGCGCGAGCTGTCCGAGGCGCGCGTGCGCGGCGGCGTACAGGTCACCCCGCTGCCCGCGCCCGGCACCTACGCCCGGCACAACGCGGTGGACATCCCCGCGCTGCTGCCCGACGGTTCCATCTCGGAGCTGTCGGTCAGCGCCACGCTGCGGGCCCGCGGCCAGATCCGTGACGTGTCCGCCGACGCCCTGCACCGGCTCGCCGAGCTGGACCAGCGCACCGAGGAGTACCTGGAGCGCGAGCCGGAGCGTACGGCGGTGGAGCGCAAGGCCGAACGGGCCGAGCGCGAGACCGTACGCGAGGCCGACCGGGAAGCCGCACGAGAGGCCGACCGGGCTTCCGACCGGGCCGAGGAGGGTGCCAAGTGAATCCGGCCAACTACCTGTACCTGTCGGCGCTGCTGTTCACCATCGGCGCGGCGGGCGTACTGATCCGGCGCAACGCGATCGTGGTCTTCATGTGCATCGAGCTGATGCTGAACGCCTGCAACCTGGCGTTCGTCACCTTCTCGCGGCTGCACGGCAACCTCGACGGCCAGGTGATCGCGTTCTTCACGATGGTGGTCGCCGCCGCGGAAGTCGTGGTCGGCCTGGCGATCATCGTGTCGATCTTCCGCTCCCGCCACTCGGCTTCGGTCGACGACGCCAATCTCATGAAGCTGTAGAGGGGCTGCGACAGTGGAGAACCTGATCGGACTGCTCGTCGCGGCGCCGCTGCTGGGCGCGGGCATCCTGCTGACCGGAGGCCGGCGGCTCGACCGCTTCGGCCACCTGCTCGGCACGCTGCTCGCCCTGGCGTCGTTCGCGCTCGGCGTGGTGCTGTTCGCCAACATGCTGGGCAAGGACGCCGACGCGCGTGGCCTGCACTCGCACCTGTTCACCTGGGTGCCGGTCGGCGGTTTCCGCGCCGATGTCGGCTTCCAGCTCGACCAGTTGTCGATGACGTTCGTGCTGCTGATCACCGGTGTGGGCACGCTGATCCACATCTACTCGATCGGCTACATGGAGCACGACGAGCGCCGCCGCCGCTTCTTCGGCTACCTCAACCTGTTCCTCGCGGCGATGCTGCTGCTGGTGCTGGCCGACAACTACTTCCTGCTGTACGCCGGTTGGGAGGGCGTCGGCCTCGCCTCGTACCTGCTGATCGGTTTCTGGCAGCACAAGCCGAGCGCGGCGACCGCGGCGAAGAAGGCGTTCCTGGTCAACCGGGTCGGCGACATCGGCCTGTCGGTGGCCATCATGCTGATGTTCACCACCTTCGGCTCGTTCGCCTTCGCGGACATCCTGCCGCGGGCCGCCGACGCCTCGACCACGCAGCACGCCACGATCACCGGCATCGGCTTCATGCTGCTGCTGGCCGCGTGCGGCAAGTCGGCCCAGGTGCCGCTCCAGTCCTGGCTCGGCGACGCGATGGAGGGCCCGACCCCGGTCTCGGCCCTGATCCACGCCGCGACCATGGTGACCGCGGGCGTCTACCTGATCACCCGCTCCGGCGCGATCTTCAACGCGGCGCCCGACGCGCAGACCGCCGTCGTCACCGTCGGCGCGGTCACGCTGCTGTTCGGTGCGATCGTCGGTTGCGCGAAGGACGACATCAAGAAGGCGCTCGCCGGATCGACGATGTCGCAGATCGGCTACATGATCATGGCGGCCGGGCTCGGCCCGATCGGCTACGTCTTCGCGATCATGCACCTGGTCACGCACGGCTTCTTCAAGGCCGGGCTGTTCCTGGGCGCCGGTTCGGTCATGCACGGCATGAACGACGAGGTCGACATGCGGCGTTACGGCGGCCTGCGCACGTACATGCCGGTCACCTTCGTCACCTTCGGTCTCGGCTACCTGGCGATCATCGGCTTCCCCGGCCTGTCCGGCTTCTTCTCCAAGGACAAGATCATCGAGGCGGCCTTCGCCAAGGGCGGCGCCGAGGGCTGGATTCTCGGCTGCTGCGCCCTGCTGGGCGCCGCGATCACGGCCTTCTACATGACGCGCGTGATGCTGATGACCTTCTTCGGCGAGAAGCGCTGGGTGCCGGACGCCGAGGGCCACGAGCCGCACCCGCACGAGTCGCCCAAGTCGATGACCATCCCGATGATCATCCTGGCCTTCGGCTCGGTCCTGGCCGGTGGCCTGTTCAGCATCAACTCCTCCTTCGTGAAGTGGCTGGAGCCGGTCACCGGGCACGCCGAGGGCGACTCGCCGATCAGCGCGGGCACCGTCACCGGCGGCACGATGGTGGCGCTGGTCATCGGCGTCGGCATCGCCTGGATGCTGTACGGCCGCAGGTCCGTCCCCGCCGTCGCGCCGCGCGGCTCGCTGCTGACCCGGGCGGCCCGCCGCGACCTGCTCCAGGACGACTTCAACCACGTCGTCCTCGTCCGCGGCGGCGAGCACCTCACCCGCTCGCTGGTCTACCTCGACCACTCCCTGGTCGACGGCGTCGTCAACGGCACGGCCGCCTCGGTCGGCGGCCTCTCCGGCCGCCTCCGCAAGCTCCAGAACGGCTACGTACGGTCGTACGCCGTCTCGATGCTCGGCGGCTCCGCGGTGCTGGTCGCCGCGACTCTTCTCATGAGGGCGGTCTGATAGCTCATGTCCTTTCCCCTCCTCACGGTCACCGCCGCGCTGCCCGCGGTAGGCGCTGTCGTCACCGCGGCCGTGCCCGCGGCGAAGAGGACCGCCGCCAAGTACACGGCGCTGGTCTTCTCGCTGGGCACGCTCGGTCTGGCCATCGCCGCGCTGGTCCGCTTCGATCCGGGCGGCGACCGCTATCAGCTCACCGAGTCGCACGCCTGGATCAAGAACTTCGGGCTCCGCTACGACCTGGGCGTGGACGGCATCGCCGTCGCCCTGATCGCCCTGACCGCGCTGCTGATCCCCTTCGTGATGCTGGCCGGCTGGCACGACGCCGAGCCTCTGGAGACCGCGGCTCCCAGCGGCTCCGCCGCGGGCAACCCCCACCTCAAGTGGCGTCCCACGCAGGGCTTCTTCGCGCTGATCCTGCTGGTCGAGGCCATGGTGGTGCTCTCCTTCGAGGCCACCGACGTCTTCCTCTTCTACATCTTCTTCGAAGCCATGCTCATCCCGATGTACTTCCTCATCGGCGGCTTCGGCGACCGGGCGCACGCGGCCGGTGAGGAAGAGGCGGCACGGCAGCGGTCGTACGCGGCGGTCAAGTTCCTGCTGTACAACCTGGCGGGCGGCCTGATCATGCTCGCCGCGGTGATCGGCCTGTACGCGGTCACCGCCAAGCAGCTCGGCACCGGCACCTTCTCGCTCCAGGAGATCCTGGCCGCGCGCGGTTCCGGGAAGCTGCACATCGAGACGTCCACCGAGCGCTGGCTGTTCCTCGGCTTCTTCTTCGCCTTCGCGGTGAAGGCGCCGCTGTGGCCGCTGCACACCTGGCTGCCGAACGCGATGGGCGAGTCCACCGCGCCGGTCGCCGTACTGATCACCGCGGTCGTTGACAAGGTCGGCACCTTCGCGATGCTGCGCTACTGCCTCCAGCTCTTCCCCGAGGCGTCCAAGTGGGCGACCCCGGTGATCCTGGTCCTGGCCGTGATCGGCATCGTCTACGGCGCGCTGCTCGCCGTCGGCCAGCGGGACATCAAGCGGCTGATCGCGTACGCCTCGATCTCGCACTTCGGCTTCATCATCCTGGGCATCTTCGCGATGACCACCCAGGGGCAGAGCGGCGCCGCGCTGTACATGGTCAACCACGGCATCTCGACGGCCGCGCTGATGCTGGTCGCGGGCTTCCTGATCACCCGGCGCGGCTCGCGGCTCATCGCCGACTTCGGCGGTGTGCAGAAGGTGGCGCCGGTACTGGCGGGCACCTTCCTGATCGGCGGCCTCGCCACCTTGTCGCTGCCGGGCCTGGCGCCCTTCGTCAGCGAATTCCTCGTACTGGTCGGCACGTTCAGCCGCTACCCGGTGCTCGGCATCATCGCCACGCTGGGCATCGTGCTCGCCGCGCTGTACGTGCTGGTGCTCTACCAGCGCACGATGACCGGCCCGGTCAAGGCCGGGATCGAGGGCATGTCCGACCTGAAGGTACGTGAACTGGTCGTCGTGGCACCGCTGATCGCGCTGCTGCTCTTCCTGGGCGTGTACCCGAAGCCGGTGACCGACATCCTCAACCCGTCGGTCAAGCACACGCTCTCCGACGTGCACAAGACCGATCCCAAGCCCGCGCTGGAGGCGAAGAAGTGAGCGCAGCAGACAAGGGAGCCGTAGGTGTGGGCGCCGTCCACAGCTTGTGGACGACGGCCGCTCCGGTCGCCGACAAGATCCCGAAGCCGGACATCGAGTACGCCCAGCTCTCGCCGGTGCTGATCGTCTTCGGCGTGGCGATGGTGGGCATCCTCCTTGAGGCGTTCCTGCCGCGCCGCTCCCGTTACACCGCGCAGCTCGTCCTCGCCGTGGTCGGTCTCGCGGCGGCCTTCGCCGCCGTGGTCGCGCTCGCCGAGAAGGGGTACGGCACCACGAAGGCGCATGTCGCCGCGATGGGCGCGGTCGCCGTGGACGGTCCCGCGCTCTTCCTCCAGGGCACGATCCTGCTGGTGGCGATCGTGGCCGTCTTCACCTTCGCCGAACGGCGCCTGGACCCGAAGGCGCACGGCAACAACGTCGACTCCTTCGCGGCCCAGGGCTCCGCCGTCCCCGGCGGCGAGCAGGAGAAGGCCGCGGTCAAGGCCGGTTTCACCACCACCGAGGTCTTCCCGCTGCTGCTCTTCGCGGTCGGCGGCATGCTGGTCTTCCCGGCGGCGAACGACCTGCTGACGCTCTTCGTCGCCCTCGAGGTCTTCTCGCTGCCGCTGTACATCCTGTGCGCGCTGGCCCGCCGCAACCGCCTGCTGTCGCAGGAAGCCGCCGTCAAGTACTTCCTGCTCGGCGCCTTCTCCTCGGCCTTCCTGCTCTTCGGGATCGCCCTGCTCTACGGCTACTCGGGCACGGTCACCTACGGCGGCATCGCCTCGGTCATCGACGGCACCGCCCCGATGACCCCGGCGCTCGCCAACAGCACCGGCAATGACGCGCTGCTCCTGATCGGCTTCGCGATGGTCGCGGTCGGCCTGCTCTTCAAGGTCGGCGCCGTCCCGTTCCACATGTGGACCCCGGACGTCTACCAGGGCGCGCCGACCCCGGTCACCGGCTTCATGGCCGCCGCCACCAAGGTCGCCGCCTTCGGCGCGCTGCTGCGGCTGCTGTACGTCGTCCTGCCCGGACTGCGCTGGGACTGGCGGCCCGTCATGTGGGGCGTCGCCATCCTCACGATGCTGGCGGGCGCGATCATCGCCGTCACCCAGACCGATGTGAAGCGGCTGCTGGCCTACTCCTCGGTCGCCCACGCCGGGTTCATCCTGGCGGGCGTGATCGCCACCGACAAGGAGGGCGTCTCCTCCGTCCTGTTCTACCTCGCCGCGTACTCCTTCGTGACCCTCGGCGCCTTCGCCGTCGTCACGCTGGTGCGCGACGCGGGCGGCGAGGCCACGCACCTGTCGCGGTGGGCCGGTCTCGGGCGGCGCTCGCCGCTGGTCGCGGCCGTCTTCGCCGTGTTCCTGCTGGCCTTCGCGGGCATCCCGCTGACGTCCGGTTTCGCGGGGAAGTTCGCGGTGTTCAAGGCCGCGGCGCAGGGCGGTGCGATGCCGCTGGTCATCGTCGGCGTCATCTCGTCGGCCATCGCGGCCTTCTTCTACATCCGCGTGATCGTGCTGATGTTCTTCAGCGAGCCGAAGGCGGACGGTCCGTCCGTCGCGGTGCCGAGCCCGCTGACGTCCACCGCCATCGCCATAGGGGTGGCCGTCACGATCGTGCTGGGTCTGGCCCCCCAGTACTTCCTGGATCTCGCCGACAAGGCGGGCGTGTTCGTCCGCTGACCGTCTCCTCGCCGCCGCCGCGCCCCCGGGTGCCCCCTCAAGGGGCCCCGGGGGCGCGGCGCGTGGGGGGCGTGAGGGCGCGGCGCGTGCGCGGCGGGCGGCCGTGACGGGGCACGTCGGCGACGGCCAGCACGGCGGTGTGGGGGAGGGCCAGGAGCCCCTCGGGGGTCGTGAACTCCGCGGCCAGGCGGTCGAATTCGGCGCGGACGGCCGCGACGACGGACGGCGGCTGGGCGGTGAGGAGCTGGCCGACCGAGGCGATGCCCGCGGCGGGCCCCGACCACCAGGTGTCGGGGTCGACGCGGTGGTCCCAGGCGAGCGTGCGGGCCGTCGCGCCCGGGAGGCGGGCGTCGGCGAAGAGCCCGGCCAGGCCCGCTGCGGTGCTGGGGAAGTCCTCGTCGGGCGCGAGCGTGGGGAAGTCGGGCGGCCGGGGGACCCCGGCGGCGGCCACGGCGCGGCCGAGCAGGGACTGGCCGGGCGCGGGCGGGTAGCCCCAGACGGTGACCGCGATACGGCCGCCGGGGCGGGTGACGCGGCGCAGTTCGGCCAGGGCGGCGCGTGGCCGCCCCACGTGGTTGAGGACGAAGTTGCCGATGACCGCGTCGAATTCCCCGTCGGGGAAGGGGAGTTGCGGCAGCGTGGCGAGCCGTACGTCCGCTCCCGGCAGCGCCCGCGCGGCGGCGGCCACCATGGAGGGCTCGGCGTCCACCGCCGTGACCTCGGCCCCGCGAGCCAGGGCCGCCGCCGCGACCGTCCCCGTACCGGCGCCCACGTCGAGCACCCGGCCCCCGGCCGTTGCCCCGGTGGCGTCCAGGGCGATGTCCAGGGCGGCGTCCAGCAACTCCGGCACCGGGTGGGCGCACAGCAGGCCGAAGCTGCGCGCGTAGGCGTCGGCCTTCCCGCCCCAGGCCCGGCGCTCGGAGGCGTCGAAGGAGCCGGAGGGGGCGGGGGTGTCGGAGGAGGCTGGGGTGCCGGACGGGCCGGGCGAGCCCTGAGCCTGCGTCACGTCCACTCCTCCCGGTCCACCAGCGCGGTGGCCAACTGCCGTACGCCCGCCGCGACCCGCTCCCCTTCGCCCGACTCCAGCAGCCGCAGGACGGGGACGCCGCTGAAGCAGGAGAGCAGGAGGTGGGCCAGGAGACCGGGATCGAAGGCGGGGGGAGCGTCGGGGCGGGCCTCGCGCAGGAGCGCGCTGAGGTGGGCGTGCCAGAAGCCGTAGACGGGGTGCGCGTCGCCCACTTCCGCCTCCGACTCGCACTGCCCGCCGCGCGGGGCGACGGCCGCCGCGTGGCCGAGGGCGGCCATGAGGCCCTTGTTGCGGGCGATGACGGCGGAGACGGCGTCCAGGAAGGCCAGCAGGCGCTCGCGGGGCGGCGCGCCGGGGCCGAGCGGCGGCGGCCCCGAGGTCACGTCCTCGTGCAGCGCGAGCGCGCGGTCCTCCATCAGGGCCCGCATGAGCCCGGCGCGGTTGCCGAAGCGGTGGAAGACGGTGCCCTTGCCGACGCCGGCCGCCTCCGCGACCCGCTCCATGGAGATCTCCTCCGGCCGGTGCGCGGCCAGCAGTTCCTCGGTGGCCCGCAGGATCGCGCGCCGGTTGCGGGCCGCGTCGGCCCGTTCGGGACGCGGCGCGGGCGGCTGGCCCTCTGTCATGGCACGGCTCCGTCCGGCATAGGCAAGGCGTAGGGCAGGGGCAAGACAGGCATGGACAATTGGACCGACGGTCCAGTACGGTCGCATCAACTTGACCGGCGGTCCACTTTAGTCGGGTGCCGAGTCGATCCCTGAGGAGATCCATCATGCGACGTGTCCGGTATCACGAGTACGGCGGCCCCGACGTTCTCACGCTGGAGGAGGCCGAGACCCCGGTGCCCGGCCCCGGCGAGGTGCTGATCAGGGCCGAGGCGATCGGCGCGAATTTCATCGACACCCGATTCCGGCGCGGCGCCCCCGAGGGCTCGATCTTCCACCGCCCGCTGCCCGGCGTCCTCACCGGCGACGTCGTCGGCACGGTCGAGGCCGTGGGCCCCGGCGCCGACCCCGGCCTGCTCGGCCGCCGCGTCGCCGCCCTGGCCGAGGACGCCTTCGCCGACTACGTGACCGCCGACGCCGCCTGGCTCGTGCCCGTCCCCCCCGGCCTCGCCCCCGGCCCCGCCAGCATGCTCCCGCTGGCCGTCCCGGTCGCCCTCGGCGCGCTGCGTGCGGGCCGCCTCGCGGCGGGCGAGACCGTCCTCGTCCACGCCGCCGCGGGCGGCATCGGGCACATCGCCGTACAACTCGCCAGGTTCCTCGGCGCGGGCACCGTCATCGGCACGGCGGGCGGCCCCGCCAAACTGGACTTCGTCCGCGACCACGGCGCCGACGCCGCCGTCGACTACACCGCCCCCGACTGGCCGGACCAGGTCAGGAAAGCGGCCCCCAACGGCGCCGTCGACGTCGTCCTGGACTCCGTCGGCGGCGACACCCTGCGCCGCGGCATCGACCTCCTGGCCCCCTACGGCCGGGCCGTCGTCTACGGCGCGGCCGGCGGCGAGCTGAACGCCGTCCCGGTCACCGACCTGTTCGCCCTCAAGTCCGTCACCGGCTTCTCACTCCTCGCCTGGCGCGCCGCCGACCCCGCCGCCGCCGAGGCCGACCTCCACGAGGCCGCCGCCCTCGCCGCCTCCGGCCGCCTCCGCACCGCCGTCCACGCCACCTTCCCCCTCTCCGAGGCCCCCGCCGCCCACCACACCCTCGACACCCGCACCAACCTCGGCCGCGTCCTCCTCCTGCCGTAGCGGAAGGCGCGCGTCCCGTGCAGACCGGCCGCCTTGAGCAGTCGGCCCCCGGGGCCCGCGGTGGTCCGGGGGACCCGGGGGACGGGGCGGGGTCAGTTGGGGACGGCGAGGAGGAGGGCGAAGCGGGACTGGGGGTCGGTCCACCAGTGGCGGACGGTGAAGCCGCCTTCGTGGAGTTCGGCCGTGAGGGAGTCGCGGCGGAATTTGCAGGAGATCTCGGTGCGCAGGTGCTCGCCGGGGGTGAAGCCGGTGGTGAGGTCGAGGTCGGGGATCTTGACGGTCTGGGCGGTACGGGAGCGCAGGTGCATCTCGATCCGCTCGTGGTCGGTGTTCCACAGGGCGACGTGGTCGAAGGCGTCGGGGTCGAAGTCGGCGCCGAGTTCGCGGTTGAGCACGTGCAGGACGTTCTTGTTGAACTCGGCGGTGATGCCCTGCGAGTCGTCGTAGGCGCGGACCAGGACGTCCGGGTCCTTGACCAGGTCGGCGCCGAGGAGCAGGACGTCGTCGCTGGTGAGGGAGAGGGACAGCGTCCGGTAGAAGGCGCGGCGCTGGGCCGCGTCGAAGTTGCCGATGGTGCTGCCGAGGAAGGCCAGCAGGCGCGGGCCCGGCTCGTCGGACAGCGCGAGACCGCTCTCGAAGTCGGCGACGGTCGCGGCGACGCGCAGCCCCGGGTAGTCGCGGACGATCGCCTCACCGGCCTCTTCGAGCGCGGACGCGCTGACGTCCAGCGGCGCGTAGCGCGACAGCGTGCCGCCCGAGGTCAGCGCGTCGAGCAGCAGCCGCGTCTTGCGGGAGGAGCCCGAGCCCAGCTCGATCAGGGTCGCGGCCCGGGTGAGCTGCGCGATCTCGGGGGCCCTGCGGGTCAGGATCTCCTGCTCGGCGCGCGTCGGGTAGTACTCCGGCAGCCGCGTGATCTGCTCGAAGAGATCGCTGCCGCGCTTGTCGTAGAACCACTTGGGCGGCAGGGTGCGCGGCGCGGTGGTGAGCCCGCCGAGCACGTCGGCGCGCAGTGAGGTCGTGAAGTAGTCGGCGGGCAGCCGGTCGTCGAGGGTGAAGCGGCTGCCACCCGTGCGGCTCTCGTCCATGCTGCTCTCCTCCATAAGGTGCGGGTGCGGGTCCTCGCGTGTGCGGTCCTTGCCCCGGGCGTCCTCGCGGTCGGTACGGACAGGGGTCGGCGGGCGCAGCGGGATGATCCGTACGCCCTCGGTGGTCGCCAACAGCAGCGACCGGTCCGGGACTTCGTGCCAGTCGCCCGGAGCGTCGTCCGGCTCCGAGGCGACGAGCACGGACCCCCCGGAGGCCACGGCCTCCGCGGACCCCGGCACATCGCGGCCGGTACGGAACCACAGCGTGTCCCCGTACGCCGTGGCCGCGATCGTCCGGCCGTCCGTGAGCAGCAGATTGAGCCGCGCGGTCGGCCGGGCGGCGGCGACCTCACGGACGACGGAGGCGAGCGCCCCGCCCGGCGGCTGGCCCTGCCGCAGCCGCCGGGTGAGCAGCGCCCACACCAGCGCCGAGTCGCTGTGGGACGCGAGGCCCAGCAGTTCGGCGGAGGTCAGATCGGTGGGCAGCCGCTCCCAGTCGGCGACGGCGCCGTTGTGGCTGAACAGCCAGCGGCCGTCACGGAAGGGCGCGGCGGCCGACTCGTCCTGCGTGGTGCCCGCGGTCGCGGACCGTACCGCCGCCAGGACGGCGCCGGCCCGGATCGTCCGGGCCAGCTCGGTGAAGTTGGCGTCCGACCAGACGGGTACGGCCCGCCGGTAACGGGCGGGGAGCGGAAAGCCCTCGTCACCCTCCTCGGGCGAGGGCTCCAGCGGGTACCAACCCACGCCGAAACCATCCGCGTTCACCGTGCCGTGCCGTTGGAGCCGCGGCTGCCACGACTGCTCGTACAGTCCGCGCGACGGCTCGGTGAGCAGCCGGGCCAGCGTCAACGGCGGCCCGACGTACGCGAGATGACGGCACATCAGCCGCGCCCGGCTTCCGGGGACGCGGACGCGGACGGGGACGCGGACGGAGACGTGGACGCCGACCCGGACGCCGACCCGGACCCTGCCCCGGCCCCCGGCCCCGAGCCGTCCCGCGCCGTCCTGAACCCGGAGAAGATCTGCCGCCGGATCGGATAGTCCCAGTTGCGGAACGTCCCGCGCGCCGCCACCTGGTCCGCGCCGAACGACCCGCCGCGCAGCACCTTGTAGTCGGGACCGAAGAAGACGTCGGAATACTCCTTGTACGGGAACGCCTCGAAGCCCGGGTACGGCGCGAAGTCCGAGGACGTCCACTCCCATACGTCGCCCAGGAGTTGACGCGCGCCGCAGGGCGCCGCACCGGCCGGGTAACTGCCCGCGGGCGCGGGCCGCAGGTGCGTCTGGCCGAGATTGGCGTGCTCGGGACCGGGATCGGCGTCACCCCACGGGTAGCGCAGCGAGCGCCCGGTCGCCGGGTCGTGCCGCGCCGCCTTCTCCCACTCCTCCTCGGTCGGCAGCCGCCGCCCCGCCCAGCGGGCGTACGCGTCGGCCTCGTACCAACACACGTGCACGACCGGCTCGTTGACCCGTACGGGCTCGGTCCGGCCGAAGACGCGCCGGGTCCAGACGGAGGCGCCGTCGTCGTACGACCAGAAGAGCGGCGCTTCGAGGCCCGCGTCCTGGACGTGCCGCCAGCCCTCCTCGGTCCACCAGCGGGCGTCCTGGTAGCCGCCCGCCGCGATGAAGGCGAGGTAGTCGCCGTTGGTGACCGGCACGGTGTCCAGCCAGAAGGCGGCGACGTCCACGGTGTGCTGGGGGCGCTCGTTGTCCAGCGCCCACGGCTCGGTGCTGGTGCCCATCGTGAACGGGCCGCCGGGGACGAGGACTTCGGCGGGCAGCACGGCCGCGTCCGCGGGCGCCTGCGGAGGCTCGGGGGCCTCCAGGACGGCCGGGCCGCTGCGGAGCTGATGGGTGGCGAGCATCGTCTCGTCGTGCTGCTGCTCGTGCTGGGCGAGCATCCCGAAGACGAAGCCGTCCGCGAGCAGCCGTTCCGCCCGCTCCCGCTTCAGGGACGGCGAGTCGTTGGGCGAGGTGTCGACGGCGTCCAGTACGTCGACGGTCTCGGCGCGTACCTCCGCCACGTACGCCCTGGCCTCGTCGGGGCCGAGCAGCGGCAGCGCGGGACGGTCGGCGCGCGGGTGCTGGAAGGCGTCGTAGAGCTGGTCGAGGTCGGGCCGCAGGCCCGGCCTGCCGCCGGCCTCACGGACCAGCCACAGCTCTTCCTGGTTGCCGATGTGCGCCAGGTCCCAGACCAGCGGGGACATCAGCGGGGAGTGCTGCGCGGCCAGATCCGCGTCGTCCACGCAGTCGGTGAGGGCCATGGTCCTGCGCCGGGCGGTCTCCAGCGCGGCGAGCGCCCGCGCCTTGACATCAAAGCCGCCGGAGCCGCCGGAGCCGCCGGAGCCGCCGGAGCCACCGGAGCCACCGGAAGTCCCGGACCCGCCGGAAGCCCCGGACCCACCGGACCCGTCAGCACCGCCCGAAGCACGCGCAGCGCCCGCAGCGCCCGATGCAGAGCCAGGCGTGGCGGAAGCGGCCGAAGTGCTGGATGCGCCAGAAGTGAGGGAAGTGCCGGGTGAGGCACTGTTTTCGGCCGTGTTCCGGCCGTCGGTACGAGGGTTTGTCACGACATGCCTTCCGGAGGGTCAGACGCGGCGCAGCGCGTCCAACTGGTCGTGGGCGGGACATCGTCCGCGTTCTGGATAGCGTTCGGCGAAGTCGGCGACGGCCAGCCGCAGGGCCGCCGGGGCGTCGGTACGCGCCAGCGCACCGGCCGCGGCGTCGAAACAGGCCCGTACGGCCTCGCCGATGACGGGGTCGGCGGGGCCGACCCGCGCGGCGCGCCGCCACATCTCCTCGGACGGCATCGGATCGCCGTCCTCGCAGAGCGGCTCGGTGGCCGCGTGGGCGGCCTCGGCGGCGACGGGGTCGTCCAGCAGTGTCGCCGTCAGCACGGTCGGGACGATCCAGTCGTCGCCGTCCTGCGCGTCGGTCATCCGCAGCTCCAGCCAGCCGCGCGGGCGGACCGGCGGGAAGAGCGTGCTGAGGTGGTAGTCGAGGTCGTCCACGGTCGGCGCCCGCACGCCCGGCGCGCCCCGCAGCCATGCGCGGAAGGTCAGGTCGCCCGGCACCGACCAGTCGGGCTGGGCGGCGTCCCAGACGCCGCTGCTGTCGGTGGGCCCCTCGCGTACGCACAGCAGGCGCGCGTCGAGGGCGTACCGCGTCCACGCGGTACGGGGGTCCTCGTCGTGCCCCGGCTGCCGGGTGCGGCTGGGGTCCATCCGGCTCCAGACCGCCTGCCGGGTGGAGACCCAGCCGGTCGGCTTACCGCCCTGGACCGGCGAATTCGCGAAGGCCGCGACCAGGACCGGGCCGATCCGGTGCGCCAGCTCCCAGCGGAAGCGGTAGCCGGAGGTGCCCGCGGAGTCGTCGCCCGCGTCGAGGTTCACCTGAAGGGCGGCGGTGCGCCGCATCATCGTGCGGCCCCACGGGCCGTCGCGGTCGAAGAAGCTCTCCATGGCCCGGTAGCGGGGATGGTCGAGCACGCGGGGAGGGTCGCGGAACGGGTCGAGCCCGCGTCCCACGAGGACGAGTCCCGCCTCGTCGGTCGCCTGTCGCAGTGCCGCGAGATCGGCGGCCATGGAGTCGACGCAGGCGGCGAGGGTGTCGGCGGGCCGGGAGCTGAGCTCCACCTGGCCGCCCGGCTCACGGGTGAGCCTGCTGCCGCTGGGCAGCCCGCCCGGCTGTTCGACGGGCGCGAGGGCCGCGTCCAGCCGGTCGACGGATATCAGGGACAGCGGATCGGAGCGGTCGTGGACCAGCCACTCCAATTCCACACCGGTGCGTGCGGGCGGACCCGTTTTGAAGCAGACCCCGCGCACGTGGGCCTCCGCCTCGTCTTCCCGCAGGTCGGCTGCCATCGATCCACCTCCTCTCTTTCCTTGGGGGGTTTCCCCGGGGATTACCCGTGGGGTCTACCCCGAAGCGAGGACATGTCACCTGTTGCTGCCGCGAGTGTAGTTGACCATGTTGCGGGACCGTCTTACGTAATGGTGAACGTTCTTCGGTCAACCGCCCGAATCGGCCATCATCCCTTCCGGGCGGTCTTTACGTCGCTAAAACCGGCATTACGGATCATAACCGGCCCGGTCGGAGACGGCCTGGTGTAGTGCCGGAGCGGGGGTAGCCGAGGGGCAGGGACGGGGAAAGCCGAGGGGCAGAGCGGGGGAAGCCGCGCCGCCGGAGTGAGGAATCGGTGCGGCCGGAGCGGGGAACCCGTGAGGAAGCCGCGGCGAATACGGGGCGAATCCGGGGGGAATTCCGGAACCTCGCTTCCGGTACGCCGCGACCCCGCTTCCAGGGCGATGCCCCGGCGGTGATCCACAGCCGACCGGCTACGCTGCCCGTGTAGACAGTGCCGCCCCTCAGACCCCGCCAGAAGCCAGATCAGCGACAGGAGTACCCCTCGTGACCGTCGTCGGGCCCTTCGGGCTGAGCGTGTGGGACGAGGCCCTCGAGGCCGACGTCCAGGCCGGTCTCTCGGCCGTCGAAGAGGGCCTGCTGGAGGCCACCAAGAGTGATGTCCCGTTCATCACCGACGCCGCGCGCCACCTCCTCAAGGCGGGAGGCAAGCGCTTCCGGCCACTCCTGGTGATGCTCGGGGCCCAGTTCGGCGACCCGCACGCGCCCCGGGTGGTCCCCGCGGCCGTCGTGGTCGAGCTGACCCACCTGGCCACGCTCTACCACGACGACATCATGGACGAGGCCGAGGTGCGCCGCGGCGTGCCCAGCGCCAACGCCCGCTGGGGCAACTCCGTCGCCATCCTGACCGGCGACTTCCTCTTCTCCCGCGCCTCGCACATCCTGGCCGACCTCGGCCCCGAGGCCGTACGCGTCCAGGCGGAGTCCTTCGAGCGGCTGGTCACCGGCCAGATCCTGGAGACGGTCGGACCGCGCGACGGCCGCGACCCGATCGACCACTACCTGGACGTCCTCGCGGGCAAGACCAGTTCGCTGATGGCCGTGTCCGGGCGGTTCGGCGCGATGATGTCCGGCGCGGACGAGACGGTCGTGCACACCCTCACCCAGTACGGCGAGCGGATCGGCCTGGCCTTCCAGCTCGCCGACGACCTCCTCGACATCACCAGCGACAGCCACGAGTCCGGCAAGACCCCGGGCACCGACCTGCGCGAGGGCATCGCCACGCTGCCGATCCTGCACGTACGCCGTCTGTACCAGCAGGCCGCGGGCGGCGTCTCGGCCACCGACCGCCGCCTCAACCAGCTCCTCGACGGCGACCTCACCGACGACGCCCTGCACGGCGAGGCCCTGAGCCTCCTGCGCGGCCACCCCGCGCTCGAACAGGCCCGCCGTGACACCCTCCGGTACGCCGACGAGGCGCGCGCCGCCCTCGCGCCGCTGCCGGAGTGCACGGCGAAGCTGGCGCTGGCGGCGCTGTGCGACATCGTGGTGCACCGGGCGGGCTAGCCCCCGCGTCGGGCTCCCGCGTGGGGCCCCGGCGTCGGGCCCCCGCGTCGGGCTGCATCGGCGACGTGTACCGGCCGGTGAGGTCGGTATCGCCGGCGTCCCCTAGGTGGCGCCCTGCGCCGACCCGAGTACGGCGTCGGGGTCTGTCATCCCGGGGACGTACACAGGGTTGCATCCGTCGGCTGATGTGGCGGGTTGGCCGTTTTGGTGTGATGGAGACGTCCACTTCACGGCGGACCGGGCGACAATGGCCCGGGGAGCGGACGAGTGCGAGGCAGTGAACCGCCGCGACGACGGAGGTAGAGACGCGATGGCACGGATCCAACCGGCACAGTTTCCGGAGCACCCGGAATCGGACGAGCCCGGCAGGGGGCGGGGACGCAAGGCCATGCGGTACGCGGTGCCCGTCGCGGTGGCGGGGGTGGCGGCGGCGACCATCAGCCTCGTACCCGCGCTCGCGGACACCGGCAGCCCGTCGCTGCCCACGCTGACGGCGGAGCAGTTGCTCACGAAGATCGCGGCGTCCGACACCCAGACGGTGTCGGGCTCGGTGAAGGTCAGTACGGACCTCGGGCTGCCCGACGTCCTGTCCGGCGGCGCGGCGAGCAGCCTGTTCGGCGGCGCCGCGAGCGCCGCGGGCCCGTCCGGCAAGGACGGCAAGGACGGGAAGGGCTCGGCCGCGGCCCCGCAGGCCCAGCTCACCCAGCTCCTGGCCGGTTCGCACACCCTGCACGTGGCGGCGGACGGCCCCGACCGGCAGAAGGTCTCGATCATCGAGCCCACCGCCGAGTACAGCCTGATCCACAACGGCACCGAGGTCTGGGGCTACGACAGCGGGTCCAACGAGGCGTATCACGCGACCGCCCCGGCCGACCCCAAGGGCGGCGCCGACAGCAGGGCCCGGTCCCAGGACTTCCCGGCCACCCCGCAGGCCGCCGCCCAGCAGGTGCTCAAGGCCGCCGACGGTACGGCCTCGGTCACCGTGGACGGCACCGCGCGCGTCGCGGGCCACAGCGCGTACCAACTCCTGGTCACCCCGCAGCACGCGGACAAGACCACGGTCGGCGCGATCCGTATCGCCGTCGACTCCAAGACCGGCGTCCCGCTGAAGTTCACGCTCTCGCCCAAGGGCGGCGGCAAGGCCATCGTGGACATCGGCTTCACGAAGGTGAGCTTCGGCAAGCCGTCCGCGTCGACCTTCACCTTCACCCCGCCCAAGGGCACGAAGGTCACCGAGGCCGGCAAGGAGTCCGACGCCGTCGCCAAGGGCCAGAAGGGGTTTGACGGTGTCACCGGCCTGCCCGGCTTCGACGGTGTCAACGGCACCGGTCACACCTCCGGCGCCGAGCCCACCGTCATCGGCAAGGGCTGGGACTCCATCGCCGTCATCACGTCGCCCGGCGGCCTGCCCTCCGGCGCCGACAAGAACGCGCACGGCAAGGGCGGCGGCGACGCCCAGTCCCTGCTCAACAGCTTCGGCCGGCACGTCACCGGTGACTTCGGCTCCGGCACCGTCTTCCACACCCGCCTGGTCAACGCCCTCCTGACCGACAAGGGCACCCTGTACGTCGGCGCGGTGACGCAGTCCGCGCTGACGGACGCGGCGAACGCGTCGAACGCGGCGAAGTAGCGTCGCTCGCACGCCAGTCGGTGGGTGCCCGTCCCTGTCCGGGGGGGCACCCACCGGGCGCGGGCGGAAGCGGGTCCGGGCTCAGGCCCGGAGCCGGGAGTTCCGGCCGGGCGCGGCGTGCGCCGTACACTTCCCAGTCCCCGTCGCAGAGGAGCGCGATGCAGCAGCCGCAGGCCGCCGGGCCGAACGGGCCGAACGGGTCGAGCGCGTACGACGCGGTGACCGTGCCCGCGGCGGACGCCGCCGACGTGGTGATCGAGACGCGCGGCCTCGCGAAGCGGTACCGCGGCACGCTCGCCGTGGACGGCCTGGACCTGCGGGTGCCGCGTGGCAGCGTCTTCGGTTTCCTGGGCCCCAACGGCTCGGGGAAGACGACGACGATCCGGATGCTGATGGGCCTGATCGCGCCGACGGCGGGCACGGCGCGGGTGCTGGGCCGCCCGATGCCGGGCGCACAGCGCACGGTGCTGCCCAAGGTGGGCGCGCTGATCGAGGGCCCGGCCCTCTACGGCTTCCTGTCCGGCCGGGACAATCTGCTGCGGTACGACGCGGCCGACCCGACGGCCGACCCGCGTACGCGCCGGGCCAGGGTGGGCTCCGCGCTGGACCGGGTCGGGCTCACGGCGGCGGGCCCGAAGAAGGCGAAGGCGTACTCGCTGGGCATGAAGCAGCGGCTCGGACTGGCCGCCGCCCTGCTCCAGCCGCGCGAGCTGCTGGTCCTCGACGAGCCCACGAACGGGCTCGATCCGCAGGGCATGCGCGAAATCCGCTCCCTGGTAAGGGAGCTGGCCGCCGACGGCACCACCGTCTTCCTCTCCTCGCACCTGCTGGACGAGATCGAGCAGGTCTGTACGCACGCGGCCGTCATGGCGCGCGGCCGGCTCCTCACGCAGGGGCCGGTGGCCGACCTCGCGGCCGGTACGCGCGGGCGGCTCGTCGTCACCACACCGGACCCGGCGGAGGCGGCCCGCGTACTCACCGACCAGGGCGTCGGCGCCCTCCTCACCGACGGCCAACGCGTCAGCGGCGAACTGCCCCCCGACCCGCCGGACCTCGCCGACCTCAACGCCGCGCTGGTCGCCGCGGGCGTCCGCGTGCGCGGCTTCGGCCTCGAACGCGCCTCCCTGGAGGACGCGTTCGTCGCCCTGACAGGAGAGGGCTTCGATGTCGCGGGCTGAAACGGAGCCGGCCGCTTCGAGCGCCGACCAGAACCGGCCTGCGGCCGGGCCGCTACCTGAGCCGACCCCCGCCCCGGGCCCGGCCGCCCCGGAGGCCGCATCGCCCCCGGAGCCCGCCGCCCGGCCCTCCGGGCCCGCCACCGATCCCCCCGGGACCGAAGCCGGAGCCGCCGCGGGCACCGTGGCCACCGAGCCGCCGTCCGGGCCGCGTACGCCCCGGCTGCTCTGGAGCTTCGGGCTGTTCCGGTCGGAGCTGGTCACCGTGTTCCGGCGGTGGCGGACGCTGGCGCTGTTCGCGGTGCTGGCGGGGGTGCCGCTGCTGGTCGGCGTGGCGGTGCGGATCGAGACGCGTAACGGGGGGTCGCTCGGCGGGGGCGGGGGGCCGGACGGGAACGGCAACGGCCCGGCGTTCATCGAGCAGGTGAGCAACAACGGCCTGTTCCTGACGTTCGCCGCCCTGGCGGCCACGCTCCCGTTCTTCCTCCCGATGGCGATCGGGGTGATCGCGGGCGACTCGATCGCGGGCGAGGCCAGCGGCGGCACGCTGCGCTATCTGCTGGTGGCCCCGGCGGGCCGCACCCGCCTGCTGCTCGCCAAGTACGCGTCCGTGCTGGCCTTCTGCCTGGCGGCCACCCTGGTGGTCGCCGTCTCGGCGCTGATCGTCGGCTTCGCGCTCTTCCCGGTCGGAGACGTCACGCTGCTGTCGGGCACGACGATCTCCCTCTCGGACGGCATGCTGCGCTGCCTGCTGATCGCGGTCCTGGTCGCGGCCTCCCTGGTCGGCATCGGCGCGCTGGGCCTGTTCATCTCGACCCTCACCGACAGCGGCATCGGCGCCATGGCCGCCACCGTCGGCCTGCTCATCACCGTCCAGATCATCGACAACATCCCCCAGCTCCACGCCTTCCAGCCCTACCTCTTCCCCCACTACTGGCTCAGCTTCGCCGACATCCTCCGCGACCCCGTCACCTGGACCGGCATCGCCAAGAACCTCGGCCTCCAGGCCCTCTACGCCGCCGTCTTCGGCTCGGCCGCCTGGGCCCGCTTCACCACCCGCGACGTGACGGCCTAGGACAGGCCCCTAGCGCCCGTCAGGCGGGCGTACGCTGCCGGTATGGAGACCGGGGTCGGCGGGGGGCTGGGGGAAGGCGTGGACGTGCTGGCCGGGTTCCTGGCCGGGCGGCCGGCCGTGGTGCTCAGCGGGGCGGGGCTGTCGACGGAGTCGGGGATTCCGGACTACCGCGGGGTGACGGGGCGGCGGCGGACGTCGGCGCCGATGACGTATCAGGAGTTCGTCGGGGAAGAGGCGGCCAGGCGCCGGTACTGGGCGCGCAGCCACCTCGGGTGGCGGACGATCGCGCGGGCGCTGCCGAACGACGGGCACCGGGCGGTGGCGCGGCTCGTGCGGGCGGGCGCGGTGACCGGGGTGATCACGCAGAATGTGGACGGGCTGCACGCGGCGGCCGGTACGGCGGAGGCGATCGACCTGCACGGCAGGCTGGACCGGGTGGTGTGCCTGGACTGCGGCGACCTCAGCGACCGTACGCGGCTGGACGAGCGCCTGGACGCGGCGAACCCCGGCTTCCGCGCCACCGCCGTCGCCCACGCCAACGCGGACGGCGACGCCGAACTCCCGGCGGGGAGCACCGAGCGGTTCCGGCTCGTGCCCTGCGAGGTCTGCGGCACCGGCACGCTCAAGCCGGACGTGGTCTTCTTCGGCGAGAACGTGCCGCCCGAGCGGGTCCACCGCGCCTTCGCCCTGGTCGACGCCGCCCCCGCCCTGCTCGTCCTGGGCTCGTCCCTCACCGTGATGTCGGGGCTGCGCTTCGTCCGCCGCGCCGCCCGCCAGGGCACCCCGGTGGCGATCGTCAACCAGGGCCCCACCAGGGGCGACGACCTGGCCGCGCTCACCCTCGACCTGCCCCTCGGCCCCACCCTCAGCGCCCTGACGGAGGCGCTGGGCGCGGCGGCCGTCTGAGCGGCGGGAGAAGGACATGGGCACCTGGCACGTCGGTCCCTTCGACAACGACACCGCGTGGGACCTCAGCGACACCCTCGACGAGGCGAGCCCCGACGCGCGCCCCGGCATCGTCCGCGACGCCCTCGTCCGCGTGATCGACACGACGGGCGACCTCGACGCGGACATCTCCGAAGAGGCCGTGGCCGCCGCCGCTCTGGTCGCCGCCCAGTGCCCCGGCGGTGAGCCCATCGACCCCGACTACGGGCCGAAGCAGCCGCTCGCGGACCTCACACCGCTGCGCGCCACGGCCCTCAGGGCCCTGGACCGGGTCGTCACCGACCCCTCCGAACTGCTGGAGCTCTGGGACGAGCCCCCTGACGGCCCCTGGCGGGCGACCATCACCCGCCTCCAGCACACGCTCACCCCTCAAGCGCCCACCTGATGCCGCAACCCGGCCCGCTCAGCGGCCCCCAGTGCTGGTCATCGACACCGACGGCTCGGGCACCGACCCGGCCGACCGGGGCCACCGCCTCCTGGGAGCCCTGCCAGGGGAACAGCGGTGACCACCCATCTGCGGGCGCCCGCAGCCCCGTTGGTGACGGCGCACGCCAAACGCGTCGTCGCCGATACCGGGGTCCTGAACCATCCGTACTTCCGCACGCTGGTCGACGGCAGCATGCCGTTGGCCCGCCGACATGGCGAAGGCCCCCGGTGGCGACTCCGGGGGCCTTCGCGTGGCGCGTGGTGCCTTAGTGAGCGAACTCGCCGTTTCGCGTACCCGCGAGGAAGGCGGTCCACTCGGTGGGCGTGAAGTAGAGGCTCGGACCGGCCGGGTCCTTGCTGTCCCGCACGGCCCGCCCTCCGCCGGCCGTGGCGGCGACCTCCACGCAGTTGTTTTCCGCCCCGGAGTACGAGGACTTCCGGAAGGGCCCTATTACCTTAGGGGTCACTTTGTGTCGTCCTTGCTTCTCTGTAGTGCGCCTCGGATGAGCCGCGCGCTTGCATCCGGGGCCAGTGCTGCCGATCGTAGTTGATCAAATGCGAGAGCGTAAGCGGTCAAATCCTCGGCGGCTTCCAGGATGGAGGCCCCCCGGAGATTGTCCAACGTGACTGCCTCGACCACGGGTTCGCTGTCGAAGGAGAAGCTCGAAAACGCGGCGGGCATTGACGCCTTGACTCCGGCTGAAATCGATAGCACCTGTAGCGTCACGTTCTGCCTTTGGCCGACCTCAAGAATATGGGCCAATTGCTGTTGGTAGACCTCGGGTTTGACGATCGAGTGGATGATCACCGGTTCCCAGATGATGACCGTGTAGTTCGCCGAGCCCTCGACCTCGTCGATTTTTACCTGACGGTCCTGCCGCACCTTGACGAGCTGCGAGACCCGCTCCGGGTCGATGAAGTGCGGAGCACTTGTGATCACCGCCTCCGCGTACGCGGGGACTTGGAGCAGTCCGGGGATCAGGTTGGGCTGCCACTCGCGGATGTACGTCGCGTCATCCTCAAGCGAGATGTGGTCCAAGTAGTCCGCGCGTAGGTGCGCAGCATGCTCCAGCCACCAACCGCGCCGGTTCGACCCCTTGGCCAACTCTTCGAGCCGAGAACGCACTTCGGGATCGGTCACGCCGTACGCGTCGAGGAGCAGGCGCAGTTCGATGACGCGGGTGCTGATGTGGCCGGTTTCGATGCGGCTGATCTTGCTGGCGCTGACCGCGATCACCTCGGCGGCCTGTGGTTGATCGAGCTGAGCTGCGGTTCTGTACTTTTTCAGGGCCGACCCGAGTCGCCTGCTGCGCACGGTCGGCCGTCCCCCTGCGGGCATGGGTCGGCTCCCTCCTCGGCACGCCCGGTCACGTACCGGGCACAACTCTAGGGCCACGCGACGCCGTTGACGCACCGGATTGCACGCGTGCGCCTGTTCTGGTTGCGGCGCAGCCAATTCCGCGCCTACTCTCGTACTACGCGCTACTTCGCACCGCGATGCGGCGCGGTGCTTGGCGCTGCCAAGTACGTACCGATTCCCGTCGCGTGGGTGCCGCGCCCCGCGACGGGTGGCGAGGACCCCCGTGCGGCGCCACTCCCCGTGGGCGCCCGGGTGAGTCCTCCGTCGGGGCCCCCGACGTGGCGACAAGGGGGCCCCGACGTCAATGGGATTCGGCGACGAGGGAAGGCACGGCCATGCACCGAGAACCACCTGGACAGTCCGACGAATCGGCGGGCGAGCCGCCCGGTGCCGAATCCCGAACGGTCGCCCGGTTGTGGCCGCGTACGCCGCGTTCGGTGGGGCGGGCGCGGCACGAACTGGAAACGGCCCTCAAGGGCTGGGGACTGGAAGACCTCACGGATTCCGCCGTGTTGATCCTGTCGGAGTTATTCACGAACGCCGTCGTGCACGCGCGGGTCGCCGGGCGCGATGTGCAGACGCGGTACGTGCGGACGCCGGGCGGTGTGCGGATCGAGGTGCACGACGCGGGGGACGGGCGGCCCGAGCCACGGGTCGCGGCGGAGAGCGACGAGGACGGGCGCGGGCTCGCGCTGGTCAACGCGGTCGCGGGACCCGGGCATTGGGGCGTCGGGGAGCGGGACGGCGTCGGGAAGATGGTCTGGGCGGAGTGCGGCCTCGGGCGGTGACGCGCGGGTGAACGTGACCGCGCCCGCCGGGAACCGTACCGGCGGGCGCGGAGCCGTACACGAAGGCAGGGGTCAGCGGCGGCGCTTCCGCGCGCGGGTGGCGGTCACCGCGAGGGCCCCGGCGGCGACGAGGCCGCCCGCGACCATGGCGAGGGGACCGTCGGCGCCCGAGGCGGCCAGTTCGGGGCCGGTCTGCTGCGGCTGCGGGTGGTTGGCCGGGGGAGCGGGGTGCGGCCTGGGCGGCGTGGGCGTCGGCTTCGGCCTGGTGACGTCCACGCTCACCTTCACGAACTTCGGCTGCCCGTCCTTCGCCGTCACCTTGTAGATGAAGGAGTCCTTGCCCGTGTAGCCCTTGCCGGGCGTGTAGACGAGGTGGTCTCCCTCGACCGCGACCTTTCCGTGGTCCGGCGGCTCGGGGACGGTGACCGGGGTGTGGGGCGCGCGGTCGGGGGTGACCGGGACCCGGACCGGGCCGCCGTTCCCGGGGACGGTCACCGGCGGCGCGGGCTCGGGCGTACAGCCGATCCGGAAGTCGGCGCCGCGCACGTCACCGCCCGAGGTGTCGGCGTTACGGCTGGTCGCGCCGGTCGCCGTGTACCCAGCGGGCGCCGGCAGCACGACCCGGAAGCGGCCGGTGGCCACGCCGGAGAAGGAGTACGCGCCGTCGGCGTCGACGGCCGCCGCCACCGGCTGGCCCGCGCTGTCGAGCACGGCGGCGCCGGTCGCGGTGCGCAGCCGTACCGACGTGCCGGGCGGGATGCCGCAGTCCGAGGCGACCGTGCCGCTGATGTCGGCGTCCGGGGCGGCCATCCAGATCTGGTAGACCGGCGATCCGCTGAGCACGCTGTAGGTGAAGGAGACCGAGGTCACCGGGGCCGTCGGGCGGAACCAGCCGGAGGCGCCGTTGGTGTCGAGCACGTTGCCGCGCAGCGTCGAGGTCGCGGGGTCCCAGGTGGGCACGTCGGTGTTCGGGCCGGAGCCGCACGAGGACGGCTTCGGCGTGCCCACGCAGTAGTTGAAGGTCGACTGGAAGCCGAGCTGCGCCGCCGTCAGCCGTACACCGCCCGCGCCGGTCGCGCTGATCCGCACCTGGTCGGCGTCGATGTCGCCGAGGGTGAAGCCCCAGCCGACCGGGGTGGCGGCGGCGAAGGTGACGGTGGTGAGGGACGGCCGGCCGTTGGTGCCGCCGGTCGAGGGGCGCAGGGCGAGGTAGTTCTGCCCGCGCGAGCTGCCGTACTCGGCGCCGAAGGGGGTGGAGCCGTTGAGGAAGGTCGAGGTGCCGCCGGGGGTGGACGGCGAGCTGCTGTCGGTGCTGAAGGTGGCGTCGGGGAAGCCGGTCACGGGCACGTGCAGCACCTCGGGACTCCAGCTCCCGTAGGCGGAGCCCGCCGCCACGGCCGGGCTCGCGGCCAGCGGGATCATGACGGCGGCCGTGGCCGCCGCGGCCAGCCCCCGGGCCGTTCTCGTGGTGAGTCTGTTGGCCGGCATGCGCACGACGCGTTCTCCTGCACTTCGGGCGGCCCGGCGCCTGACCGCCGGACGAGTACGTCCTTCGCATGACCGATCGTCAGATCACCCAATCGGCGGCGGTGTCCGTGTCACCCGAGTGGATGTCGGCGCTCGCCCGTACGGCTCAGCCGGGCAGCGGGGAGTCGGTCGCCTCCGGGGACTCCACGACCGCCGGGACCTGGCGCGCTGCGCGCGCTTCCGTACGCCCGCGGTGTGCGCCCCTGATCGCGTCCCAGGTGAGCAGGACGAGCGCCGCCCACACCATCAGGAAACCGGCCCAGCGCTCGGGGGGCATCTCCTCGTGGAAGTGGAGCACGCCGATCAGGAACTGGAAGACCGGCGTCAGATACTGCATGAGGCCGATGGTGGACAGCGGGAGCCGGGTCGCCGCCATGCCGAAACAGACCAGCGGCCCCGCCGTGACCAGACCGCAGGCGGCCAGCAGGGCGGCGTGGCCGGGGCCGTGGTGGGTGAAGGTCGAGTCGCCGCGCGCGCCGAGCACGACGAGGAAGACCAGCGCGGGCAGGAACTGCACCGAGGTCTCGGCGGCCAGCGACTCCAGGCCGCCCATGTTGATCTGCTTCTTCGCCAGGCCGTAGACGCCGAAGGAGAAGGCGAGCGAGAGGGCGATCCACGGCAGCCGCCCGTATCCGACGGTGAGGACGACGACGGCCAGCGCGCCGACGCCGACCGCCGCCCACTGCACCGGGCGCAGCCGCTCGTGCAGGACGAGGACGCCGAGCGCGATGGTGACCAGCGGGTTGATGAAGTAGCCGAGTGAAGCCTCCACCACATGGCCCGCGTTGACGGCCCAGATGTACAGGCCCCAGTTGACGGAGACGAAGACGGCGGCGACGGCGATCAGGCCGAGCCGCCCGGGCTGCCTGACCAGTTCGGATATCCACGCCCAGCGGCGCATCGCCAGCAGGATCACGGCGACCACCACCAGCGCCCACACCATCCGGTGGGCCAGGATCTCCAGCGCTCCCGCCGGTTCGAGCAGCGGCCAGAACAGCGGGAACAGGCCCCACATGCCGTAGGCCGCGAAGCCGTAGACCAGTCCCGCGCGCCGCTCGTTCATCCCGACCCCTTCCCGTACCGCCCCGGCCGTACGACCCGCCGTCGGCGCGCGACGTGACGACGGTAGCGGCAGCCGCCCCGACCTGTCATGTCCGTTCCGCTCCACGGTCATGACAGGCCGGTGGCCGGGGCCGGGCGGCACCGCCTTACGGCAGGAGGGCGGTGAGGCGGCGGCCGAGGACCGGGGCCAGCGCGTCGGCGTACGTCTCGGACATGTGGCTGTCGTCGCGGTAGACCAGGGTGTCGCCCGCGAGCACCGGGCAGGTGCCGTCCGTGGCGCACAGCCAGGGCGCGGGGTCGATCACGGCGGCCCCGGCCGCCGTCGCCGCCGCCCGTACCGCGCCCTGCCGCGCCGGGTCCCGGAGCGCGTCGGGCAGCCGGCTCGCGCAGTGGCCGAGCCGCAGCGGGTGGGCCGCCGCGCACTCGACGGCGTCGGAGGCGGGCCAGGGGGTGTCGAGCAGGGCGGCGACCCGCGCGCCCGAGGCCGAGAGCGCGGTGAAGGTGGCGCGGAAGCCGTCCGTCCACTGCTGTACGGGATCGGCGGCCGGGTGCAGCGGGCGGCCCGCGTCCGAGGACGAGACGAGGACGAGACCGGGGCGGAGCGCGGCGATCCGGGCGACCGCCGCGCGGCGCCAGGTGTCGCAGACGGCGGGGCCGCCCTGGTAAACGGTCGTCACCGTCGCGGCGTTGCACGACGCCTTCGTCAACGACACCAGTTTCCAGTGCCGTTCGCGCGCCAGCCGGTCGAGCGCGGGGAACCACTGGGCGGCGTGCGAGTCGCCGAAGAGGACGACGGTGGTGGCCGCGGACGGGTCGCCGTAGACGCACGGGGGTGTGCTCGTACGCGCGTAGCCCGCGTGGCAGCCGTCCCGGTAGACCGCCGAGCGCACCGGCTTGACCTCGGCCAGGGGCGGGGTGAGATTGCTCGGCAGGCTCGGACCCGAGGTCCGCAGGAGCTGCCCGAGCCGCAGCGCGGGGTCGCGCGCCGCCGTCAGCTCCCGCCGCAGGTCGGGCGCGGGTCTGCCGGAGTCGACCGCGGGCGGGAAGTGGGCGGCGGTCAGCACGGCCACCGCGGCGCCCGCCGACAGGCCGCCGCCGAGCCGCAGCGCCAGGGCCGGACGGCGGCGGAAGGCGGCGTGGAACCGTATCGGGTTCTCCACCAGCCGCAGCGTCGCCCAGGCCAGTGCCAGCGCGACCGCGCACAGGGCCAGGGCGAGACCGGTGGAGGGCGCGGTGTTCAGCGCCGCGGGTCCGATGACCAGCAGGGGCCAGTGCCACAGGTACCAGCCGTAGGAGAGGCCGCCGAGCCGGGCGACCGGCCGCCGGGCGAGCAGGAGTCGGGCGCCGTAGCGGGCGGGGGAGGGGGTGTGGGTGCGGGTCCGGGAGCGGTCGGGGGCGTGGGCCGGGGAGGGGCCGGGGGATCGGCCGCCCGCGAGGACGAGGAGGGTGCCGACGACCGGCAGGAGCGCGTAACGGCCGGGGAAGGGCGTGGCGTCGTCGTACGTCAGCGCGGCCACGACGATGCCGGTCAGGCCCGCCCAGCTCAGGGCCGCCGCGAGGGGGGCTCGGATGTCCAGCCGGTGCGCGCCCAGGGCGAGCAGCGCGCCCGCGCCCAGCTCCCAGAAGCGGGCGGGGGAGCCGAAGTAGGCCCAGGAGGGGGAGGAGCGGGTGAGGGCGAGACTCAGCGCGAAGGAGGCCGCGCAGAGGGCGGTGAGGGCCAGGGCCGCCGGGAGCGCGGGGCGGCGGCGCCACCGCAGGCACAGGACGAGCAGCAGCGGCCAGAGCAGATAGAACTGCTCCTCCACCGCCAGCGACCAGAAGTGCTGGAAGGGGGAGGGCGGCTCGCTCGCGCCGAGGTAGTCCGTACCGGCGGCGGCCAGCCGGAAGTTGACGGCGTAGAGCGCGCTGCCGAGCGCGTCCCCCGCGTACTGCGCGAAGCGGATCTTCGACAGGAAGAGCCGGCAGCCCGCGAGCGTGCCGAGCACGACGAGGGTCGCGGCGGGCAGCAGGCGCACCGCGCGGCGGGCGTAGAAGTCCCTGACCGATATGCGGCCGGTGGCGCGGGACTCGCGGGTCAGCAGCGAGGTGATCAGGAAGCCCGAGACGACGAAGAAGACGTCGACGCCGACGTATCCGCCCGCGACCGCGCCGACGCCCGCGTGCGCGAGGACGACGAGGGTGACCGCGACGGCGCGCAGCCCCTGGATGTCCAGGCGCGGCGGGTCCCGCGGGTGCGGCGGTGCGGTGGCCGTGGTCACGGTGGGGTCCTCGGGGCGCTGCGTCGAGGCCGCCCCGCCGTCTGTTCACGAGGACGCGCCGTCCCGCGAAGACAAGCAACGCTCCGGGGCGGGGGCGTGAACGGGGGAGGTCCCCGGCCGGAACAGCCGGGGACCTCTGTCGTGTGCGGGGGTGGTGCAGGCCGGGGTCAGGTCGTGGTCACGCCGGGTCAGGCCGTGGTCACGCCTTGGGCGTGTCCTTGGGCGTGTCCTTGAGGGTGGCGGCCAGGGTCTCGCGGATCGGGGTCGTGGGGCGGCCGATCAGCCGGGACAGCTCGCCGTTGGTGCGCGCGAGCAGGCCGCGCTCGATGGCGTGGTCCACGTCGACCAGGATGGCCGCGAAGTCCGCCGGGACGCCCGCGCCTTCGAGGATCGACTGGCGCGTCTCGGCCGGGACGTTCTTGTACGTGATCTCCCTGCCGGTCAGCTCGGCGACCAGCGCCGCGTACTCGGCGAAGCTCCACGCCGTGTCGCCGCTCAGCTCGTACGCCGTGTTCTCGTGGCCCTCACCGGTCAGGACGGCGGCGGCCGCGGCGGCGTAGTCGGCGCGGGCCGCGCTCGCGACCCGGCCGTCGCCCGCGTTGCCGATGACGGCGCCGTGCTCCAGGACCGGGGCCAGATTCTCGGTCTGGACCTCGCTGTACCAGCCGTTGCGCAGGAACACGTAGGGCAGGCCCGAGGCCAGGATGTACGTCTCGGTCGCCTTGTGCTCGTCCGCCAGCTTCAGGTCGGCGTCCGGGCCGCCGAGGATGCCGGTGTACGCCAGCAGCGCCACGCCCGAGGCCGCCGCCGCGTCCACGACGGCGCTGTGCTGCGCGATGCGGCGGCCGACCTCGCTGCCCGAGATCAGCAGGACCTTGTCGCCCGCGTGGAAGGCGTCCTTCAGCGTCTCGGGGTGGTTGTAGTCCGCGATCCGCAGCTCCACGCCGCGCTCCGCCAGGTCGGCGGCCTTGGCCTCGTCCCGCACGACGGCGGCCACGTCCGTGGCCGGGACCTGCTTGAGCAGCTCGTCGATGACGAGGTGGCCGAGGTGCCCGGTGGCTCCTGTGACGACGATGCTCATGTCTTTTTGCTCCCTGTTTGCGGTGGTCCGGTGTCTTCGGCTCCACCGTACGCCGGGCACTAACTCTTGGAAAGTACCCACCTTGAAGTAAGGTACCGACATGGACGTAAGTTGCCCCGAGCGGCTCATTCTCGAACACGTCACCTCCCGGTGGGGGGTTCTTGTCCTGTGCGAGCTGCTCGACGGGGCGGTGCTGCGCTTCAGTGAGCTGCGGCGGGCCGTCGGCGGGGTCAGCGAGAAGATGCTCACCCAGACGCTGCGCACGCTGGAGCGGGACGGCTTCGTCCTTCGCCGGGCTCTGCCCGTCATCCCGCCGCACGTCACCTACTCCCTCACCCCTCTCGGCCGTGAGGCCGCCGGTCAGGTCCGCGCCCTCTCCGTCTGGACGGCTGCCGCCGTCCCCGCCGTCCTCTCCGCCCGCACCGCCTACGACGCCGCCCACTCCCCGGTCGGCTCGCCGACCCTCTAAGACTCGCCGGGGCCCTGCCCGGCCCGCCCCCCACCGGGCTTTCAGCCCGAACACAACCGCGTCTGCCCCGCTGGGGCCGGTTTTTTGGCGGTGCCACGGTCGTGGCTGGTCGCGCAGTTCCCCGCGCCCCTGAAGACGGGCCCTTGCGTGGCGTGAACGCACCGGGGGGGGTGGGCCGGTTTTTTGGCGGTGCCACCGTCGTGGCTGGTCGCGCAGTTCCCCGCGCCCCTGAAGTCGGGCCCTTGCGTGGGGTGAACGCACCGGGGGGGGTGGGCCGGTTTTTTGGCGGTGCCACCGTCGTGGCTGAGCGCGCAGTTCCCCGCGCCCCTGAAGACGGGCCCTTGGGTGGGGGGTGGTGTCACGTGGTGCCAGGGTGGTGTCAGGGAGGGGGTTGCGGGTGGTGCCATGATGGTGCCACTATGGCGTCATGGACCTGACGCCGTATGTCGAGAATCTGCGCCGCGAGCTGGCGGTGGCCGCCGAAGCCGGAGGCGAAGAAGCGAGGGAGCTGGCGGAGCGCCTGACGGCACCGCTGGAGTCGGCGACGCGGTTGACGATGCTGAATGTGCTGTCGGCGGCGATGGACGAGATCACGCGGGACCTGGCACCGGGCTCGGTGGACGTCCGGCTCCGGGGCCTGGACCCGGACTTCGTGGTGACGCGGCCGTACGCGCAGGAGGAGGCCCCGGCACAGGCGCAGGCCCCGGCGCCGCCCGCGCCGGTCGAGGGTGACGACGGCAGCACCGCCAGGGTGAATCTGCGACTGCCGGGCCACCTCAAGGCGCGGGCCGAGGAGGCCGCGACCAGGGAGGGCCTGTCGGTCAACGCCTGGCTGGTGCGAGCCGTCTCGGCGGCGGTCGGCGACGGCGGCGGCCAGCCGCGTACGACGGAGAAGACCCGTACCACCAGAACCGTCGGACAGAGCTTCAAGGGCTGGGTCCGCTAGCCGCGAAGCGCGAAAAGCACGAGAAGCCCACCGCCTCCCACCTGCGGAGACGTCACAACGACCCAAGAGGACGGGACAACCATGCCTTCTTTCACCCCCTTCGACACCCCGGAACCCATCTCGGTGACGAGCACCGTGGAAGCCGGATCGATCCAGTTCACGGCCGAGGACCGCCTCGACACCCTCGTGGAGGTACGGCCCCGCGACCCGAAGCGGGACCAGGACGTCAAGGCGGCCGAGCAGACCGAAGTGCGCTACTCCGGCGGCCTGTTGACCATCAGGACCCCCAAGGGCCGCCGCCTCATCGGGCCTTCGGGCGCCGTGGACGTGGCGGTCGAACTGCCCACGGGCTCGGCGGTCGAGGTGACCGGCGCGTGGGCCCAGGTGCACGGCGAGGGCAGGCTCGGCGAGGTGCGGGTGAAGGTCTCGGTGGGCGACGTGCGGTTCGACACGACCGGGCCGCTCAATCTGGCCGTGTCGCACGGCAGCGTCACCGTGGACCGGGTCGAGGGCCCGGCCGAGATCGCCACCAGCTCCGGGAGCCTGCGGATCGGCACGGTCGACGGGACCGCCGTGCTGAAGAACTCCAACGGCACCACGACCCTCGCCGCCGTCACCGGCGAACTGCGGGTCAGCGGCACCAACGGCGGCATCGACATCGCCCGCGCCGAGGCGTCGGTCACCGGCACCACGTCCAACGGCCACCTGCGCGTCGCCGAAGTCGTACGCGGCGAGGTCCAGTTGGAGACCTCCAACGGCCCCATCGAGGTCGGCGTCCGCGAGGGCACCGCCGCCTGGCTCGACGTCAGCTCCAGCCACGGGCAGGTGCGCAACAGGCTCCCCGCCTCCGAGGCCCCCGGCCAGAGCGAGGACACCGTCTCGGTCCGCGCCAGGACCAACTGGGGCAACATCGAGATCCTCCGCGCGCGCGGCTGACCCGCCCGCCCTCCCTCGCCACGTACGGCCCGACGCACCGGGCCACTTCACCGCGCACCGCGCGCCCCCCACCCCGCTCCTCTCACCACGCCCCGAAACGGGAGAGCTCCATGCCTTCTTCTGTCATGCCCATGCCCAGAAATGCTCAGGGTGCCGACCCGCGCCCGCCCGCCGTCTCCACCGCCGACCTGCGCAAGTCCTACGGCGACAAGACCGTCCTCGACGGCATCGACCTGCGCATCCCGGCGGGCACCGTCTTCGCGCTGCTCGGCCCCAACGGCGCGGGCAAGACCACCACCGTGCAGATCCTGTCCACCCTCATCTCCGCCGACGGCGGCCACGCCCAGGTCGCGGGCCACGACGTGGCCGGCTCACCGGACGGCGTCCGCGCCGCGATCGGCGTCACCGGACAGTTCGCCGCGCTCGACAACCTGCTCACCGCCGAGGAGAACCTGCTCCTCATGGCCGACCTGCTGCACCTCGGCAGGGCCGAAGGGCGGGCGCGGGCCCAGGAGTTGCTGGCCCGCTTCGACATCGCCGACGTCGCCAAGCAGCGCGCCGCGCTCTTCTCCGGCGGCATGCGGCGCCGCCTGGACCTGGCCATGACGCTGGTCGGCGACCCGAAGGTGATCTTCCTGGACGAGCCGACGACCGGCCTCGACCCGCGCAGCCGCCGCACGATGTGGGACACCGTGCGGTCACTGGTCGCGAGCGGCGTCACCGTCTTCCTCACCACGCAGTACCTGGAGGAGGCCGACCAGTTGGCCGACCGTGTCGCCGTGCTCGACGGCGGCCGGATCGTCGCCGAGGGCACCCCCGACGAGCTGAAGGCGCGTATCCCCGGCAGCCACGTACGCCTGCGGTTCACCGACCCCGAGGAGTACGAACGGGCCGCCGCCGCCGTCCCCGGCGCGGTCCGCGACGACGGGGAGCTGGCCCTGCGCGTGGCGGGCGACGCCGGACTCGACGCGCTGCGCTCGCTGCTCGACCGGCTCGACGCCGCCGGCGTGCGTACCGCCGACTTCTCCGTGCACACCCCCGACCTGGACGACGTCTTCCTCGCCCTGACCGGCGACGGTTCCGCCCCTCACCCCAAGGAGACCTCGCGATGAGCAGCACCCTCACCTACGCCGTGCGCGACTCGACGACGATGCTGCGGCGCAATCTGAAGCACGCGATCCGCTACCCGGCGGTCGGCTTCGGCACGGCCGCGATGCCCATCCTCATGCTGCTGCTGTTCGTGTACGCCTTCGGCGGGTCGATCGGCGCCGGACTCGGGGCGGGCGGCGGCCGGAGCGTGTACCTGGAGTACCTGACGCCCGGCATCCTGATCATGGCGGTGGCCGCCGGGGCCATGTCCACGTCGATCGCGGTCTGCACCGACATGACCGAGGGCATCATCAACCGCTTCCGCACGATGAACATCTCACGGGCCTCGTTCATGACCGGCCATGTCCTCGGCAGCGTCATCCAGACCATGACCAGCCTCGTGCTGGTCATAGGCGTGGCGCTCGCGGTCGGCTTCCGGCCCGACGCGAGCCCGCTGGAGTGGCTGGCGGCGGCCGGGCTGCTCGCCGCCGTCGCCTTCGCGGTGACCTGGCTGTCGGCGGCGCTCGGCCTGATCTCCAAGACGGTCGAGTCGGCGAGCAACAAGCCGCTGCTCGTCCAGTTCCTGCCGTTCCTGGGCTCGGCCTTCGTACCGGCCGACTCGATGTCCCCCGGTCTGCGCTGGTTCGCCGAGTACCAGCCGTTCACGCCGATGACCGAGACCCTGCGGGGGCTGCTGACCGGCTCGGCGATCGGCCACGACGCCTGGATCTCGCTCGCCTGGTGCGCCGGTATCGGCCTGGCCGGGTACCTCTGGTCGCGCTCGCTGTTCAACAGCGGGACCACGCGGTGAGCACGGGAGAGACGGACGAGGGCGGGGCGCGCACCGATGAGGGTGCGCGCCCCGCCCTTGTGCGGTCCCGTGCCTCAGCCGACGACGGTCCAGGTGTCCCGCCCGGTCAGCAGCCCGGCGAGGTCGCCCTTGCCCTGCTGCACCACGGCCTTTTCGAGCTGGTCCGACATCTCCGTGTCGTACACCGGGCGCGTCACGTCCCGCAGCACACCGATCGGCGTGTGGTGGAGCGTGTCGGCGTCCGCCAGCCGCGACAGCGCGAAAGCGGTCGTCGGGGACTGGGTGTGCGCGTCGTGGACGAGCACTCCCGCGCTGCCCTCCACGGTCACGTCGATCACCTTCAGGTCACCGGTCGCCGGGTCGCGTACGACGCCCTTCGAACCGAGTCCGTCCTCGGCGGGGGCGCCGAAGCGGATCGGCTGCCCCTGCTCCAGCCGGATCACGGCGTCCTGCGCGGTCTCGCGCTCCTTCAGGACGTCGAAGGCGCCGTCGTTGAAGATGTTGCAGTTCTGGTAGATCTCCACCAGCGCCGTGCCCTCGTGCTCGGCCGCCGCCCGCAGCACCGACTGGAGGTGCTTGCGGTCGGAGTCGATCGTGCGGGCCACGAAGGACGCCTCGGCGCCGATCGCCAGCGACACCGGGTTGAAGGGCGCGTCCAGCGAACCCATCGGCGTCGACTTGGTGATCTTGCCGACCTCGGAGGTGGGGCTGTACTGACCCTTGGTGAGCCCGTAGATCCGGTTGTTGAACAGCAGGATCTTCAGGTTCACATTGCGCCGCAGCGCGTGGATCAGGTGATTGCCGCCGATGGAGAGCGCGTCGCCGTCACCGGTGACGACCCACACGCTCAGGTCGCGGCGCGAGGCGGCGAGCCCCGTCGCGATGGCCGGGGCGCGGCCGTGGATGGAGTGCATGCCGTAGGTGTTCATGTAGTACGGGAAGCGGGACGAGCACCCGATCCCGGACACGAACACCACGTTCTCGCGGGCCAGGCCCAGCTCCGGCATGAAGGACTGGACGGCGGCCAGGATCGCGTAGTCCCCGCAGCCCGGGCACCAGCGCACCTCCTGGTCCGACTTGAAGTCCTTCATGGACTGCTTCGCCTCGGCCTTGGGCACCAGCGACAGCGCCTCAATCATTCGCACTCTCCTCCACGAGGGCCTTCGCGAGCTGTTCCGACTTGAACGGCAACCCGGTGACCTGCGTGTACGAACGGGCGTCGACCAGATACTTGGCGCGCAGCAGGTGGGCGAGCTGGCCGAGGTTCATCTCGGGCACCACGACCTTGTCGTACGCCCGCAGGACCTCACCGAGGTTGGCCGGGAAGGGGTTGAGATGGCGCAGATGGGCCTGCGCGATCGTGCCGCCCTCGCGCCGGATGCGGCGCACGGCCGCGGTGATCGGCCCGTACGTCGAACCCCAGCCGATGACCAGGGTCCGCGCGGCGCCCTCCGGGTCGTCCACGATCAGGTCGGGCACCTTGATGCCGTCGACCTTGGCCTGCCGGGTGCGGGTCATGAAGTCGTGGTTGGCCGGGTCGTACGAGATGTTGCCGGTGCCGTCCTGCTTCTCGATGCCGCCGATGCGGTGTTCGAGGCCGGGCGTGCCGGGCACCGCCCACGGGCGGGCCAGCGTCTCCGGGTCGCGCAGATACGGCCAGAAGTCCTCGGTGCCGTCCTCGGCCGTGTGGTTGGGCCCGGTCGCGAATTGCACCCGCAGGTCGGGCAGGTCCTGGACGTCGGGGACCCGCCACGGCTCTGAGCCGTTGGCGAGATAGCCGTCGGAGAGCAGGAAGACCGGGGTGCGGTACGTGACCGCGATCCTGGCCGCCTCCAGCGCCGCGTCGAAGCAGTCCGCCGGGGTGCTGGGCGCCACGATCGGCACCGGCGCCTCGCCGTTGCGCCCGTACATCGCCTGGAGCAGGTCGGACTGCTCGGTCTTGGTGGGCAGCCCGGTCGAGGGGCCGCCGCGCTGGATGTCGATGATCAGCAGCGGCAGCTCCAGGCTGACGGCGAGCCCGATCGTCTCCGACTTCAGCGCCACACCGGGACCCGAGGTGGTGGTGAGCGCCAGCGACCCGCCGAAGGACGCGCCGAGCGCCGCGCCGATCGCGGCGATCTCGTCCTCGGCCTGGAAGGTGCGGACGCCGAAATTCTTGTGCTTGGACAGCTCGTGCAGGATGTCGGAGGCCGGGGTGATCGGGTACGAGCCGAGGAAGAGCGGCAGTTCGCTCTGCCTGCTCGCGGCGATCAGGCCGTACGACAGCGCCAGATTCCCGGAGATGTTGCGGTAGGTGCCCGCGGGGAAGGCGCTGGAGGCGGGCTGCACCTCGTAGTTGACCGCGAAGTCCTCGGTGGTCTCGCCGAAGTTCCAGCCCGCGCGGAAGGCCGTGACATTGGCCTCCGCGATGTCCGGCTTCTTGGCGAACTTCCTGCGGAGGAAGGACTCGGTGCCCTCGGTCGGCCGGTGGTACATCCACGACAGCAGGCCGAGCGCGAACATGTTCTTCGCCCGTTCGGCGTCCTTGCGCGCCAGGCCGCTGTCCTTGAGCGCCTCGACGGTGAGCGTCGTCAGCGGCACCGGGTGGATCGCGTACGCCTCCAGGGACCCGTCGTCCAACGGGTTGGCGGCGTATCCGACCTTCGCCATCGCGCGCTTGGTGAACTCGTCGGTGTTGACGATGATCTCGGCGCCGCGCGGCAGGTCGGCGACGTTCGCCTTCAGCGCGGCCGGGTTCATCGCGACCAGCACGTCGGGCGCGTCGCCGGGCGTGAGGATGTCGTGGTCCGCGAAGTGGAGCTGGAACGACGACACGCCCGGCAGGGTGCCTGCGGGGGCCCGGATCTCGGCCGGGAAGTTCGGCAGCGTCGAGAGATCGTTCCCGAAGGACGCGGTCTCCGAGGTGAAACGGTCCCCGGTGAGCTGCATTCCGTCCCCGGAGTCACCGGCGAACCGGATGATCACCCGGTCGAGGCGTTTCGTCTCTTTCGCCGGTTTGCGCTGTTCGCCCAGGACATCGCCGATCACCGGCGGATGCGCGGGCTGCTCCGTGGGCACGGGGCTGCTGCTGCTGACCTGGCTGGTCACTGAAACGGACCTCCCTAGAGGCGGCGGCTCACCGGTCATCGTACGTCGGTAAGGGTCGCCTTCCCCGTACGTCCCGGAATGTGGATGCGGGAGCGCGGCCCCGACCTGCGGACTGCCGGACATGTGTGTGGCATGTACATGTGACGGCGCGGTGCCCGTGAGGCCCGCGCCGTCAGGCGTCTGCTGTGAGACAGAGTGTCAACAGATCAGGAGTTCAGATAGGTGAGCACTGCCAGGACACGACGGTGATCCCCGTCACTCGGCGCCAGGCCCAGCTTCAGGAAGATGTTGCTGACGTGCTTCTCCACCGCGCCGTCGCTCACCACGAGCTGCTTGGCCACCGCCGAATTCGTCCGGCCCTCCGCCATCAGCCCCAGCACCTCGCGCTCGCGCGGCGTCAGCCCCGCCAGCACGTCCTGCTTGCGGCTGCGGCCCAGGAGCTGCGCGACCACCTCGGGGTCCAGCGCTGTGCCGCCCTCGGCGACCCGCACCACCGCGTCCACGAACTCGCGGACCTCGGCCACCCGGTCCTTGAGCAGATACCCCACCCCGCGGCTGCTGCCCGCCAGCAGCTCGGTCGCGTACTGCTCCTCCACGTACTGCGACAGCACCAGCACGCCCACGCCGGGGTGGTCCCGGCGCAGCTGCACCGCCGCCCGCACCCCCTCGTCGGTGTGCGTCGGCGGCATCCGTACGTCCGCCACCACCACGTCGGGGGCCGCGCCCTCGTCCGCCAGCTCCCGTACGACCTTGATCAGCGCCTCGGCGTCACCGACACCGGCCACCACATCGTGACCGCGATCGGTCAGCAATCGGGTCAGTCCCTCCCGAAGCAGCACCGAATCCTCGGCGATGACCACCCGCACCCTGTCCTCCACCCGTTCCAGCCCCCCACATCCGACCCTGTCTTCCCCAGCATCCCAGCAACGACGCGCTGATGGGGAATACGGTTCCGGTGGGCAAGGTTGCGCCCGGAAGGTCGGCGGGGGTCGCGCGTCAGCGGCTCACAGGCAAGAGGAGAGCGTGTGCGCGCGGTCGGATTCGACGTCAACGGTGGCCCGGAAGTGCTCCGGCCGGTGGAAATCCCCGTCCCGGAACCGGGCCCCGGGCAGGTGCTGATCCAGGTCGCGTACGCGGGCGTCAACCACGGCGAGGTGCTGCACCGGCTCGGCGACTACGGTCCGCCGGACGGGATCGCCGTGCCCGGCCTCGAGGTCTCCGGCGAGATCGCCGCGCTCGGCGCGGGCGTCACCGGGCTCGCCGTCGGCGACCCCGTCGCCGCCTACCTGCCCGACGGCGGCGGATACGCCGAATACGCGGTCGCGCCCGCCGACTTCGCCTTCCCGCTCGACGGGATCTCCCTCCGGGACGGGGGCGGGGCGGCGCTCGTCCTCACCACCGCGTACGGGGTGCTCGCCGGGGCCGCGCGGCTCACCGCGGGGGACACCGTCCTCATCCACGCCGCCGCGGGCGGGGTCGGCTCGGTCGCCGCGCAGATCGCCCGCGCGCTGGGGGCCGCCGCCGTGTACGGGACGGTCCGCACGGCCGAGAAGGCCGAGTACGCGAAACGTTTCGGCTACGACGCGGTGCTGCTGCGTGAGACCTTCGCCGAGGAGCTGGCCGCCGCCCGCACCGAGATCGACGTGCTGCTCGACCCCATCGGCGGGGGGACGCGGCTGGCCGGGCTCTCCCTTCTGGCGCCCTTCGGCCGTCTGGTCGCCTACGGCGAGGCCGCCCGGCAGCCCGACCTCACGCTGCCCGTGCTCCCCTTCTCCGAGCGCAACCGCGCTCTCACCGGCTACTCCATCCGCGACCTCGCGCTCCGCGCCCCGGCCGTTCTGCGCGGGCACGCCCTCGCCGCCCTCTCCCTCCTGGCCTCCGGAGCCATTCGGCTCGACATCACCGCCGAGTTGTCGCTTGCCGCGGCCTTCCAAGCCCATCAGGCCCTCCAGGCCGGCACCAACCGAGGCAAAGTCCTCCTCACCCTGACCTAGCCGCCCCCTGCCGGGGGGACGCCGATCTCTGCGGTTCCTTTGCCGGGGGCGCGGGGGACTGCGCGCTCAGCCCGCGCGGTGGTGCGCCTTTGAGAACCGGCTCCGGTGGGGCAGATGCGGTTGTTTTCGGGCTGACAGCCCGGTGGGGGCGGGCCGCGCAGTTCCCCGCGCCCCTGAAAAGATCGGCGCACCGCCTCTTGGAGGGGCGAGCCGTTTTGGGCGGGGCGCGGGGAGGGGTAAGGGGACCGCGCCGGAGGGGTTAGACGCGCCAGGGGAGTTCGGTGGTGATGTGGGTGGGGCCACCGGGCGGCGAGGCCACGGCGAGGACACCGTCGACGGAGTCGAGCCGCTCGGCGAGCCCGGCGAGCCCGGACCCACCGGACACGGCGGCGCCCCCGCGCCCGTTGTCGGACACCTGCATCATGAGCCGGTCACCGACCCGCCACACCTCCACGGTCGCGCGCGAAGCGCCACTGTGCTTGCTGACGTTCTGCAGCAGCTCGGACACCGTGAAGTAGGCGATGCCCTCAATGGCCGGCACCGGCCGCGCCGGCAAATCGACGGTCACGGCGACCGGCACGGTGCAGCGCGACGCGACCGACGACAGGGCGGCGTCCAGCCCGCGATCGGTGAGGATCGCCGGGTGGATGCCCCGCGCCAGATCCCGCAGCTCCTGAAGCGCGATCTTCACCTCCCCGTGCGCCTCCTCGACCATCACGGCCCCGGCCGACGGATCTTCGAGCAGTTTCTCCTTGGCCAGGCCCAGGTCCATCGCCAGTGCCACCAGCCGCGCCTGCGCGCCGTCGTGCAGGTCGCGCTCGATGCGCCGCAGGTCCGCCGCCGCCGTGTCGACCACGACCCCGCGGTCCGACTCCAGCTCGGTGACCCGCTCCGCCAGCCGCGAAGGCCCGAGCAGACCGCTCACCAGAATCCGGTCCACGTGCGCCATGCCCCGGTAGACCCACGGGCTGCTCAGCACGAGCGCGCCGCCGACCACGACGCACAGCAGCATGTCGGCCGGGGTGTGCAGCCACCAGCCGTGCCCGTGCCCGTCGCCGTACATCTGGAGGCCGTCCTGCCCGAAGTAGACCGGGAAGACCCAGCGCCACAGCGGATACGTCAACAGGCCCCAGCCGTACGTGAAGAAGCTGATGGCGACGGAGAAGGTGAAGATCCCCCACGGGAAGTGGACCAGGGTGTAGGCGGCGTGCCGCCAGTTGACGCCGCTGCCGAGCTGCGCACCGAGCCGGGACAGGAAACCGCCGTTCCTGCCGCGCACCGGCCGCGGGTCCTCCACGTCCAGCCAGAGCAGCGACCGCGCGCGGGCCCGCTCCACGGCGCCGATCGCGCGGCAGCCGCCGAGCGCGAGCACGAGCACCGGCAGTCCGATGAAGGTGACCAGCAGCCCGGCGCCGAGCGAGAACATCGTCACGGTCCAGACGAAGCCGACGATGCACATCGGCAGATTGATCAGCAGGTAGGCGAACTCGCGCCAGGCGCGTGCCTCGACCGGCGCGCGCAGCGCCGTCGGCAGGCGGTGCTCGCGCTCGCGCTCGTGCGCGCGCTCGGCGGGCGGGAAGCCGTAAGCCATGGTCGGTCCGTCCTCTCTGCTTTTCTCTGTGACTCCATGCTGGCTGGTGCGTGCACCCATCCCCATGGTGCGGATCGGCGTCTTGGGGGTGGGGCTAGCCCTACCGCCCCGGCTTCCGCGCTCAGCGCCCCGCTCGGTGCTTGACTCCGCTCAGCGCCTGGCCGCGCTCAGCGCCCCGCTCGGTGCTTGACTCCGCTCAGCGCCTGGCTCCGCTCAACGCCTGGCCCCGGCCTTGCGGAACTCCCGGTCGCGCCACGGCAGTTCGGCCGTGACCACGGTCGGCCCCGCCTCCGGCGAGCTGACCACGAAGAGCCCGTCCACCGACCGCAGCCGTTCGCCGAGCCCGGCCAGACCCGTACCGCCCGACACGTCCGCGCCGCCGCGCCCGTCGTCCCGTACCTGCACCATCAGCCGGTCGTCGGCGCGCCACACGTCCACCGAGGCGTGCCGTGCCCTGCTGTGCTTGCTGACGTTCTGCAACAGCTCGGAGACCGTGAAGTACGCGATCCCCTCGATCGCCTCCGCGGGCCGCGCGGGCAGGTCCACGGTCACCGCGACCGGCACGGTGCAGCGCGACGCGACCGACGACAGGGCCGCGTCCAGGCCGCGGTCGGTGAGGATCGCCGGATGGATGCCGCGCGCCAGATCCCGCAGCTCCTGAAGGGCCACCTTCACCTCGCCGTGCGCCTCGCCCACCATCTTGGCCGCCGCCTCCGGATCCTCCAGCAGCTTCTCCTTGGCCAGGCCCAGGTCCATCGCCAGCGCCACCAGCCGCGCCTGCGCGCCGTCGTGCAGGTCGCGCTCGATCCGCCGCAGGTCCGCCGCCGCCGTGTCGACCACGACCCCGCGGTCCGACTCCAGCTCCTCGATCCGCCGCTCCAGCTCGTCCGACGGCTGGAGCAGCCCGCGGACCATCGCCCGGTCGACCATCGTCAGCCCGCGCGCCAGGAACGGCAGCACCGGCCACAGCACGAACAGCGAGACCAGCGTCAAAGTGAAGGTGAGGATGCCCCACGGCAGCCGGATGCCGTAATAGAGGGCGTGCCGCCACGCCACCGGGTCCTTCAGCGACGCCCACAGCCACGGCAGGAAACCGAAGGTGCCCCGCTTCAGCGGGCGCGGCTCGTCGATGTGCACGCCCAGCAGGTCGCGCGCCCGGCTCCGCTCCACCCGCCCCAGCAAACGGCACCCGGCGAGTCCGTACGCCAGCAGGGGCAACCCGATCACCGTCACCGACAGGCCGAGGCCCACCGTCACGACCGTCACGACGTAGACGAAGCCGATGATCGACACCGGCAGATTCAGCAGCAGATACCCGATCTCCCGCCACGTCACGCGGTCGTACGCGAAGCGCACGGGTGGCAGCGGGGCGGGGGCGGCGGGCTGACGGGACGCGGGCGAGGTGTTCATGAGTCCAGCCTGCCGGGGAAGCGGCGGGGCGCGCCATGGGGTGCGTAGGTCAGGCGGCGGTGGGGTTATCCCCCGGTACGGGCGAGGGCGTGCGACGGGGCCGCCGCCGATGCGCGCACCGGTGCCCGCACGGGGGGCGTGCGCCTGTGAGGCCAGGGCCTAGACTCCCTCCCGTATAGATCGTCTAAAGAGATCCACAAGGATCGCTGGACACCACCGGTCAACGAGTGAACGAGGGGCGGACGGACGTGGACTACTTCCACGGCTACTCGGTCGTCGGCCTGGTCGCGGTCGTCGGTGTGCTCTTCGTGACCGTCGCCTTCGCGTCCGGCCGCCTGCTGCGGCCCGTCGTGCCGACGCGCGAGAAGATGCTCACGTACGAGTGCGGGGTCGACCCGGTCGGCGAGGGCTGGGCGCACACCCAGGTCAAGTACTACGTGTACTCCTTCCTCTACGTCATCTTCGCGGTCGACGCGATCTTCCTGTTCCCGTGGGCCACGGTCTTCGCCGCGCCCGGCTTCGGCGCGACGACGCTGGTGGAGATGTTCGTCTTCATCGGCTTCCTCGCGATCGGGCTGCTCTACGCATGGAAGAAGGGCGTCCTCGAATGGACGTGAACCCGCAGGCGATTCCCGAGACCCCTGCGCAGGACCTTCCCGAGCCGCGCCGTCTCGGCGTGCTGTCCCGGCTGGCGCCGGAGCCGATGAAGGTGGTGCTCAACTGGGGCCGCCGCTACAGCCTGTGGGTCTTCAACTTCGGCCTCGCCTGCTGCGCCATCGAGTTCATCGCCGCGTCGATGTCCCGGCACGACTTCATCCGGCTGGGCGTCATCCCCTTCGCGCCGGGACCGCGCCAGGCCGACCTCATGGTCGTCTCCGGCACCGTCACCGACAAGATGGCGCCCGCCGTCAAGCGCCTGTACGAGCAGATGCCCGAGCCGAAGTACGTCATCTCCTTCGGCGCGTGCTCCAACTGCGGCGGCCCCTACTGGGACTCGTACTCCGTCACCAAGGGCGTCGACCAGATCATCCCCGTCGACGTCTACGTGCCCGGCTGCCCGCCGCGCCCCGAAGCGCTCCTCCAGGGCGTCCTCAAGCTCCAGGAGAAGATCGCGCGCGAGTCGCTGGCGGAGCGGTACGGCTCCGCCGCGGGCCCGCGCCCTTCCGTCGCCGCCTTGACGAGCGGCCTCGTCACTCCGCCGGAGGGGCCGAGGTGACCGGTTGGCTGCCGCGGGAGGCCGCGGAGATCTTCGGCGAGGGCGCCGTCGCGCAGGAGGCGTACGACCTCCTGACCGTCGATGTGCCGACCGGTGAGTGGGTCGCCTCGCTCACGGCCGCGCGGGACGCCCTCGGCTGCACGTACTTCGACTGGCTGAGCGCCGTCGACGAGCCCGGCACCGGCTTCCAGGTCTGCGCGCACGTCGTCGCGCTGGACGGCGGCGTCCGGCGGCTGCTGCTGCGGACGACCGTGCCGCACGACGCGCCCGTCCTCGCCACCGCCACCGGCGTCTACGCGGGCGCGGCGTGGCACGAACGCGAGACCCACGAGATGTTCGGCGTCGACTTCACCGGGCACCCGGGCCTCGCGCCCCTCCTGCTCCCCGACGAGTTCGAGGGGCACCCCCTCCGCAAGGACTTCGTCCTCGCCGCCCGCGTCGCCAAGGCGTGGCCCGGTGCCAAGGAGCCCGGCGAGTCCCACGACGGCGGCCCCAAGCGCCGCCAGATGCAGCCCCCCGGCGTCCCCGACCCCAACGACTGGGGCCCCCAAAAAGGCCAACTCCCCCCACCCCCCGCCCGCCCCGCCCGCGGCCCCCGCCCAACGGCCTCCCCGGCCGACCGCCCGGCGCGTACAACCCCGTCGGCCGACCGCCCGGCCCGCCGCACCCGCAGCGTGACCGAAGGCTCCACCAGCCAAACCCCTGCCGGTAGCCCCGCCAACCAACCCCCTGCCGGGGCCCCCTCCGGCGACACCCCCGCGCCCCCACGCAAGCGCGTCCCCGACGCCCCATGGGAACAACCCCCGGGCGCCACCCCCGCGGGGCGCGGCGACGCTGTACCGACCAAGAAGCCCGCCGCAAGCGAACCGCCCGCCCCAGGCGGCACCCCTGCTGCGGTCAGCGAGCCCGCCGCTGGCGGCAGTTCCGCCAGTGGCGGCGAGCCCGCGCCCTCTGAGACGCCCGCTGCGAGCGAACCGCCTGCCGCAGGCGAGAGGCCCACCGCAGGTGGCACCCCTGCCGGGGGTGGCGAGCCCGCGCCGTCAAAGAAGCCCGCAGCAGGAGGCAGTTCGGCCGGGGGCGGCGAGCCTGCTGCGAGCGAGCCGTCCGCCGCAGACGAGGGGCCCGCCGCAGGTGGCACCGGGGGTGGCGGCCCCGCGTCGTCCGACAAGCCCGCCGCAGGCGAGGGGCCCACCGCAGGTGGCACCCCAGGCCGGGGTAGCGAGCCCGCGTCGTCCGACGAGCCCGCCGCAGGCGAACCGCCCGCTGCGAGCGAACCGCCTGCCGCAGGCGAGAAGCCCACCGCAGGTGGAACCCCCGCTCGGGGTGGTGAGCCCGTGTCGTCCGACGAGGCCGCCGCAGGCGAGACGCCCGCTGCAAGCGAACCGCCCGCTGCGAGCAAGAAGCCCACCGCAGGTGGAACCCCCGGTCGGGGTGGTGGGTCCGCGTCGTCTGACGAGCGCGCCGCAGGCGAAGACGGTGGGCGGGGAGGTGAGGGGCGTGGGTGACGTGGTGGACGTCGGGCTGCGGCTTGTGGGCGTGCTCGTTGTGTTCCTGGTGTTTCCGCTGGTGGTGGGGCAGGCGGAGCACAAGGTGATGGCGCATATGCAGGGCCGATTGGGGCCGATGTATGCGGGCGGGTTCCACGGGTGGGCCCAACTGGTGGCGGACGGAGTCAAGTTCGCGCAGAAGGAAGACGTGGTTCCGGCCGACGCGGACCGGCGGATCTTCCAACTCGCCCCCGCCGTCGCGCTCCTGCCCTACCTCGTCGTGCTGATCGCGATCCCGGTGGGACCGCACGGCTTCGTCGGCCAGGCGCTGGACGCGGGCCTGATCTTCGTCCTGGCCATGATGGGCATCGGCGTGCTCGGCTCGCTGATGGCGGGTTGGGCGTCGGCGAACAAGTTCTCCCTGCTCGGCGGCCTGCGCACGGCGGCGCAACTGATGGCGTACGAGCTGCCGATGCTGCTCACCGCCGCGTCGGTCGCGATGGCGGCGGGCACGCTGTCACTGCCGGGCATCGTGGGGGAGTACCACTGGTGGTGGACCCCCTGGCAGCTCATCGGCGGCCTCGTGTTCTTCACGGCGGGCCTCGCCGAGCTGCAACGGCCCCCGTTCGACATGCCGGTGGCCGACTCCGAGATCATCTTCGGCGCGTACACCGAATACACCGGCCTGCGCTTCGCCCTGTTCCTGCTCGCCGAGTACGCGGGCATCGTCGTGCTGTGCGCCCTGACCACGGTGCTGTTCCTCGGCGGCTGGCACGGCCCCTGGTCCGGCAGCGTCGGCTGGCTGTGGACGCTGGTCAAGACCGGCCTGCTGGCCTTCGTCGTGATCTGGCTGCGGGTCAGCTACCCGCGCCTTCGCGAGGACCAGCTCCAGAAACTCGCCTGGACCGTACTCATCCCGCTCGCCCTCGCCCAGATCGCCCTGACCGGCGTCGTCAAGGTGGTGATCTCCTAGCATGGCCATCCCCGGAACCGGCCTCGCCAAGGGCCTGGCCGTCACCCTGCGGACGATGACGAAGCGTTCCGTCACCGACCAGTACCCGGACGCGCTGCCCGCACTCCCGCCGCGCTCGCGCGGTGTGATCGCGCTGTTCGAGGAGAACTGCACGGTCTGCATGCTGTGCGCCCGCGAGTGCCCCGACTGGTGCATCTACATCGACTCCCACAAGGAGACGACACCGGCCGCCGCCCCCGGCGGGCGCGAGCGCAGCCGCAATGTGCTGGACCGCTTCGCCATCGACTTCTCGCTGTGCATGTACTGCGGCATCTGCATCGAGGTGTGCCCCTTCGACGCGCTGTTCTGGTCGCCGGAGTTCGAGTACGCCGAGACCGACATCCTCGAACTCACCCACGAGCGCGACAAGCTGCGCGACTGGATGTGGACGGTGCCCGCGCCTCCCGCGCTCGACCCGGCCGCCGAGGAACCCAAGGAGATCGCCGCCGCCCGCAAGGCCGCCGACAAGCTCATCGCTGCCCAGGCCCAGGCCCAGGCAGAAGCCCAGGCCCAGGCCCCGACGGCGACCGACCCGGCGACCGACCCGGCGGCCGAACGACCCTCCGCGCCGGGGGAGGGCGACTCGTGATCGTCCACGAAACCATCCACAGCCAGGGCGGCTTCCTCTCGCCCACCGGCGTCGAGATCGCCTTCCTCCTCATCGGCCTCGTCACTCTCGGCGCGGCCGTCCTGACCGTCACCACCCGGCAGCTCGTGCACGCGGCCCTGTGGCTGGTCGTCGCCCTCGGCGGCCTCGCCGTCGAATACCTGCTGCTCACGGCCGAGTTCATCGCCTGGGTGCAGGTGCTGATCTACGTCGGCTCCGTCGTCGTCCTCCTGCTGTTTGGACTGATGCTGACCAGAGCGCCCATCGGCCGCTCGCCGGACGCCGACTCCGAGAACCGCTGGGTCGCCCTCGGGGTCGCCGTCGCCGCCGCGGTCACCCTGGTGTGGGTGGTCGTGGACGCCTTCCGCTCGACCTGGATCGACCTGCACGGCGTGGTCCAGGGCTCCTCGCACGCCACCGGGCAGACCCTGTTCCGCTTCTGGGTGCTGCCCTTCGAGGCGCTGTCGGTGCTGCTGCTCGCCGCCCTCGTCGGCGCGATCGTCCTCTCCCGCCGCGAGACCGCCGAGGACCGCGCGGGCACCGGGGCCGCGAAGGGCACCGGGACCGGCACGGGCGGCCGCACCCCCACCGGCAGCCCCAGCGGCACCCCCACCGGCCAGGGCAAGGAGAACTGATGCACCTCGTCTACCCGGCCGTCCTCGCCGCCCTCCTCTTCTGCGTCGGTGTCTACGGCGTCCTCGCCCGCCGCAACGCGATCCTCGTCCTGATGTCCGTCGAGCTGATGCTCAACGCCGTCAATCTCAACCTGGTCGCCTTCGACGTGTGGCTGCGCGACACCCTCCACTCCGGCCAGGCCCTCACCCTGTTCACCATCACGATCGCCGCCGCCGAGATCGGTCTCGGCCTGGCGATCGTGCTGCTCGTGTACCGCAACCGCGGCAGCTCCGACATCGACCGGCTCACCGACCTCGCCGAGCCGCCCGAGCACGCGTCGTCCGAGCACGCGTCAGCCGAGCACGCGTCGTCCGAGCACACCGCGTCCGACCCGGACGGCACGGCCGCCGACAAGAAGGCCGAGGCCGCCGCGTGACCCTGACCGCCCTTGCCGCGCTCGTCCCCCTCCTGCCCTTCCTCGGCGCGGTCACCGGACTCCTGCTCGGCCGGCGCGCACCCGGCTTCGTACGCCCGCTGGCCGTACTGCCCACCGCCACCGCCTTCGTCCTGGCCGCGGTCGTCGCCGCCCGCCAGGGCACCGGCGCGCCGACCGACGCCGTCCACAAGCTCACCGACACCGGCTCCGCGCCCGTCTACCTCGCCCTGCACCTGGACGGCTTCGCGGTCCTGATCGCCGTCCTCGTCGGCCTCGTCGCCACCTGCGTCCAGCTCTACTCCACCGCCTATCTGCGCGACGACCCGCGCTATCCCTCGTACGCCGCCCTCGTCTCGCTGTTCACCGCCGCCATGTTCCTCGTCGTCTACTCGGGCGACCTGATGGTGCTGCTGGTCGGCTGGGAGATCATGGGCATCTGCTCGTACTTCCTGGTCGGGCACTACTGGGAGACCGAGGCCGCCAGGACGGCGTCGATCAAGGCGTTCCTGGTCACCAAGCTCGGCGACGTCCCCTTCCTCATCGGGGTGTTCGCGCTCGCCGCCGACGCCGGGACCTTCCGGATCAGCGGCATCCTCTCCGCCGCGGCGGACGGCCGGCTCCACCACCCCACGGTGATCGCGCTGCTGCTGCTCGCCGGGGTCGCGGGCAAGTCCGCGCAGTTCCCGCTGCACACCTGGCTGCCCGACGCGATGGCCGGTCCCACCCCGGTCTCCGCGCTGATCCACGCCGCCACCATGGTCGCCGCCGGCATCTATCTCGTGGCCAGGCTGCTGCCGGTGTTCACCGCGTCCGCCGCCGCGCTGGCCGTCCTCGCCGTGATGGCCGCCGTCACCATGATCGGCTCGGGCCTGGCCGCCCTCGCCCAGGACGACATCAAACGCGTGCTGGCGTACTCCACCATCGGCCAGCTCGGCTACATGGCGGGCGCCCTGGCCGTCGCCGACCGCGACGCCGCCGTCTTCCACCTCCTGTCGCACGGCGCCTTCAAGGCGCTGCTCTTCCTCGGCGCGGGCGTCGTCATCCACGCGGCGGGCACCAACTCGCTCACCGCGATGTCCCGCATGGGCTCGCTCGCCAAGCGCGTCCCCGACGCCATGTGGACGATGGGCATCGCCCTCGCCGCCCTCGCGGCCCTCCCTCCGCTGTCCGGCTTCTTCTCCAAGGAGTCCGTGCTGCGCGCCGCCGAGCACGCCTCGGCCGGGCACACCGCGCACGTCCCCTCGGCCGTCGGCTGGACCGTCTTCGTCGCGGGACTGACCGCCGCCGTCCTGACCGCCGGATACGCCACCCGGCTGTTCCTGCTGGCTTTCCGCGGCAGCGGCCCCGAGGCCCCCGACCACGGCAGGCAGCCGGTCGTGATGACCTCCGTGCTGTGGGTGCTGGCCGTCCCCACCATCGCCTTCGGCGGCCTCGCCTACCGCGAGCTGCCCGACTGGTTCGGCGGCGCCCCGCTCGGCCCCACCCTGATCACCTCCGTCCTCGGCACCGGCCTGGCCCTGGTCGGCGTCCTGATCACCTACGGCGCCTGGAAGGCGGCCACCGCCACCCGCCTCGCCGTCCCCGTCGGAGCCGTCGTCACCGCCGACGGCGACCCCGGCGCGGAACCCGCCCTCGTCGAGGCCGAGGCCACCGCCACCCACGAGGCGATCTACGGCGACATCGCGTCCGCCGACGACCCGGGCGACCCCGGCCGTCTGCTGCTGGGCAGGCTGCACCGCCACGCGGCCCACGGCTTCCACCTCGACGCCCTCTACACCGCGCTGTTCGTGCGCCCCGTGCTGGCCGCCGCGCAACTCGTCCGCTTCCTGGACCGCGAGGTCATCGAGACCTACGTCCGCGGCGCGGGCGGCACCCCCCGGCTGCTCGGCGCGGCCGTCCGCAAGGCCCAGACCGGAAACGTCCAGACCTACCTCAGCGCGCTGCTGGCCGGTGCGGTCGTCCTCGCCGTCCTCGTCGCCGTCGGAGGCTGAGCCCGAAGTGAACGACACCGCCCTCCAGTACGTCCTCGCGGCACTCCTCGTGCTGCCGCTGCTCGGCGCGGTCGGCGCCCTGCTCCCGCCGCCGCCCGGCCTGAAGGGCCGTGACCCCGGCCAGGCCGTCCTGCGGCACGGCGTCACCGTCACCGGCGCCGTACTCGTCCTGGCGATCGTCCTCGCGGCCGGCTTCGACCACGACCACCCCGCCAGGACCCAGGCCACCACCGACCTCAACTGGATCCCCGCGCTCAAGATCCATCTCCACCTCGGCGTCGACGGCATCTCGCTCCCCCTCCTCGTCCTGACCGCGCTGCTGACCTTCCTCTGCGCGCTCTACAGCTACTTCAAAATGCCCGCGGGCCCCGGCCCCAAGGCGTTCGTCGCCCTGCTGCTGCTCCTGGAAGCGGGCACGCTGGCGACCTTCGCCGTGCTCGACCTGATGCTGTTCTTCCTCGCCTTCGAGACGGTCCTCATCCCGATGTACTTCCTCATCGCCCGCTGGGGCGGCGGGGACCGCGAGCGATCCGCACTGCGCTTCATCGTCTACACCCTCCTCGGCTCCGTGATCATGCTGCTCGGCCTGCTCCTCATCGGCGTGAAGGCGGGCACATTCGACATGGTGGCACTCGCCACTGACAACGGGTCATCGCTCAGTCACTCCACGCAACTGATCGCGGTCCTCGCGATCGGCCTCGGCCTGGCCGTGAAGGCCCCGATGTGGCCGCTGCACAGCTGGCTGCCCGACGCCCACACCGCCGCCCCCACCGTCGGATCGGTGCTGCTCGCGGGCGTGCTGCTGAAGATGGGCACCTACGGCCTGGTCCGGATCGTCCTGCCGATGACCCCCGACGGCATCCACACCTTCGCCCCCTACCTGGCCGCCTTCGCCGTCGTCGGCATCGTCTACGGCTCGCTCGCCTGCCTCGCGCTGGCCCGCCGGGGCAACGGCGGCGACCTCAAACGGCTGATCGCGTACTCCTCCGTCGGCCACATGGGTTTCGTCCTGCTCGGCATCGCCTCCCTGACCCCCACCGGCGTCAACGGCGCGCTCTTCGCCAACATCGCCCACGGCCTCATCACCGGCCTGCTGTTCTTCCTGGTCGGCGCCCTGAAGGACCGATACGGCTCCAGCGACCTCGACACCCTCGCAGGCGCCACGGGAGCCGCGCTCTACGGCAAGGCGCCGCGCCTGGGCGGCCTGGTCGCCTTCGCCGCCGTCGCCTCCCTCGGACTGCCGGGCCTGGCCGGATTCTGGGGCGAGATGCTGTCGATGTTCGGCGCCTTCAAACCCGCCGCGGGCCTCAGCCGCCCCGCCTATCTGACCTTCACCGCCGTCGCCGCCTTCGGCACCCTGCTCACCGCCGCCTACCTGCTGGTCGTGGTCCGCCGGGTCTGCATGGGCGACCGCGAGACCGTCGACGCGCAGCCCGCGCTCGCCGACGTCCAGGCGTACGAATTCGCCGCCTGGACGCCGCTCGCCGCGCTCACCGTCCTGGCCGGACTGTGGCCCGCCGTCCTGCTCGGCCTCACCGATCCGGCCGTGCACACCCTCCTCGGAGGCAACTGATGCCGTCCCTCGTGCAGTCCGTCGACTGGACGGCGCTCGCCCCCGCCGCCATCCCGGCGGTCCTCGCCCTCGTCGTCCTGGTCGCCGACCTCTTCCTGCCCAAGGCCCGCAAGGAACTGCTGGCCTGGATCACCGTCGCGGGACTCGTCCTGGCCGCACTGGCCCTGATCCCGCTGCGGGCGGGCCGCCACGCCACCTTCTGCGTGACGGTCGTGCACCCCGGCACCGCCGCCGACCTCCCCGCGGGCGGCGGCGGGTGCTCGTACGCGGCCGACCACTTCACCCTGGTCATCCAGGCCCTGGTGCTCGGCGGCGCGCTGCTCACGGCCCTGCTCTCGGTCAACACCCAGGACGACCTCCCGGCGGGCGAGTACTGGTTCCTGCTGCTCGCCTCCGCCTCCGGTGCCGCGCTGCTGCCCGCCTCCCGCGACCTGGCGACCCTGATCGTCGCCCTCGAGGTCGCCACCCTGCCCGCCTTCGCGCTGGTCGGCCTGCGGCGCGGCGACAAGCTGTCCAGCGAGGCCGCGCTCAAGTTCTTCCTGTCCTCGGTGACCGCGACCGCCGTCTCACTGCTCGGCATCAGCTTCGTCTACGCGGCCACCGGCACCATGCACCTGGCCGCCGTCGCCGACGGCCTCACGCACGCGCCCGCGCAACTCGTCACCATGGCGAAGGTCGGCGCGGCCCTCACTCTGGTGGGGTTCGCCTTCAAACTCGCCGCGGCCCCCTTTCACTTCTGGGTGCCCGACACCTACGCGGGCGCGCCGCTGCCGGTCGCCGCGTATCTGTCGGTGGTCGGCAAGGCCGCCGGTTTCTCCGGCCTGATCCTGGTGTCGGTCATCGCCTTCAAGCCCTACCACGACGTGTGGGGCCCGGCCTTCGGCGTACTGGCCGCGCTCACCATGACCGTCGGGAACGTCGGCGCGCTCCGGCAGCGGCCCGGCGTGCCGCGCGGCGCCGTACGCCTGCTGGCCTGGTCGTCCATCGGCCAGGCGGGTTATCTGCTGGTGCCGCTGGCCGCCGCGTCCTCCGCCGCCGACCCGGCGCACGAGATCGGCACCACCGTCGCGTACGCCCTGATGTACGCGGTGGTGAACCTCGGCGCCTTCGCCGTGGCCGCCCTCGTCTCGCGCACCGCCCCGCAGGGCCGGCTCAGCGACTACCGGGGCCTGTACGCGACCCGCCCGCTGGCCGCCCTCGCGCTCGGCTTCTTCCTGCTGTGCCTGGCCGGACTGCCGCCCGGCGTCATCGGCCTGTTCGCCAAGGTCGCCGTCTTCTCCTCCGCCGTCGGCACCCAGCACGGCTGGCTCGCGGTGATCATGGCCGTCAACGTCGTCATCGCGCTCGTGTACTACCTGCGCTGGACGGCGCTGCTCTTCACCCGCCCCGAGGGCGCCCCCGAGCAATCCCCGAGCGCGGTCACGACCGGCGGAGCGACCGGCGGCGCGAGCGGCGTCACGACCGGCGGCGCGCTCGCGGCCGTACCCGTCGCCCGTACGCCCGTCGGCCTCGTCGCCGCCATCACGCTGACCGCGCTGGCCGGGGTCGCACTGTCCGGCGCGCCGCAGCTCGTCCTGCGGTACGCGCAGGGCTCGCTGTTCTGACCGGGCCCTCCCTCCGCCCCTCTGACCAGCACGTCCGTCCCCGGCCCCGACCGGCCGGGGGCCGTATCCGTACGCCCCGCGCCGGTAGCGCTGCGTGCGCATAAGGGAACTAGCGGCGCTCGGGTGGCGTTGTTGTGGGCAGGAGGTTCTCCTAGGGGGAGAGGTTCCCCCCGACGCACACTTTGGAGGGCGCACCGTGCACCGCCGGCACAACGGGTTGAAGACCGCCGTACTCCTCGGCGGTCTGTCGGCCCTCATCCTGGTCATCGGCAGCTTCTTCGGCCGGACCGGACTCATCGTGGCCCTGGTCATCGCGGTGGGGACGAACGCGTACGCGTACTGGAACAGCGACAAGCTGGCTCTACGCGCGATGCGCGCCCGCCCCGTCAGCGAATTCGAGGCGCCCGAGCTGTACCGGATCGTGCGCGAGCTCTCGACCACCGCCCGCGAGCCCATGCCCCGGCTGTACATCTCGCCCACCGAGGCGCCGAACGCCTTCGCGACCGGCCGCAATCCGCGCAACGCGGCGGTCTGCTGCACCCAGGGCATCCTGGCCATCCTCGACGAGCGCGAGCTGCGCGGCGTCCTCGGCCACGAGCTGAGCCACGTCTACAACCGCGACATCCTCATCTCCTCGATCGCGGGCGCGCTCGCCTCCGTGGTGATGTTCCTGGTCAACTTCGCGTGGCTGGTCCCGATCGGCCGCTCCGACGACGACGAGGGCCCCGGCATCCTCGGCATGCTGCTGCTGATGATCCTCGGCCCGCTGGCCGCCTCGGTCATCCAGTTGGCCGTCTCCCGCTCGCGGGAGTACGAGGCCGACGCCTCGGGCGCGCGCCTGACCGGCGACCCGCTGGCCCTGGCCTCCGCGCTGCGCAAGCTCGAAACGGGCACACAGCAGCGGCCCCTCGCGCCCGAACCGCGCCTGGAGACCGCCAGCCATATGATGATCGCCAGTCCATTCCGCGCGGGCGACGTCTCCAAGCTCTTCTCGACCCATCCCCCGATGGCAGAACGCATCTCCCGCCTCGAAGACATGGCAGGCCACCGGTGAAGACCATCCTGAACGTCATCTGGCTCATCCTCTGCGGTGTGTGGATGTTCCTCGGCTACGTCCTGGCAGGGGCACTCCTCTGCGTCACGATCATCGGCATCCCGTTCGGCATCGCCGCCTTCCGCATCGGCGTCTACGCGCTCTGGCCGTTCGGCTACACCGCGGTCGAGCGCCGGGACGCGGGCACGGGCTCCTTCGTCGGCAATGTGCTGTGGGTGATCCTCGCGGGCTGGTGGCTGGCCCTCGGCCACATCGTCACCGGCGTGCTGCTCTGCGTCACGATCATCGGCATCCCGTTCGGCATCGCCAACTTCAAGCTGATCCCGCTGTCGCTCATGCCCCTGGGCAAGGAGATCGTGCCGACCGACCGGCCGTTCGCCTCGCGCTGAGCGCCTCCCGGCCGTCCGCCGCGCCGAGCGCCTTCGGGCCGCCCCTCGGGCCGAGTGCCTTCGGGCCGAGCGCCTTCCGGCCGTCCGCCGTACCTGACGGCCGGTCAGGTGGCCGTCCCTGCTACCCTCACCTGCGGAGGTGCCGGGTGGACGACTACGCGCTCAGTGTCGAGACGGCGGACGCCGAACTGCCGCCCGCCCTCGCCGTCTACGCGGCGCATCTTCTGCGCCGCGCACACATCCGCGCCAACCGGGTCGCCGATCACCTCGCCCCGGAATTCGGCGTCGCGGCGGGCCAAGGCGCCTCAGGCGCGCGCGACTTCCAGATACTCGACGCGCTCGACGCCCCCGTCACGTACTCCCAGCAGGATCTCGGCGAGCGGCTCGGCATCAACCGCACCACCATGGTCAAGCTGATCGACCGGCTGGAGCAGGCGGGCCAGGTCACCCGCGCCCGCAACCCCGGCGACCGCCGCTCGTACGTCCTCGCCCTCACCGACGACGGCCGCAGCGCCGTCAAGGCCATGGAACCCGCGATGGCCGCGGGCGACGACCACCTCACCGCGGCCCTGACCGCCGCGGAACGCGTCCGCCTCGACGCGCTGCTGAGCACCCTGCTGGCCCGTACCCCGCCCGAGCGCGGTGTACGGCGTACGAGCCCGCTGATCGCCCAGGCGCACCATTTCGTACGGCGCCGGATCGAGGACGCGCTGACCGACGTCGGCCTCCAGGCGCGGCATTTCGGCGCGCTCACCGTCCTGGCCGACGAGGCGAGTTCGCAGCAGCGGCTCGCCCGGCGGCTCGGCATCAGCGAGCAGGCGATCCTCCAGATCGTCGACGACCTGGAGAGCGCGGGCCGGGTGGTGCGCGAGCGCGACCCGCGCGACCGGCGGCGGTACGCGCTGCGGCTGACCGACGCGGGGCGCGACGCGCTGGCCACCGCCCGGCGGGCCGTCGAGGCCGCCGAGACCGACATGGGCACGAGGCTCGGCACCGACGGCCGGGCGGAGTTGAAGGCGCTGCTCACGAAGATGCTGCGCGCGGACGTCTGACCACCGGCTGTCGCGCGCGGGCCGCCCGTACCGCCGTACCGTTTCCGCCCCCGACGCCCCTCGCGGACCGTGTCCCCCGACCCGCATCCCCGACCGCATTCCCGACCCGCATCCCCGGCCCGCATCCCCGACCGCATTCCCGACCGCATCCCACCGAGGAGACGTCATGGCCATTCTTCACGTCGGCGCCAAGGCACCGGACTTCACCCTTCCCGACCAGACGGGCAAGCCCGTCACGCTCAGCGATGTGCTGGGCGAGAAGGTCGTGGTGCTGTACTTCTACCCGAAGGACAACACCAGCGGCTGCACCACCGAGGCGTGCAGCTTCCGTGACAGCTACGAGAGCTTCACCGACGCGGGCGCCGAGGTGATCGGCGTCAGCTCCGACTCGGTCGAGACGCACGAGAAGTTCGCCGGCCGCCACGAACTGCCCTTCATCCTGCTCGCCGACACCGACAAGGCCGTCCGCAAGCAGTACGGCGCCACGAGCCTGGGCGTCGTGCCCGGCCGCGTCACCTTCGTCATCGACCGCGAGGGCGTCGTCCGGCACGCGTTCTCCTCGATGATGAACATCGGCGGGCACATCGGGGACGCGCTGAAGGTGGTCAAGGAGCTTCAGTAGCCGCTCGGTTCGGCCCGGAAATGGTTCAACTCCCGGATAGATATACGGATTGACGATTCGGCAGGCTGACTATAGCCTCGGTGTGGCGATTCCTCCTGATCCACTGGTTCACCTAGTTCCAGGGAGACACGTTGATGACCACTCCGCACCAGCCGGGCGAGACCGTCGATCTGACGATGATGTACGCCTTCCACGACGGACTGCGGCGCGACGTGGCGATCATCGCCAAGTCCGCCGCCGTCACGGGCGACGACCCGTCCCGGCTCACCGCCACCCACTTCGGGTGGGATCTGTTCAAGAGGTTCCTGACCATCCATCACACGGCCGAGGACGACGTCCTGTGGCCGAAGCTGCGCGGCCAGTTCGCCGGCCGCCCCGACGACCTCGAACTCCTTGAGGCGATGGAGGCGGAACACGACCGGATCGACCCGCTGATCGCCGCGATCGACGCGGCGCTCGCCGACGAACAGGGCGGCCACACCGCCCTCGGCGACGCCGCCGACGCCTTCGCCACCGAACTGAACGCCCACCTCAGCCACGAGGAGAGCGACGCGCTGCCGCTCATCGAGCGCGAACTGTCCCCGGCCGACTGGGCCTTGTTCGCCGACAGCCAGCGCAATCAGATCGGCCTCGGCCTCGCGCCGCGCTACATCCCGTGGCTGCTCGACGGCGCCACCCCCGAGCGCGTCGCCGAAGTCCTGGCGATCTTCCCCCCGCCGCTGGCCGCCCAGTACCGCACGGCCTGGAAGCAGCAGTACGCCGAACTCAACCCGTGGGCGGCCGACTACGGCAGGCCGTGACGTACCGCGCCGTCGGTTCAGCCCCTCGGCCGGGCCCGTCGCTTGAGCCCCTCGGTCCAGCCCTCGGTTCAGCCCTCGCTTGCGCCCTCGCTTGAGCCTGCGCTCGAGCCCGCGCCGCCGGAGACCCGCACTGCTAGGGTCGAACGCCGACGGCCGGACCCGATGGCCGCACCCACACCCGAGGGGGAATTCCCGTGCCTGCTGGGGCCTACGAGGGTGCGCCGCGCGACGGCGTGACGTACGAGGGCGTGACGCACGACGGGGTGACGTACGAGGGCGCGGTCGCGGAACCGGCGACGCGCGAGTGGTGCGCGCGGTCCCGCGGGCGGCTGCGGGCGCTGCTGATCGTCAGCGCCGCGGGCATCCCCGGCTGGGCCCTGGTCTTCGCCTTCCTCGACGTCTTCCTCGACATCGACGTCACCTGGCTCGCGTACGTCCTCATGACGGCCTCGATGCTCGGCCTCGGCTGGTGGGCCCTGATACAGCCGCGCTACAAGCGGTACTGGCGGGTCCTTCAGGTCTACCCCTGGCAGCGCCTGGACGGCGTCGCCCAAGTGGCCGATAACGGCGTGCCGTTCTTCCGACTGCCTGTGCCCGACAACCCGGACAAGGACGTGAGCATCCGGGTCCGCTTCCCCGACGTCCGCCGCTGGCGGCGGGTGCTCGGAGAGAACGCCAAGCGCGAGGTCTGGTTCGCGGGCGACCCCAGGATCGGGGGAGTGCTCGCGCTGCCGGGGCCGCGCGGGGTGAGCCTGGTCAGGCAGGGCGGGGCCGCCGGAGCCGCCGAGCGGACCGATGAGGCCCGCGGCGGCGGCCCGGCGATCCGGGACATCGGCGATGAGGCGCTGCGCCGGGCGCGGGCCGCCGGTTTCGGCGACCCGCGGTACGACGTGGCCGTACGGCGCGGCTCGTAGCGGTCGCGGGCCCCGGTCTGTCCGGCTCCTGGTCTGTCCGGCCTCTGGTCTGTCCGGCCTCTGGTCTGTCCGGCCCCCGGTCCGTCCGGCTCCTGGCGGTGAACCGGACCCGGCCCGCTCGGGTGAACGTCCCGCTCAGTGCCGGCCGGTGCGGTAGCCGCCGCCCGAGTTGCCGAAGCCGGTGAGCGTGCCGAAGCCGATGTTCTCGATGGTGAAGTCCTTGCCGAAGACCGTGCTCTTGACGGTCTCCTTCGTCACCGACGTCACCAGCCCCTTCGTGGCGCCGATGAGCGTCTTTCCGCGCTGCGTCAGGCCGTTCATGTCCATCGACAGGTGGCCCAGCGCCCGGCGTTCGGCGCCCGACATCGCGGAGATCGGGCCGCTGTAGTAGAGCCGGGGGATCTTGGCGAAGCCCTTGTCGACCAGCGGGGAGAGCCCGGCGCCGATGGTGTTGCCCGCGACGTTGGCCAGGAAGTTCTTCTTGACGTTCGTCCAGCCGCCGTTCATGGCGTCCTTGAGGGTGTCCTTGCCCAGGCCCTTGGCGAAGCCGAAGGCGACCTTGCGGAATCCGCTGAGGTCTTCGCCGTACTTCCACACCTTGATGACGTTCTGGTACTTCCGCTCGGCCTGGAGGATCTTCACCGCCCACTTCAGCTTGCCGATCTCACCCGCCTTGACCAGCATGCTGACCTTGCCCATCACCGGGATGCAGTCCAGCGCGGCGAACAGCAGATCGCCCCAACCCGCCTTGCCCTGAATGAATTTCACCAAGGTGTCGGCGAAGACCAGCAAGGCCGCGGCCAGCACGATCCAGGCCAGCGGGCCGCCGATGAACAGCAGCAGGATGCCGCCGATGGCGACGATCACCTTGAGGATCGGAAGGATGACGCTCCACGCCTTGACCAGGAAGTCTCCGAGCTTCTGGTACCACTTCTTGTTGTGGATGCCGACGTCGGAGGCGTGGTCGAGGTCCTTCTTGAGGACGTCCACCGCCGTGCCGTGGTTGGTCCCGGCGTCCTGCGCCTTCTTGCGCAGCTCGGCCAACTGCTGCTGAATCCCGGAGACCTGGCCCGCGACCTGGTTCTTGTGGGCGTCGGCCTGCTGGGCGTTGCGGACCGCCTGACGGACCTTGTCCGGGTCGGGCGGCGGTACGTTCCCGCCGGCGCTTCCGGCTGATCCCTTGGAGCCGTCGAGCTTCGCCTTGGCGTCGCCCGCCGTGGTCGCGTCGACCTGCGCGCGGGCCAACTCGGTCTGCTTCGCTGCCAGATCGTTGCGCAGCAGGCGCGCCTGGGACAACGCGCCGTCAGCGGTGGACTGTTCGGTCTCCACCGAGTCGGCGAAGGTCACCAAGGCGTCGCCGGCCGCGCCGTAGGAGTCGTGGAGCTTGCCCAACTGCCCCGGCAGCTTGTCAATTTGGCCGCGGAACGCCTCGGCTGCCTTGCCGTTCCACTCGGCGAGCGCCTGGTCCTTGGCCGCGCTGCTGAGCAGCGAGTGCACGGTCGCCACGTCCTCGGCGAAGGTCTGGAAGCGCCTGCCCTCGGCCCTGATCTCGTAGACGTCACCGGGAGTCGGGTCGCTGTCGAGGTCGAGATTGTGCCAGTCAGTGGGTCGGGTCACGGCTCAGCTCACCCTCTCGGCGGACCCGACGGAGGGGTCGTCGTCGGCGTACACGAAGCGGAAGGTCTCGGTGATGCCGTCGAACAGCTCCAGCATCGGCTCGGCGAGGGCGAGTTGGGAGGTCGCCCCGCTGATCACCGCGACCCGAGGGTCGCCGCCGGGGAACGGTACGAAGGTCTGCATCAGCACCATCCGGACCGTACGGTCGTCGTCCGGCAGCTCGATGTCGTCGATCCCCTCGCTGCGCGCGGCGGAACCCGCGTCCGGCAGCTCCACCAGCTTGATCCGGCGCCACGGGTCGGTCGGCCTGCGGCCCGCGGCGACCGGCTTGAGCGCCGCCACCAGCGCCGCCAGATTGCCGCCCGCCCCGCCCGTCCCGCCTGCCCCTCCTGCCCCGCCGCCGGGCCGATCGCCGTCCGCCGTGCCGTCCGCCCGGTCGTCGGCTTCCAGGACCGCGATCGTGACGCTCGCCGTCAGCGGTGCCTCGTCGCTCAGGTCGGCCAGGGCGCCGAAGTACAGCACCCCGGTCTGCCACGCCTCGTCGGCCGTACGGGTCAGCGTGCGGATGAGCGCCGTCCTGGAGTCGGCCAACTCCGGCCGTTCCTGGACCCGTTCGCGTACGACCTCACGTATCGACGCGTCGCGCGTGGCCGGATGGATGTCGAACTCGTACCAGGAGCTGGGCACCAGGATGTTCACCCCGCGCACCGGCGACGTGCCGGAGGGGGCGGAAGAGGACACGGTCACGGCTGACCGCCGCCCTCGTGCTTGGCCAGCGCGTCCTTCAGCTCCTGGTCGGTCTTGGTGAGCTCGTCCACGACGGCCTGCGCCATCTTCGCGACGCTCTCCAGACCGCTGTCGATCTCCTTACGGCCGTCCTTCCAGCCGTGCATGAAACCGTCGAGCGCGTCATGCGCCCTGGACGAGCCCAACTCCCCGTTGCCGAGGGCGCGATCGACCTGCCCGGTGTCGTCCATCCGCGTCTTGACCGATCTCAGCCCCGTCGCCAGGTCGCTGAGCCCGATCAGACTTATCGTCAGATCTCCTTTGGCGGACATGCCTGGTACTTCCCCGTTCCCCGTTGCCTGTCTTGGCCAGGCAGCCTATCGCCGGGGGCGCGGGCGCCACAGGGATTCGGCGGCCACGGGGATGGGGGCGGCCACAGGGGTGCGGCGTCCGCAGGGATGGGGGCGGCCACGGGGATGCGGCGTCCGCAGGGGAACCGGCGGGAGGGCCGCGACGCGGGCCGCGGCCTCCCGGCGTGGAATCAGCGGTAGTTGACGAACTGGAGGGCGAAGTCGAGGTCCTTGCCCTTGAGCAGGGCCTGGACGGACTGGAGGTCGTCGCGGCTCTTGGAGCTGACGCGCAGCTCCTCGCCCTGGACCTGGGCCTTGACGCCCTTGGGACCCTCGTCCCTGATGATCTTCGCGACCTTCTTGGCGTTCTCCTGGGAGATGCCTTCCTCGATCGAGGCGAAGATCTTGTACTCCTTGCCGGAGAGCTGCGGCTCGCCCGCGTCCAGCGCCTTCAGCGAGATTCCCCGCTTGACCAGCTTGGTCTCGAAGACGTCCAGGATCGCCTTGACGCGCTCCTCGGAGTTCGCCTCCATCAGGATCTTCTCGCCCGACCAGGCGATCGAGGCCCCGACGTTCTTGAAGTCGTACCGCTGCGAGATCTCCTTGGCGGCCTGGTTGAGGGCGTTGTCGACCTCCTGCCGCTCGACCTTCGAGACGATGTCGAAACTGGAGTCGGCCATCTTCAGTGGGCTCCTTGGGTATCGCTTGTCTGTCTTCCATCACATCCGCGGCCCGATCCCCGGACCACCATCCCCAAAGACTAGGGCCTGTCGTGTGGATCTCCGCGGGGAAGGAGCGGTGTCCGGTGCGCGCGGACACAAGGCGGAGGCGGTGATCAATCCGGTGGCGAACCACCCCTCCGGATCGGGTATCGTTTACGTCGTCGCCACGGCACCCCGCACCCAGCGGATCCGCGGCTTCATCCCATGGCGGTATGCCCGAGTGGCCAATGGGAACGGACTGTAAATCCGTCGGCTATGCCTACCGTGGTTCGAATCCACGTGCCGCCACATGATGAGAACGGCCCCCCGGCCTGCTGAAGAGCAGGGCGGGGGGCCGTTTTGGTGTGTGCGGGGGAGGGGGAGGGGTTAGGGGAGGGCGGCGGTGCGGAGGGCTTCGGGGATGGTGTCGGTGCCGGAGACGAGTTCGAGGGTGAGGCCGGCGGTCGAGGGGGTCAGCAGGAGGCCGGCCAGGACGGCGGCGACGTCGTCGCGGGGGATGGAGCCGCGGCCGGTGGAGGGGGCGAGACGGACGCGGCCGGTGCCCGGGTCGTTGGTCAGGGCGCCGGGGCGCACGATCGTCCAGTCCAGGTCCGTACGCGCGCGGATGTCGTCGTCAGCCGCGCCCTTGGCGCGCAGGTACTCGGTGAAGACGGGGTCGCCCCCGCTCGCCCGGGCGTCGGCGCCCATCGAGGAGACCACCAGATAGCGCCGTACGCCCGCCTGTTCGGCCGCGTCGGCGAAGAGCACGGCCGCCGCGTGGTCGACGGTGTGCTTGCGGGCGGCCCCGCTGCCCGCACCCGCGCCCGCCGCGAAGACGGCCGCCTCGGCGCCCTCCAGGACGGCGGCCACCTCCGCGACCGTCGCCGATTCGAGGTCCAGGACGACCGGCTCGGCGCCCGCCGCCCGCAAGTCGTCGGCCTGGGCCGGGTTACGGATCAGCCCGACCACACTGTCACCGCGCTCGGCGAGCAACCGCTCAAGCCGCAACGCGATCTGTCCATGTCCACCAGCGATCACCATGCGCATGGACGTGACGCTACGCCTCGCGGTGCGACTGACGCGGGAGGTCGAGCGCGGCCTCGCTCGCCGAGTCGCAGTATTCGCGCACCGCGCTCGTCCGCGAGACCACCCGGCCCCGGTGGATGACGATCCGGCTGTACGCCAGGGAGAGCACCGCCTCGACACCCTCCCCGCGCACCGCCAGCAGCTCGGCCGGGAAACCGGCCTCGACCCGTACCTCCGGCAGCCCGAGCACGGCCCGCGCCCGGCCGCTGACCGCCGCGTACGCCTGCGCCGCGCCGCACTCGCCGTAGGAGGCGAGCAGGAAGGCGGCCTCCAGCGGATCGCCGCGGCCGACCGGATTGGCCAGGTCGCCCAGCGCCCCGCTGCCCGCCGTGACCCGGACGCCCGCCGCGCGCAGCCGGCGGACCGGGGTGTGCGGACCGCCGCCGCGGCGTACGGAGTCCAGCGCGCCGCAGCCGCCCTGGGGGAGCGCGGTGACCGAGATCCCGGCGGCGGCCAGCCGCTGCGCGGCGGAGTCGATCGCCTCGGGCGGCAGCGCGCCGAGACCGTGGCACGGGCCGAGGGTGACGCCCGGCCGCAGACCGCCCGCCATCGCGGCGAGCCGGGCCAGCCGGGCCGGGTCGTCGGCGGCGGTGTGCAGGTCGACCGGGAGCCCGAACTCGGCGGCGAGCGAGAAGACGGCCTCGGCGTACCCGCTCGGGTCCGGGTCCAGATCGGGGCAGCCGCCGACCACCGCGGCGCCCATCTTCAGCGCGTCGCGCAGCATCGCGAGCCCGTCCGCGCCCGCCGCGCCGGTCAGCAGCCGCGGTACGGCGACGGTGTGCAGGTCGACGAGCCCGCGCAGCGCCCGCCGCGCCTGGAGCACGGCTTCGAGCGCCTGCAACCCCTGGACGTCGCCGATCCGCACATGGCTGCGCAAAGCGGTGGCGCCGTGGCCGAGTTGGAGCAGCGCGGCCTCGGTGGCGCGCCGCTGCACATCGGCGGGGTCGTCGGACGGCGGCCCCGCGGCGCCCGCGGTCAGCGCCAGGTCGAGGTGGGCGTGCGGCTCGGCGGGCGCGGGCAGCAGCAGATATCCGCGCAGGTCGATACGGGTGCCGTCGGCCGGACGGCGCGACCCGTCGGCGGTACGGCCCGCGGCGGGCGCGAGGCTGCCGGCGGTGCCCACGGCCTCGATCCGGGGGCCGCTGAGCCGTACGTCCACGGTCCGGCCGTCGGTCAGCCGGGCGCCGCACAGCAGCAGGGTGGCGGTTTCTGCGGCGGTGCGGGCACTGTCGCGAGGGCTGTCGGTCATCGCGCTCCTCCGGTGCGTGCAGGGCGGGCGGCGGGAGGCAAGATCACGCAAAGCCGAGCTTAGGGGTCAGCACGGCACACACCTGACAGGAGGGCATTAGTCGTACCGGTGGGGGTCGTGAGACGGGGCACACGGTACGGCCGGCGCCGCGCGGGGGAGCGGACGCGCTCGCGTTCCGGGGCGCCCGGAACTCGTGCGCGCCGGCGCGCGGTTCGCGGGTGCGGGCGGACGCGGTGCCGCGCGGAGAGCGAGCGCGGGTACGGCTCCTGGCAGGCGCGGCCCGGGCGGTCGCGGCGGCGCGGGCGGACCCTCGTGGCAGCGGCGCGAACAGGCCCTCCTGCCCGGCGGTCGCGGCGGCGCGAACAGGCCCCCGTACGGGGCCCGTCGGCCACCCGGCGCGCGGCGGCCGGGAGGTGATCACGTCCTGATCAGGGGGTGGGCGTGACGCCCCGCGACGCCCGATGTGCCCTGCCCGATACGGATTTCACGTATCGCGGCGGACCGTGTAATGTCTTCCTCGCTCGCCCCAATAGCTCAGTCGGTAGAGCGTCTCCATGGTAAGGAGAAGGTCTACGGTTCGATTCCGTATTGGGGCTCAGATGGATCGGTTCCCCGCCGCCAGGCGGGGACCAGTTCGTCAAAGCGGCGTAGCTCAGTCGGTAGAGCAAGCGGCTCATAATCGCTGTGTCACCGGTTCAAGTCCGGTCGCCGCTACTCACCGTAGCCGATTGTGGGATCGGTCCCTCAGTCGGCTACTATTCTCATGTTCAAATCACCCCCGTTCGTCAAGGAGCACTCACGTGGCCGCCACAGACGTCCGCCCGAAGATCACGCTGGCCTGCGTGGAGTGCAAGGAGCGGAACTACATCACCAAGAAGAACCGGCGCAACGACCCGGACCGTCTTGAGATGAAGAAGCACTGCCCGCGTTGCAACGCGCACACCGCGCACCGCGAAACGCGCTGACTCCAGGCCGTAGCAGTACCGCGAGGCCGTCCCCGTCACCGGGGGCGGCCTCGACGTATTGCCCGGTGGGAGCCGTACGGATCAGCTGAACCGTTACGCCACCGCTAGCGACCCCCCGCGCCCGTACGACTTCCGTACGTATGTCGTACGCTGCCCCCGATCCCGCCCGCTTCCCGCACCGGAGGTGCCGATGGCTCTGGACCAGTCCTTCGTGGGGCGGAGCTATCCGCCCACCGCCGCCTATGAGGTGGGCCGGGAGAAGATCCGCGAATTCGCCGAGGCGGTCGGGGACACCAACCCGGCGTATACGGACGCGGACGCGGCCAAGGCGCTCGGGCACCGCGATGTGATCGCCCCGCCGACCTTCGCCTTCTCGATCACCTTCAAGGCCGCCGGCCAGGTCGTCCAGGACCCGGAGCTGGGCCTCGACTACAGCCGGGTCGTGCACGGCGACCAGAAGTTCGCGTACACGCGCCCGGTCATGGCCGGTGACCGGCTCTCGGTCACCTCCACCATCGAGGCGATCAAGTCCCTGGCGGGCAACGACATCATCGACATCCGCGGCGAGGTCCACGACGAGTCCGGCGAGCACGTGGTGACCGCCTGGACGAAGCTGGTCGCCCGCGCGGCGGAGGACGACCCGCGCAGCGGCAGCGGGAACGGCTCGGGGAACGCTTCGGCGAACGCGGAGGGCGCGGCATGACGGCGACGATCGGTTACGCGGATGTCGAGGTCGGCACCGAACTGCCCGCGCGGACCTTCCCTGTGAGCCGCGCCACGCTCGTGCAGTACGCGGGCGCCTCCGGTGACTTCAACCCGATCCACTGGAACGAGAAGTTCGCCCGCGAGGTCGGCCTGCCCGACGTCATCGCGCACGGCATGTTCACCATGGCCTCGGCGATCCGGGTCGTCACGGACTGGGCCGGCGACCCGGGGGCGGTCGTCGAGTACGGCGTACGGTTCACCAAGCCCGTCGTCGTGCCCAACGACGAGCAGGGCGCGCTCATCGAGGTGACCGCGAAGGTCGCCGCCAAACTGGACGACCAGCGGGTGCGGGTCGACCTCACCGCGACGTCCGCGGGCCAGAAGGTGCTGGGCATGTCCCGCGCCGTGGTCCGGCTCGCCTGAGACGTAGAAGCGCAGGTAAGGGGTGCCCATCCAGGTGGGTGCCCCTTACGTTTGCCCGTGTCTCCCGTATCGCGGTTGACAGGTTAGTTATGGACCACTAACTTACTCGTATGGTCAGGATGAGCGCAGAGGAGAGGCGCGAGAGCGTCATCCGCGCGGCGATGAGCGAATTCGCCCGCGGCGGCTACAACGGCACGTCCACCGAGACGATCGCCCGCCGGGTGGGCGTCTCGCAGCCGTATCTCTTCCGCCTCTTCCCGAACAAGGAGGCCATGTTCCTGGCGGCGGCCACCTACTGCCTGGAATCGACGCGCCAGGTGTTCGCCGATGTGGCCGAGGACGAGACGGACCACGAGGGCAAGCTCAAGGCGATGGGGAACGCGTATCAGACGCTGATCTCCGACGACCCCGAGCGGCTGCTGATGCAGATGCAGATGTATGTCGCGGTCGCCGCCGCCGAGGCGTCCGGGGACCACGAATTCGGCCGTTCCATCCGTGAGGGGTGGGAGGCGCTGTGGGAGACCCTGCATCTGGAGCTGGGCGCGGACGTCGAGCAGACCACGCAGTTCCTCGCCTACGGAATGTTGATCAACACCCTGGTGTCGCTGGGCTTCCCGGCCGACCACCGCATCTGGGAAGGGCTGTACGAGACGGCCCGTCCCGAGTGAGGCGCCGCGCCTTTCGGGGCGCGGAGCCATCGGGTTTTTCTGTCCGCTGAAGTTAGTCATCCATAACTAACCGTACGGCTCGAAGCCGTCGCAGTACGCACTCCACAGGGGGAGTCATGACCCAGCAAGCAGCAGAAGGCCGCAGGCCAGGCACCGCCGCCTGGGCTCTGATCATCACCAGCGTCGCCGGATTCATGGCGGCCCTCGACAATCTCGTGGTCACCACCGCGCTGCCGTCCATCCGCAAGGACCTCGGCGGGGCGCTGTCCGACCTCGAATGGACGGTCAACGCCTACACGCTCACCTTCGCCGTCCTGCTGATGTTCGGCGCGGCGCTGGGCGACCGCTTCGGCCGCCGCAAGCTCTTCCTCACCGGCCTCACGATCTTCACCGGCGCGTCCGCCGCGGCGGCCCTCGCGCCCACCATCTCCATGCTCATCGCCTTCCGCGCGCTCCAGGGCGTCGGCGCCGCGATCATGATGCCGCTCACGCTGACGCTGCTCACCGCGGCGGTCCCTGCCGAGCGGCGAGGCGCCGCGTTCGGGATCTGGGGCGCCGTCAACGGCCTCGCCGTCGCCAGCGGGCCGCTCATCGGCGGCAGCCTGACCGAACACATCTCCTGGCAGTGGATCTTCTGGCTGAACGTTCCGCTCGGCATCGCCCTCATCCCGCTGGCCCGGCTGCGCCTCAACGAGTCCACCGCGCCCGGCGCCCGGCTCGACCCGCGCGGCACCGCGCTCATCAGCCTCGGGCTGTTCGGCGTCGTCTACGCGCTGGTCAACGCCACGACCAAGGGGTGGACCAGCGGGCCGGTGCTCGGCGGCCTCATCGGCGGCGCGGCGCTCGTCGCGGCCTTCATCCGGCACGGGGCGACCTCGCCGAACGCCATGCTGCCGATGCGGCTGTTCCGCAGCCGCGGGTTCTCGGCCATCAACGCGGCCAGCATGCTGATGTTCACCGGGATGTTCGGGTCGATCTTCCTGCTCAGCCAGTTCCTGCAGAACGTCGTCGGCTACTCGCCGACCGAGGCCGGGCTGCGCATGCTGCCGTGGACCGGTATGCCGATGATCGTCGCGCCGATCGCCGGGATTGTCTCCGACCGGATCGGGGGGCGGCCGGTGGTCGCGGCCGGGCTCGCCCTTCAGGCGATCGGGCTCGGGTGGTTCGCGACGATCATCTCGCCGGACGTCTCCTATCTGGCGCAGCTTCCCGCGCTGATCATCAGCGGGGCCGGGATGGCGCTGTTCGTGGCGCCGGCCACGGCGTTGGTGATGGGGAGTGTGCGGGGGGCGGAGCAGGGGATCGCGTCGGGGGCCAACAACGCGCTGCGTGAGGTGGGGGGAGCGCTGGGGATCGCGGTGCTGGGCTCGATCTTTTCCGCGCAGGGCGGGTACGGGTCGGCTGACGCCTTTGTCGACGGGTTGACGCCTGCGCTGTGGGTTGGTGCCGCTGTGCTCGGTGTCGCCACGGTCGCGGCCCTCCTCCTTCCCCGCCGTCCCTCTCCCACCTCCCTCGACTCCACCCCGTCCTCCTCCCCCCGCGACCTCCAGCCCACCGCCTAGCCCTTTCCTGGCCCTCTTGACCCCCGTGCCCGGCTTGGGTGCGGGGGTCAGCCCTTTCTTCCACCGCCCTGTCCCTGGTGTCGGTCCCGGGCCGGGGCACCTCCTCGAGCTGCGTGCTGCCTGCTCCTTTCCCATTCGTCCACGCCCCGTCGGCACGCAAATCTGCGGGGGCACCCCGCCCCGTCCCCTCCGGCCCGTCTGCGAGTGAGGTTCGTGGTGGGTGGGGGGCCTCTTTGGTACGGGTGGGGGTGGGGGCGGTCCTTTCGGAATGGCCGGGGGGGAGTTGCGCGGGGCGGTACGCCGCGGAGGCTCCCTCCCTCCTCAGCTACAGCGGACAGGCGGGCGCCGACGTACCGGGAGGGGTCGGTGCGGGGTGCCCCCGCAGGGGGACGAACGGGCAGGGGCAGAAGCAGGCGCAGGTGGCCGCAGGTTCGTCGCCCGAGGAGGTGCCCCGGGCCGGGACCGACCGGGCACAGGCGGCACCCGCAGACGAAGAAAGCACCCGCACGGGTGGGCGGGTGGGCAAAGACGCCCCCCACGCAAGCGGGCCGGGAAAAGAAGGGAGGCGGCGGGCCCCTAGGGTGAGGGGGTGGACGTAATGGAGAAGGCGCCGCTGGCCCCGTTGACAACCTTCCGCGTAGGCGGCCCCGCGCACCGCCTGATCACGGCGGCCTCGGACGCCGACGTCATCGCCGCCGTCGCCGCGGCGGACACCACCGGCGCCCCCCTGCTGATCGTCGGCGGCGGCAGCAACCTCGTCGTCGGCGACCGCGGCTTCGAGGGAACGGCGCTACGGATCGCCACCCGCGGCGTGACCCTCGACGGCACCTCGCTTGAGGTCGCCGCGGGCGAGACCTGGAGCGACGTCGTGGCGCGGACCGTCGCCGCCGACCTGGCCGGAATCGAGTGCCTGGCGGGCATCCCCGGCTCGGCGGGGGCGACGCCGATCCAGAACGTCGGCGCCTACGGCCAAGAGGTGTCGACGACGATCACCGAGGTCGTCGCGTATGACCGCCGGACCCGCGAGACGGTGACGCTGGCGAACGACGCGTGCGCCTTCTCGTACCGCCACAGCCGCTTCAAGGCGGAGCCGCACCGCTACGTCGTGCTGCGCGTCCGCTTCGGACTGGAGGACGCGGGCGGGCTCTCCGCCCCGGTGAAGTACGCGGAGACGGCCCGCGCCCTGGGCGTGGAACCCGGCGACCGGGTGCCCCTGGAGAAGGCGCGGGAGACGGTGCTGGCGCTGCGCGCGGGCAAGGGCATGGTGCTGGACGAGGCCGACCACGACACCTGGTCTGCGGGCTCCTTCTTCACCAACCCGATCCTGACCGCCCCGGAGCACGCCGCGTTCCTGGTGCGGGCGAAGGAGCGGCTCGGCCAGGACACGGCGCCGCCGTCGTACCCGGCGGGCGAGGCCGGTCAGGGCCTCACCAAGCTCTCGGCGGCCTGGCTGATCGACAAGGCGGGGTTCACCAAGGGGTACGGCAGCGGCCCGGCGCGGATCTCCACCAAGCACACGCTGGCGCTGACCAACCGCGGCGGCGCGACCGCCGAGGATCTGCTGGCGCTGGCCCGCGAGGTACGCGACGGCGTCCACGCGGCGTTCGGCGTGACGCTGGTCAACGAGCCGGTCCTGGTGGGCGTCAGCCTGTAGATCCGACGACCCTCTCGGCAGAGCCCGGCGTCAGCCTGTAGACCCGACGACCCTCTCGGCGGAGCCCACCGCACCCTCGGCGGAGTCCACCGCCCCCTCACGAGAGCCCACCCCCTCACGAGAGCCCTCGGCCCCCTCCGGTGTCGCCTCCCACTCGGCGATCCCCGCCAGCAGCCGCCGGCGTACGTCCTCCGGCGCGCGGGAGCCCCGTACGGACTGCCGGGCCAGCTCGGCCAGTTCGGCGTCGGTGAAGTCGTGCGAGGCGCGGGCGATCTCGTACTGGGCGGCGAGCCGGGAGCCGAAGAGCAGCGGGTCGTCGGCGCCTAGCGCCATCGGCACGCCCGCCTCGTACAGGGTGCGCAGCGGTACGTCCTCGGCCTTCTCGTACACGCCGAGCGCGACGTTGGAGGCCGGGCAGACCTCGCAGGTGATGCCCTTCTCGGCGAGGCGGCGCAGCAGCCGCGGGTCCTCGGCGGCGCGGACCCCGTGCCCGATACGGCCCGCGTACAGGTCGTCGACGCAGTCGCGGACGCTGGAGGGCCCCGCCAGCTCCCCGCCGTGCGGGGCCGCGAGCAGGCCGCCGTCGCGGGCGATGGCGAAGGCGCGGTCGAAGTCCCGTGCCAGACCGCGCCGTTCGTCGTTGGAGAGCCCGAAGCCGACCACGCCGCGGTCGGCGTACCGGACGGCGAGCCGGGCCAGCGTACGGGCGTCCAGCGGGTGCTTCATGCGGTTGGCGGCGACGACCACGGCCATGCCGACCCCGGTGTCCCGCGATGCGGTGTGCACGGCGTCCAGCACGATCTCCATCGTGGGGATCAGCCCGCCGAGCCGCGGCGCGTACGAGGTCGGGTCGACCTGGATCTCCAGCCAGCCGGAGCCGTCCGCCGCGTCCTCCTCGGCGGCCTCGCGGACCAGCCGCTGGATGTCCTCCGGGGTGCGCAGGCAGGAGCGGGCGATGTCGTACAGCCGCTGGAAGCGGAACCAGCCGCGCTCGTCGGTGGCCCGGAGTTTGGGGGGTTCGCCCGAGGTCAGCGCCTCGGGGAGGTGCACGCCGTGCCGGTCGGCCAGTTCCAGGAGCGTGCCGGGGCGCATGGAGCCGGTGAAGTGCAGATGCAGATGTGCCTTGGGGAGCTGACGGACCTCGCGTGCCATTCCAAGATCCTGCTATACGACAGCCCCCGTCCGGTACCACTTTCTCCGAACGGGGGCTTGCCCGAATGCAAAAACGGATCGCCGCAGCGTCCGAAGGGGCTCAGTCCTTCGCCTCGCCCAGCAGCTTCTGGAGCCGCGAGACGCCCTCTTCCAGGTCCTCGTCGCCGAGCGCGTACGAAAGCCGCAGGTAGCCCGGGGTGCCGAAGGCCTCACCAGGCACGACCGCGACCTCGGCCTCGTCCAGGATCAGCGCGGCCAGCTCGACGGAGTCGGCCGGGCGCTTGCCGCGGATCTCCTTGCCGAGCAGCGCCTTCACCGACGGGTAGACGTAGAACGCGCCCTCGGGCGTCGGGCAGACGACGCCGTCGATCTCGTTGAGCATCCGCACGATGGTGCGGCGGCGGCGGTCGAAGGCGGTCCGCATCTCGGCGACCGCGTCCAGGTTCCCCGAGACGGCGGCCAGCGCGGCGACCTGCGCGACGTTGGAGACGTTCGAGGTGGCGTGCGACTGGAGGTTCGTCGCGGCCTTGACCACGTCCTTCGGGCCGATGATCCACCCGACCCGCCAGCCGGTCATGGCGTACGTCTTCGCCACGCCGTTGACCACGATGCACTTGTCGCGCAGCTCGGGCACGGCCGTCGGCAGCGAGGTGAACGTCGCGTCGCCGTACACCAGGTGCTCGTAGATCTCGTCGGTCAGCACCCACAGGCCGTGCTCGACGGCCCAGCGGCCGATCGCCTCGGTGTCGGCGGCGCTGTACACGGCGCCGGTGGGGTTGGACGGCGAGACGAACAGCACGACCTTGGTGCGCTCGGTGCGGGCCGCTTCGAGCTGCTCGACCGAGACCCGGTAACCGGTGGTCTCGTCCGCGACGACCTCGACCGGCACGCCGCCCGCGAGCCGGATCGACTCGGGGTAGGTGGTCCAGTACGGGGCGGGCACGATGACCTCGTCACCCGGGTCGAGGATCGCGGCGAACGCCTCGTAGATGGCCTGCTTGCCGCCGTTGGTGACCAGCACCTGCGACGGCTCGACCTCGTAGCCGGAGTCGCGGAGCGTCTTGGCGGCGATCGCCGTCTTCAGCTCGGGCAGACCGCCGGCCGGGGTGTAGCGGTGGTACTTCGGGTTGCGGCACGCCTCCACCGCGGCTTCGACGATGTAGCCGGGCGTCGGGAAATCGGGCTCTCCCGCGCCGAATCCGATGACCGGGCGCCCGGCGGCCTTGAGGGCCTTGGCCTTGGCGTCGACGGCCAGCGTCGCGGACTCGGAGATCGACCCGACGCGGGCCGACACCCGACGGTCGGTGGGAGACTGTACGGGGGGAGTAGCTGCGCTCATGACTGCATGGTCCCAGACGCGGGGGAGGCCCGGCACCCAGGTTTGCGGACCTGTCCGGACTGTGAACACACCCGGTGCGCGCCGGGGGTCCGCGGCCCCGTCGGCACCCGACCGGCACCTGACCAGCGCCTCGCCGGCACCCCGCCGGAACCTCCTCGGCACCCCACCGGCACCCCGTCGACACCGCGTCAAAACGTCAACGGAACGCGGCCGGAACCTGATCGGACGCAAGGCGTTCGACGGAGGGCCGCGAAACACGTACACTCATCCGTCGATGGCCTTCCCACCGGCACCGCGGTTCCGCAATGCTGCGGTACGTTGGGGGAGTCGCAAAGGGTCGTAGCTCAATTGGTAGAGCACTGGTCTCCAAAACCAGCGGTTGTGGGTTCGAGTCCCTCCGACCCTGCTCCACACGTCACCCGACGGACGTGGGCAGGTAAAGCACTCGCCGTACCGCGCGACGGGCGCGACACGGCCACGACCCGGAGTCAGGTGAGGACGTAGTGACTGAGATCACGGACTCCATCGAGGCCCCTGAGCCTGACACGTCCGAGGACGACGAGACTCGCAAGCCCCGCCGCGGCGGCAAGCGCGGCAAGAAGGGCCCCCTCGGTCGGCTGGCGCTCTTCTACCGCCAGATCGTCGCGGAACTCCGCAAGGTCGTCTGGCCGAGCCGCAACGACCTGATCACCTACACCACAGTGGTGATTGTCTTCGTTGTCGTCGTCATCGGTCTCGTCAGCGTGGTTGACTGGGGATTCTCGAAGCTCGTCTCGTACGTCTTCGGCTGATCCCGCGGTGGGCGCCGGTCCACGGGCGCCTGTCCGCATGTTCCACCCCTTGAAGTCAGGAAGAAGCAGTCACCGTGTCTGACCCGAACGTGTACGACGCCGACGAAACCGTTGAGGGCGACGACACCGCGCTCGACATCGTCGAGGCCGCCGACGGCGAGATCGACCAGGCCGAGGCTGCCGACCTGAACGCCGGCGAAGCCGCCGAGCAGGCCGCCGTCCACGAGGACGAGGACGAGGAAGCCGCCGAGGCCGCCACGGACGAGGCGGACGACGACGAGGCGGACGACGAGTCCGACGAGGACGTGGCGGTCGCCGACGAGGACGAAGCGGCTGAGGACGAAGCGGACGAGGACGACGGCGAGGCCGCCGTGTCCGAGCCGGTCGTGGACGCGGTCGCCGCCTTCCGCGAGGAGCTTCGCACCCTGCCCGGCGAGTGGTACGTGATCCACACCTACGCCGGTTACGAGAACCGCGTGAAGTCCAACCTGGAGCAGCGCGCCGTCTCGCTCAACGTCGAGGACTACATCTACCAGGCCGAAGTGCCCCAGGAAGAAGTCGTCCAGATCAAGAACGGCGACCGCAAGACCATTCGGCAGAACAAGCTCCCCGGCTACGTGCTGGTGCGCATGGACCTGACGAACGAGTCGTGGGGCGTCGTCCGCAACACCCCCGGTGTCACCGGCTTCGTCGGCAACGCGTACGACCCGTACCCGCTGACCCTCGACGAGATCGTGAAGATGCTCGCCCCGGAGGTGGAGGCCGCGGCCGAGGCCGCCGCCATCGCCGAGGGCACCGCCCAGCCGCGCAAGGTCGAGGTCCAGGTGCTGGACTTCGAGGTCGGCGACTCGGTCACCGTCACCGACGGCCCCTTCGCGACGCTCCAGGCGACGATCAACGAGATCAACGCCGACTCGAAGAAGGTCAAGGGCCTGGTCGAGATCTTCGGCCGCGAGACCCCGGTCGAGCTGAGCTTCGACCAGATCCAGAAGAACTGAGACTTTTCCAGCGGCCCCCGTTCGACGGATTTCCGTCGGCCGGGGGCCGCTGTGTCCCCCGGCCACCGGCCGGTTTCAGGATGCGGGCCAATACCCGCTAAAGTGGTGCGGTATGCCTGTACGCAGGCACGAACACTCTCAACAGGACCCGGAGAGAGCAATGCCTCCCAAGAAGAAGAAGATCACGGGGCTGATCAAGCTCCAGATCAACGCCGGCGCGGCCAACCCGGCGCCGCCGGTCGGCCCCGCGCTGGGCCAGCACGGCGTGAACATCATGGAGTTCTGCAAGGCCTACAACGCGGCGACCGAGTCGCAGCGCGGCATGGTGATCCCGGTGGAGATCACGGTCTACGACGACCGTTCCTTCACCTTCATCACCAAGACGCCGCCGGCGGCCAAGCTGATCCTCAAGGCCGCGGGTGTCGAGAAGGGCTCCGGCGAGCCGCACGTCAAGAAGGTCGCCAAGCTCACCCGCGACCAGGTTCGGGACATCGCCACGACGAAGCTCCCCGACCTGAACGCGAACGACCTGGACGCCGCCGAGAAGATCATCGCCGGCACCGCCCGCTCCATGGGCATCACGGTCGAGGGCTGACGCCCGAGCGACAGAGGCGAGGGCTGACGCCCCGCCGGTTCATCTGTGGCAGGGCCTGCTCGGCCCGTACCACGACTCCCCTTCACCAACAGGAGCAGTAAGTGAGCAAGCGCAGCAAGTCCCTTCGCGCTGCCGACGGCAAGATCGACGCGGAGCGCCTGTACGCCCCGCTCGAGGCCGTCCGGATCGCCAAGGACACCGCGACCACCAAGTTCGACTCGACCGTCGAGGTCGCCTTCCGCCTGGGTGTCGACCCGCGCAAGGCCGACCAGATGGTCCGTGGCACCGTGAACCTTCCGCACGGCACCGGCAAGACCGCCCGGGTCCTGGTCTTCGCGACCGGTGACCGTGCTGCGGCCGCGGAAGCCGCGGGAGCCGACATCGTCGGCTCCGACGAACTGATCGACGAGGTGTCGAAGGGCCGTCTGGACTTCGACGCCGTCGTCGCCACCCCGGACCTCATGGGCAAGGTCGGCCGTCTGGGCCGCGTGCTCGGTCCCCGTGGCCTGATGCCGAACCCGAAGACCGGTACGGTCACCCCGGACGTGGCGAAGGCTGTCACGGACATCAAGGGCGGCAAGATCGAGTTCCGCGTCGACAAGCACTCGAACCTGCACTTCATCATCGGCAAGGTCTCCTTCGACGAGACCAAGCTGGTGGAGAACTACGCGGCGGCCCTGGACGAGATCCTGCGTCTCAAGCCGTCCGCCGCCAAGGGTCGTTACATCAAGAAGGCCGCCGTGAGCACCACCATGGGCCCCGGCATCCAGGTCGACCCCAACCGCACCCGCAACCTCCTCGTCGAGGAGGACCCGGCGTCCGTCTGATGACGACGCGGGGCCACGCGTAAGGCGTGCGGCACCATCCGAAGTCCGGCCTCCGTGCACACCGCACGGGGGCCGGATTTGGTGTTGTCAGGACCCGTCCCGTACGCTTCCCGAGAAGCCAAAGACCGCTGGTCGTTGCCGTGCCCCGAAAAGGGCGTGGCGGCCGAAGGATCCGCTAGCTGCGGATGGCCCGCGCAGGTGATCGTGGATGAACTCCGGAAGAGATTTCCGCCGAGCGGAAGTCGATTCCGTCGAGTCACGCCCCGTGCGCCTGCGCCGGGGCGTTCGTTATTGCCAAGTCCCCTCCTTCAATTCCGTGCGGTCCGCAATCACCCGGAAGGAGGCCGAGACTCATGGCGAGGCCCGATAAGGCTGCCGCGGTTGCCGAGTTGACGGATCAGTTCCGCTCCTCGAACGCCGCTGTGCTGACCGAGTACCGCGGTCTCACCGTGGCGCAGCTCAAGACGCTGCGCCGTTCGCTCGGTGAGAACGTCACGTACGCCGTGGTGAAGAACACGCTGACCAAGATCGCGGCCAACGAGGCCGGGATCAGCACGCTCGACGACCTGTTCGCGGGTCCGTCGGCCGTCGCCTTCGTCGCCGGTGACCCGGTCGAGGCGGCGAAGGGTCTGCGCGACTTCGCCAAGGACAACCCCGCTCTCGTCATCAAGGGCGGTGTCCTTGACGGCAAGGCGCTGTCCGCCGACGAGATCAAGAAGCTCGCGGACCTCGAGTCCCGCGAGGTTCTGCTCGCCAAGCTGGCGGGCGCCATGAAGGCCAAGCAGTCGCAGACTGCCGCGCTCTTCCAGGCGCTGCCCTCGAAGTTCGTCCGCACCGCGGAGGCGCTTCGTGCCAAGCAGGCCGAGCAGGCAGAGCAGGGCGGTGCCGGTACGCCGGCTCCCGCCGAGGCTGCGGAGTAACCACTCCCGCAGTCCAGCGGGCTCCGAGTACGCCCGCCGACATCGACAACCGGCACCAGCCGAATTAGTGGAAGGACCGCCATCATGGCGAAGCTCAGCCAGGCCGAGCTGCTCGAGCAGTTCGAGACCCTCACCCTCATCGAGCTCTCCGAGTTCGTGAAGGCCTTCGAGGAGAAGTTCGACGTCACCGCCGCCGCCCCCGTCGCCGCCGCCGGTGTCGCCGGTCCGGCCGCCGTCGCGGACGCCGCCCCGGAGCAGGACGAGTTCGACGTCGTCCTCACCGCCGCCGGTGACAAGAAGATCCAGGTCATCAAGGTCGTGCGTGAGCTGACCTCGCTCGGCCTGAAGGAGGCCAAGGACCTCGTGGACGGCGCCCCGAAGCCCGTCCTGGAGAAGGTCGACAAGGCTGCCGCCGACAAGGCCGCCGAGTCCCTCAAGGCCGCCGGCGCCTCGGTCGAGGTCAAGTAACACCGAGCGGTACCCAGCAGTCCCCGTACGGCCCGCACAGGGCCGGACAGCCGTAGGGCGGTCACCCATCCGGGTGGCCGCCCTACGGCGTTCCCGCGTCCTTGTGGCGGGGCGGTGCCACCGTCCGGATAAGGTGATCGTTCCCGCACGGGACCTGCTCCGGGAGCCATCCGGCAGGGGGGCCGGGCGCGGGGCTGTGAGCATCTCTGCCAGGCCAGGGCCTTGACGAACCGCACGCGGCGCGCAATTCTCAGGACGCGTCGACACTTCGATCCGGGTTGGATGCATGGATCGGGGGAGATGCGGGAATGCATGGCGCAGGCGCGGATCCGGTTCCGAGGCGGGATCCGCAGGACGGACGAGGGGGCGATGATTCGGTACTCCGAATCTCTGCTCTGGACATCAGTGTGCCGAGTGGCTACACTGACCCTTTGCGCTGCCTGTTAGCTGCTGCCTGGCCCGTCACCAGGAGCATGCCCACGTCTGAGCACTGCTGAAGAAGTCCGCCATCAGGGCTTTCTTCTTACGCTCAGGGGCGGACCGGTATGCGCGTAGTGAGTCCGAGCCCTCGGAAGGACCCCCTCTTGGCCGCCTCGCGCAACGCCTCGACCACCAATTCGAACAACGGCGCAAGCACCGCCCCGCTGCGCATCTCTTTCGCGAAGATCCGTGAACCGCTCGAAGTTCCGAACCTCCTCGCGCTCCAGACCGAGAGCTTTGACTGGCTGCTCGGCAACGCCGCGTGGAAGGCCCGTGTCGAGGCGGCCCTGGACAGTGGGCAGGACGTCCCCAGGAAGTCGGGTCTGGAGGAGATCTTCGAGGAGATCTCGCCGATCGAGGACTTCTCCGGGTCGATGTCGCTCACTTTCCGTGACCACCGATTCGAGCCTCCGAAGAACTCGCTGGACGAGTGCAAGGAGCGCGACTTCACGTACGGCGCCCCGCTCTTCGTCACCGCCGAGTTCACCAACAACGAGACCGGCGAGATCAAGTCCCAGACGGTCTTCATGGGTGACTTCCCGCTGATGACCAACAAGGGCACCTTCTGCATCAACGGCACCGAGCGTGTCGTCGTCTCGCAGCTCGTGCGCTCGCCGGGTGTCTACTTCGACAGCCAGATCGACAAGACGTCCGACAAGGACATCTTCTCCGCCAAGATCATCCCGTCCCGGGGTGCCTGGCTGGAGATGGAGATCGACAAGCGCGACATGGTCGGTGTCCGCATCGACCGCAAGCGCAAGCAGTCGGTCACCGTCCTGCTCAAGGCGCTCGGCTGGAGCACCGAGCAGATCCTGGACGAGTTCGGCGACTACGAGTCGATGCGCGCCACCCTGGAGAAGGACCACACCCAGGGCCAGGACGACGCGCTGCTCGACATCTACCGCAAGCTGCGTCCGGGCGAGCCGCCGACCAAGGAGGCCGCGCAGACCCTGCTGGAGAACCTCTACTTCAACCCCAAGCGCTACGACCTCGCGAAGGTCGGCCGCTACAAGGTGAACAAGAAGCTCGGCAGCGACGCGCCCCTGGACGCCGGTGTGCTCACCACCGACGACATCATCGCCACCATCAAGTACCTGGTGAAGCTGCACGCCGGTGAGACCGAGACCACCGGGGAGAACGGCTCCTCGATGGTCGTCGAGGTCGACGACATCGACCACTTCGGCAACCGCCGCCTGCGCAACGTGGGCGAGCTGATCCAGAACCAGGTCCGTACCGGCCTGGCCCGTATGGAGCGCGTGGTCCGCGAGCGGATGACGACCCAGGACGTCGAGGCGATCACGCCGCAGACCCTGATCAACATCCGGCCGGTCGTCGCCTCCATCAAGGAGTTCTTCGGCACCAGCCAGCTCTCCCAGTTCATGGACCAGACGAACCCGCTGTCCGGCCTGACCCACAAGCGCCGCCTGTCGGCGCTGGGCCCCGGCGGTCTGTCCCGTGAGCGGGCCGGCTTCGAGGTCCGCGACGTGCACCCGTCGCACTACGGCCGCATGTGCCCGATCGAGACCCCCGAAGGCCCGAACATCGGCCTGATCGGCTCGCTCGCCTCCTACGGCCGGGTCAACGCGTTCGGCTTCGTCGAGACCCCGTACCGCAAGGTCGTCGAGGGCGTCGTCACCGACGACGTCGACTACCTGACCGCGGACGAGGAAGACCGCTTCGTCATCGCGCAGGCCAACGCGCCGCTCACCGAGGACCTGCGGTTCGCCGAGTCCCGCGTGCTGGTCCGCCGCCGCGGCGGCGAGATCGACTACATCCCCGGCGACGACGTCGACTACATGGACGTCTCGCCGCGCCAGATGGTGTCGGTCGCGACCGCGATGATCCCGTTCCTGGAGCACGACGACGCCAACCGCGCGCTCATGGGATCGAACATGATGCGCCAGGCCGTGCCGCTGATCAAGGCGGAGGCGCCGCTGGTCGGCACCGGCATGGAGTACCGCTGCGCGGTCGACGCCGGTGACGTCATCAAGGCGGACAAGGACGGTGTGGTCCAGGAGGTCTCCGCCGACTACGTCACCATCACCAACGACGACGGCACGTACACCACGTACCGCGTCGCGAAGTTCTCCCGCTCCAACCAGGGCACGTCCTTCAACCAGAAGGTCGTCGTCAACGAGGGCGACCGGGTCGTCGTCGGCCAGGTGCTCGCCGACGGTCCCTCGACCGACGAGGGCGAGATGGCCCTCGGCAAGAACCTCCTGGTGGCGTTCATGCCCTGGGAGGGCCACAACTACGAAGACGCGATCATCCTCAGCCAGCGGCTGGTCCAGGACGACGTCCTCTCCTCGATCCACATCGAGGAGCACGAGGTCGACGCCCGTGACACCAAGCTCGGCCCGGAGGAGATCACCCGGGACATCCCCAACGTCTCCGAGGAGGTCCTCGCGGACCTCGACGAGCGCGGGATCATCCGGATCGGCGCCGACGTCGTCGCCGGCGACATCCTGGTCGGCAAGGTCACGCCCAAGGGCGAGACCGAGCTGACCCCGGAGGAGCGCCTGCTGCGCGCGATCTTCGGCGAGAAGGCCCGTGAGGTCCGTGACACCTCGCTGAAGGTGCCGCACGGCGAGACCGGCAAGGTCATCGGCGTCCGGGTCTTCGACCGCGAGGAGGGCGACGAACTGCCGCCCGGTGTCAACCAGCTCGTGCGCGTGTACGTGGCGCAGAAGCGGAAGATCACCGACGGCGACAAGCTCGCCGGCCGTCACGGCAACAAGGGCGTCATCTCGAAGATCCTGCCGGTCGAGGACATGCCGTTCACCGAGGACGGCACCCCGGTCGACATCATCCTCAACCCGCTCGGCGTCCCGTCCCGCATGAACCCGGGACAGGTGCTGGAGATCCACCTCGGCTGGCTCGCCAAGCAGGGCTGGGACGTCTCCGGTATCGGCGAGGAGTGGGCGCGTCGCCTCCAGGCGATCGACGCGGACGTCGTCGCCGCCGGCACCAACGTCGCGACCCCGGTCTTCGACGGCGCCCGCGAGGACGAGATCCGCGGTCTGTTCGAGTCCACCATCCCGAACCGCGACGGCGACCGCATGGTCCTGCCGTCCGGCAAGGCGCGGATGTTCGACGGCCGCTCCGGCGAGCCGTTCCCTGAGCCGATCTCGATCGGCTACATGTACATCCTCAAGCTGCACCACCTGGTGGACGACAAGCTGCACGCCCGCTCCACCGGTCCGTACTCGATGATCACCCAGCAGCCGCTGGGTGGTAAGGCGCAGTTCGGTGGCCAGCGATTCGGTGAGATGGAGGTGTGGGCGCTGGAGGCGTACGGCGCCGCTTACGCCCTCCAGGAGCTGCTGACCATCAAGTCCGACGACGTGCTCGGCCGCGTGAAGGTCTACGAGGCCATCGTCAAGGGCGAGAACATCCCCGAGCCGGGCATCCCCGAGTCCTTCAAGGTGCTCATCAAGGAAATGCAGTCGCTCTGCCTCAACGTGGAGGTGCTGTCCTCGGACGGCATGTCCATCGAGATGCGTGACACCGACGAGGACGTCTTCCGCGCCGCGGAAGAACTCGGTATCGACCTGTCCCGGCGGGAGCCGAGCAGCGTCGAAGAGGTCTGACGGGCCGGTCGCCCGGTCCCTCCAGGACCGGGCGGCCTCTCCCAGGACCGTTCAGACCATGTTTGACAATCGACCCCGACCGCGTTTTTTGGTCGGGTGGAACCCGAAGGCGGGATTGACGACAAGTGCTCGACGTCAACTTCTTCGACGAGCTGCGGATCGGCCTTGCCACCGCGGACGACATTCGTACCTGGTCGCACGGCGAAGTGAAGAAGCCGGAGACCATCAACTACCGCACGCTCAAGCCGGAAAAGGACGGGCTCTTCTGCGAGAAGATCTTCGGCCCGACCCGGGACTGGGAGTGCTACTGCGGGAAGTACAAGCGGGTCCGCTTCAAGGGCATCATCTGTGAGCGCTGCGGCGTCGAGGTCACTCGCGCCAAGGTGCGTCGTGAGCGGATGGGCCACATCGAGCTGGCCGCGCCCGTCACGCACATCTGGTACTTCAAGGGCGTTCCGTCGCGCCTCGGCTACCTGCTCGACCTCGCCCCGAAGGACCTGGAGAAGGTCATCTACTTCGCGGCGTACATGATCACGTGGGTGGACGACGAGCGCCGCACGCGCGACCTGCCGTCGCTGGAGGCCCAGGTCTCCGTCGAGCGCCAGCAGGTCGAGCAGCGCCGTGACTCCGACGTCGAGGGCCGGCAGAAGAAGCTGGAAGCCGACCTGGCCGAGCTGGAGAACGAAGGCGCCAAGGCCGACGTCCGCCGCAAGGTCCGCGAAGGCGCCGAGCGCGAGATGAAGCAGCTCCGCGACCGTGCGCAGCGCGAGATCGACCGGCTCGACGAGGTGTGGGCCCGCTTCAAGAACCTCAAGGTCCAGGACCTGGAGGGCGACGAGCTGCTCTACCGCGAGCTGCGCGACCGCTTCGGTACGTACTTCCAGGGTTCGATGGGTGCCGCGGCGCTGCAAAAGCGCCTGGAGTCCTTCGACCTGGAGGAGGAGGCCGAGCGCCTCCGCGAGATCATCCGTACCGGCAAGGGCCAGAAGAAGACCCGGGCGCTCAAGCGCCTCAAGGTCGTCTCCGCCTTCCTCCAGACCACCAACAAGCCCAACGGCATGGTGCTGGACTGCGTCCCGGTGATCCCGCCGGACCTGCGTCCGATGGTGCAGCTCGACGGTGGCCGCTTCGCGACCTCCGACCTCAACGACCTGTACCGCCGTGTCATCAACCGCAACAACCGCCTGAAGCGGCTTCTCGACCTCGGCGCCCCCGAGATCATCGTGAACAACGAGAAGCGCATGCTCCAGGAGGCCGTCGACGCGCTCTTCGACAACGGCCGTCGCGGCCGCCCGGTCACGGGCCCCGGCAACCGTCCGCTGAAGTCGCTGTCCGACATGCTCAAGGGCAAGCAGGGCCGCTTCCGGCAGAACCTGCTCGGCAAGCGCGTCGACTACTCCGCCCGTTCGGTGATCGTCGTCGGCCCGCAGCTCAAGCTGCACCAGTGCGGCCTGCCCAAGGCCATGGCGCTGGAGCTCTTCAAGCCGTTCGTGATGAAGCGCCTGGTGGACCTGAACCACGCGCAGAACATCAAGTCGGCCAAGCGCATGGTCGAGCGCGGCCGTACGGTCGTGTACGACGTGCTCGAAGAGGTCATCGCCGAGCACCCGGTGCTGCTCAACCGCGCACCGACCCTGCACCGTCTGGGCATCCAGGCCTTCGAGCCGCAGCTCGTCGAGGGCAAGGCCATCCAGATCCACCCGCTGGTCTGCACCGCGTTCAACGCGGACTTCGACGGCGACCAGATGGCCGTGCACCTCCCGCTGTCCGCGGAGGCGCAGGCCGAGGCCCGCATCCTGATGCTGTCCTCGAACAACATCCTCAAGCCGGCCGACGGCCGTCCGGTCACCATGCCGACCCAGGACATGGTGCTCGGTCTGTTCTTCCTGACCACGGACTCCGAGGAGCGCGAGGTCATCGGGGAGAACCGGGCGTTCGGTTCGACCGCCGAGGCGATCATGGCGTTCGACGGCCGTGAGCTGTCGATGCAGGCGCCGGTCGACATCCGCTTCCCGGTGGGCACCGTCCCGCCGCGCGGCTGGGTGCCGCCGGAGCCCACCGAGGGCGAGGAGCCGTACCAGCTCGGCGACACGTTCCGGCTGCGGACGACCCTGGGCCGCGCGCTCTTCAACGAGCTGCTGCCCGAGGACTACCCGTTCGTGGACTACGCGGTCGGCAAGAAGCAGCTCTCCGAGATCGTCAACGACCTCGCCGAGCGCTACCCCAAGGTCATCGTGGCGGCGACGCTCGACAACCTGAAGGCGGCGGGCTTCCACTGGGCGACCCGTTCCGGTGTCACCGTGTCCGTCACGGACATCGTGGTGCCCGAGGCCAAGAAGGCGATCATCGCCTCCTACGAGGCCCAGGACGAGAAGGTCCAGAAGCAGTACGAGCGCGGTCTGATCACCAAGGACGAGCGCACTCAGGAGCTCATCGCGATCTGGACCAAGGCGACCAACGAGGTCGCCGTGGCGATGAACGCGAACTTCCCGAAGACCAACCCCATCTTCATGATGGTGGACTCCGGGGCCCGCGGAAACATGATGCAGATGCGTCAGATCGCGGGTATGCGTGGCCTGGTGTCGAACGCCAAGAACGAGACGATCGCCCGTCCGATCAAGGCGTCCTTCCGCGAGGGCCTGTCCGTGCTGGAGTACTTCATCTCCACCCACGGTGCCCGTAAGGGTCTGGCCGACACCGCGCTGCGTACCGCCGACTCGGGTTACCTGACCCGTCGTCTGGTGGACGTCTCGCAGGACGTGATCATCCGCGAGGAGGACTGCGGCACCGAGCGCGGTCTGAAGCTGCGGATCGCCGAGCGCGGCGCGGACGGTTCGCTGCGCAAGACGGACGACGTCGAGACCAGCGTGTACGCCCGCATGCTCGCCGAGGACGTCGTGGTGGACGGCAAGGTCATCGCGCCCGCCAACGTCGACCTCGGTGACGTGCTGATCGACCAGCTCGTGCGGCACGGTGTCGAGGAGGTCAAGACCCGCTCGATCCTCACCTGCGAGTCGACCGTCGGCACCTGCGCGTACTGCTACGGCCGTTCGCTGGCCACCGGCAAGCTCGTCGACATCGGCGAGGCCGTCGGTATCATCGCGGCCCAGTCGATCGGTGAGCCCGGCACCCAGCTCACGATGCGTACCTTCCACACCGGTGGTGTGGCCGGTGACGACATCACGCAGGGTCTGCCGCGTGTCGTCGAGCTGTTCGAGGCCCGTGTCCCGAAGGGTGTCGCCCCGATCTCCGAGGCGTCCGGCCGGGTGCGGATCGAGGAGACCGAGAAGACGAAGAAGCTCGTCGTCACCCCGGACGACGGTGCCGAGGAGATCGCCTACCCGATCTCCAAGCGCGCCAAGCTCCTGGTGGGCGAGGGCGACCACGTCGAGGTCGGCCAGAAGCTGACCTTCGGTGCCACCAACCCGCACGACGTGCTGCGCATTCTGGGCCAGCGCCAGGTGCAGATCCACCTGGTGCAGGAAGTCCAGAAGGTCTACAACTCGCAGGGCGTGTCGATCCACGACAAGCACATCGAGATCATCATCCGGCAGATGCTGCGCCGGGTGACGATCATCGAGTCCGGCGACGCGGAGCTGCTGCCCGGCGAGCTGGTCGAGCGCGGCCGGTTCGAGACCGAGAACCGGCGTGTGGTCTCCGAGGGCGGTCACCCGGCCTCGGGTCGTCCGCAGCTCATGGGTATCACCAAGGCCTCGCTGGCCACGGAGTCCTGGCTGTCGGCCGCCTCCTTCCAGGAGACGACCCGGGTGCTGACCGACGCGGCGATCCACGCCAAGTCGGACTCGCTGCTGGGCCTGAAGGAGAACGTCATCATCGGCAAGCTGATCCCGGCCGGTACGGGCCTCGCCCGCTACCGCAACATCCGGGTGGAGCCGACCGAGGAGGCCAAGGCCGCGATGTACTCGGCCGTCGGCTACGACGACATCGACTACAGCCCGTTCGGCACCGGCTCCGGCCAGGCCGTTCCGCTGGAGGACTACGACTACGGCCCGTACAACGGCTGAGTTTCGTCCCGTTGCTGTCACACAGGGCGGCCATCCCTCTCGGGGATGGCCGCTCTGCGGCATTATGGATACATGCTTGCCGGGGATGCGGACAGAGAGCGCGCGGTGAACGTGCTGAACGAGGCGTTCACCGAGGGGCGGTTGAAGCAGGAAGAGTACGAGGACCGGTTGGGGCGTGCCTACGCGGCGCGTACGTACGGGGACTTGGACCGGCTGACAGCGGACATTCCGCGGCCGTCCTCGCCGTATCCGGTGCCTCCGACGTTCGGGGCGCCGCAGCCGTTCCGGTACGCGCCGCCGGTGGCGCCCGTGCCGAAGACGAACGGGGCGGCGATCGGGGCACTGGTGTGCTCATTGGTCGGGTCGCCGATCTTCGGGATGGCGTCGATCGGCGCCGTCGTGCTCGGGCACACCGCGAAGCGGCAGATCCGCGAGCGCGGTGAGCAGGGTGACGGGATGGCGACCGCCGGGTTGGTGATCGGTTATCTCGGGCTGGCTTTCTGGGCGCTGATCTGGGTGGTGGCAATCTTCGAGTAGTCACCGGCCTGCGCGTTTGCATTTGTTTTGACCGCAGCCGATGCGGTAGGTACGCTCTGACCTTGTGCCTGGGGTGTGCCCGGGTCCTCGCGCGTGCCATGCGACCGCGAGAGGGCACCGAGGCCGCGTCACCCGACATACGCACTTCTCCGTTGGTTCGGATTCGTGTGGGGTCCGCGACACACCCGACCGCGTGGGTCGGTCCCCAGGTTAGATTTATCGAGATCGGCACACAGAAACCGGAGAAACGGTGCCTACGATCCAGCAGTTGGTCCGAAAGGGCCGGCAGGACAAGGTCGAGAAGAACAAGACGCCCGCGCTGAAGGGTTCCCCGCAGCGTCGTGGCGTTTGCACGCGTGTGTACACGACCACCCCGAAGAAGCCGAACTCGGCGCTGCGCAAGGTCGCGCGCGTACGGCTGACCAGCGGTATCGAGGTCACGGCTTACATCCCGGGTGAGGGCCACAACCTCCAGGAGCACTCGATCGTGCTCGTGCGCGGCGGTCGTGTGAAGGACCTTCCGGGTGTTCGTTACAAGATCATCCGCGGTTCCCTCGACACGCAGGGCGTCAAGAACCGTAAGCAGGCTCGTAGCCGCTACGGCGCCAAGAAGGAGAAGTAAGCATGCCTCGTAAGGGCCCCGCCCCGAAGCGCCCGGTCATCATCGACCCGGTTTACGGCTCCCCGCTGGTGACGTCGCTCGTCAACAAGATCCTCCTGCACGGCAAGCGCTCCACCGCTGAGCGCATCGTGTACGGCGCCCTTGAGGGCCTTCGTGAGAAGTCGGGCAACGACCCGGTCATCACGCTGAAGCGCGCGCTGGAGAACATCAAGCCGACCCTTGAGGTCAAGTCCCGCCGCGTCGGCGGTGCGACCTACCAGGTGCCGGTCGAGGTCCGTCCGGGCCGTCAGAACACGCTGGCGCTCCGCTGGCTCGTCGGTTACTCCCGCGCCCGTCGCGAGAAGACGATGACCGAGCGTCTGATGAACGAGATCCTCGACGCCAGCAATGGCCTGGGTGCTTCCGTGAAGCGCCGCGAGGACACGCACAAGATGGCCGAGTCCAACAAGGCCTTCGCGCACTACCGCTGGTAGTCACCACCCACATCGAAACCGAGAGAAGACTGAGCCACATGGCCACCACTTCGCTTGACCTGGCCAGGGTCCGCAACATCGGGATCATGGCCCACATCGACGCGGGCAAGACGACGACCACCGAGCGGATCCTGTTCTACACCGGTGTTTCCTACAAGATCGGTGAAGTCCACGACGGCGCAGCCACCATGGACTGGATGGAGCAGGAGCAGGAGCGCGGCATCACGATCACGTCGGCCGCGACGACCTGTCACTGGCCGCTCGATGATGTCGACCACACCATCAACATCATCGACACCCCCGGTCACGTCGACTTCACCGTCGAGGTGGAGCGTTCGCTCCGCGTCCTCGACGGCGCCGTCACGGTGTTCGACGGTGTCGCCGGTGTGGAGCCGCAGTCCGAGACGGTGTGGCGTCAGGCCGACCGTTACGGCGTGCCCCGCATCTGCTTCGTCAACAAGCTCGACCGCACCGGCGCGGAGTTCCACCGCTGCGTCGACATGATCGTGGACCGCCTCGGCGCGGTGCCGCTGGTCATGCAGCTCCCGATCGGCGCGGAAGCCGACTTCAAGGGCGTGGTCGACCTCGTCCAGATGAAGGCGCTGGTCTGGTCCGCGGAAGCGACCAAGGGCGAGATGTACGACACCGTCGACATCCCGGACACCCACGTCGAAGCGGCCGACGAGTGGCGCGGCAAGTTGCTCGAGGCCGTCGCCGAGCACGACGACGCCATGATGGAGCTGTACCTGGAGGGCCAGGAGCCCGACCAGGACCAGTTGATCGCGGCCATCCGCCGGATCACCCTGGCCTCCAAGGGGACCAAGGACTCCGTCACCGTCACCCCCGTGTTCTGCGGCACCGCGTTCAAGAACAAGGGCGTTCAGCCCCTGCTCGACGCGGTCGTGCGCTACCTCCCGTCGCCGCTGGACGTCGAGGCCATCGAGGGCCACGCCGTCGGCAACGCCGACGAGATCATCAAGCGCCGGCCGTCCGACGAGGAGCCGTTCTCCGGCCTCGCGTTCAAGATCATGAGCGACCCGCACCTGGGCAAGCTCACCTTCGTCCGGGTCTACTCGGGCCGCCTGAACGCGGGTTCGGCTGTGCTGAACTCCGTCAAGGGCAAGAAGGAGCGCATCGGCAAGATCTACCGCATGCACGCGAACAAGCGTGAGGAGATCGAGTCGGTGGGCGCGGGCGACATCATCGCCGTCATGGGCCTGAAGCAGACCACCACCGGTGAGACGCTGTGCGACGACAAGAGCCCGGTGATCCTGGAGTCCATGGACTTCCCGGCGCCGGTGATCCAGGTCGCGATCGAGCCCAAGTCCAAGGGTGACCAGGAGAAGCTGGGTGTCGCCATCCAGCGGCTCTCGGAGGAGGACCCCTCCTTCCAGGTCCACTCGGACGAGGAGACCGGCCAGACCATCATCGGCGGTATGGGCGAACTGCACCTCGAGGTGCTGGTCGACCGTATGCGGCGCGAGTTCAAGGTCGAGGCCAACGTCGGCAAGCCGCAGGTCGCGTACCGCGAGACCATCCGCAAGACGGTCGAGCGCATTGACTACACCCACAAGAAGCAGACCGGTGGTACCGGTCAGTTCGCGAAGGTGCAGATCATGCTGGAGCCGCTGGAAGGCGGCGACGCGACCTACGAGTTCGTCAACAAGGTCACCGGTGGCCGCATCCCCCGCGAGTACATCCCGTCGGTGGACGCCGGTGCGCAGGAGGCCATGAAGTTCGGCATCCTGGCCGGCTACGAGATGGTGGGCGTCCGCGTCACCCTGATCGACGGCGGCTACCACGAGGTCGACTCCTCCGAACTGGCATTCAAGATCGCCGGTTCGCAGGCGTTCAAGGAGGGTGCCCGCAAGGCGAGCCCCGTGCTCCTCGAACCGATGATGGCCGTCGAGGTCACCACGCCCGAGGACTACATGGGCGATGTCATCGGCGACCTCAACTCCCGCCGTGGCCAGATCCAGGCCATGGAGGAGCGCAGCGGCGCCCGTGTCGTCAAGGGCCTGGTTCCGCTGTCGGAGATGTTCGGCTACGTCGGTGACCTGCGGTCCAAGACCTCGGGCCGGGCCAGCTACTCCATGCAGTTCGACTCCTACGCCGAGGTTCCGCGGAACGTCGCCGAGGAGATCATCGCGAAGGCCAAGGGCGAGTAACGCCTGAAATCCTCAGCGCGTTTCACCCTTTAGGCTTGACAGCAGGCTTCGGGGCAATCCGCCGCAAACCGGAAGGTGTGTACCGGACGGTGCGCGGCGGGTGCCCCGGCAGTCCGCATTCCAGCAAAGATCACCTGGCGCCGATGAAGCAAGGCGTACAGATCCACTCCCCAGGAGGACCCCAGTGGCGAAGGCGAAGTTCGAGCGGACTAAGCCGCACGTCAACATCGGCACCATCGGTCACATCGACCACGGTAAGACGACCCTTACCGCGGCGATCACCAAGGTGCTGCACGACGCGTACCCGAACCTGAACGAGGCCTCGGCCTTCGACCAGATCGACAAGGCTCCTGAGGAGCGCCAGCGCGGTATCACCATCTCGATCGCGCACGTCGAGTACCAGACCGAGTCGCGTCACTACGCGCACGTCGACTGCCCCGGTCACGCGGACTACATCAAGAACATGATCACCGGTGCGGCGCAGATGGACGGCGCCATCCTGGTGGTCGCCGCGACCGACGGCCCGATGCCGCAGACCAAGGAGCACGTGCTCCTGGCCCGCCAGGTCGGCGTGCCGTACATCGTCGTCGCCCTGAACAAGGCCGACATGGTGGACGACGAGGAGATCCTGGAGCTCGTCGAGCTCGAGGTCCGTGAGCTGCTCTCCGAGTACGAGTTCCCGGGCGACGACCTGCCGGTCGTGCGCGTCTCCGCGCTCAAGGCGCTTGAGGGCGACAAGGAGTGGGGCGAGAAGCTCCTCGGCCTCATGGAGGCCGTGGACACCGCGATCCCGACCCCCGAGCGTGACGTCGACAAGCCGTTCCTGATGCCGATCGAGGACGTCTTCACGATCACCGGTCGTGGCACCGTCGTCACCGGCCGCATCGAGCGTGGTGTGCTGAAGGTCAACGAGACCGTTGACATCATCGGCATCAAGCAGGACAAGACCACCACCACGGTCACCGGCATCGAGATGTTCCGCAAGCTGCTCGACGAGGGCCAGGCCGGTGAGAACGTCGGTCTGCTCCTCCGTGGCATCAAGCGCGAGGATGTCGAGCGCGGCCAGGTCATCATCAAGCCCGGTTCGGTCACCCCGCACACCGAGTTCGAGGCCCAGGCCTACATCCTGTCGAAGGACGAGGGTGGCCGTCACACCCCCTTCTTCAACAACTACCGTCCGCAGTTCTACTTCCGCACCACGGACGTGACCGGCGTCGTGACCCTCCCCGAGGGCACCGAGATGGTCATGCCGGGCGACAACACGGCCATGAGCGTCCAGCTCATCCAGCCGATCGCCATGGAAGAGGGCCTGAAGTTCGCCATCCGTGAGGGTGGGCGCACGGTGGGTGCCGGTCAGGTCACGAAGATCAACAAGTAGTGGCTTGCGGCTCGCTCTGAGCCAACGAGGGTGCCCCGGATCGCTTCCCGCGATCCGGGGCACCTTTGCGTTGCGCCCCGTCAGACGCGGCCCTAGAGGCCGAGGGACTGGTGGAAGACGCGGGGGGTGGCGGGGAGGGTGTAGCGGAGTGACAGGGGGCCGGAGGGGGTGAGGGCGGCGGAGGGGAGGCCGCCGGGGGCGGGGAGGGCCGGGAGGGGGGTGTAGGCGACGGCGCCGCCCGGCTTGGACTGGGCCCAGTGGTGGACGGTGGTGTGGCCGGAGGCGAAGACGTGGATACGGCCACGGCGGTCGGTGACGACGGCCAGCCCGTCCTGGACCTCGGCGCCGCCGAGATCGCGCCAGGGGCTCCAGACGCCGGCGGTCAGCACCCGGGTGCTGACCCCCTTGGCCGCGTTGCGCGCGAAGAGGTGCACGCTGCCGTCAGGGGCCGCGACGGCGACCGGCGCACCGGTCCTGCGCGTACGGTCCGGGTGCGTCTCGGGACTGCCGAGCGAGGACCAGCCCCCGTCGCGCCACATCACGATGTCGCGGGTGTTCGGCCCGCCGTGCCCCTCCAGGACGGCGAAGCGCAGCGCGAACAGCAGGGTGCCGCCGTCGCGGGTCCGTACACAGGACAGCGCCGGGGCCAGCGTCCCGCCGCCGAGATCCTGGGGCGGCCCCCAGACCCCGCTGCCCGGCCGGGTCTCCTCGCGCCGCACCGCCCGCGTACCGAGCACTTCGTACGCGGCCCCGCCGACCACGATCCGGCGCGCCCCCGGATAGCGGCGGTGCGTCGAGCGGATCCACCCCTTGGGGTTGGCCAGCGGCTCGTTCTCGCCCTGGCCGTAGTCACCGCAGCCGCCCGGATTCCCGCAGCGCCACGCCTGGTTGCCGCCGTACTGGAAGAGGAAGCGCGCCTTGAGCGCCACGGTCGCGGGCGGCAGGTTGTACGGCCAGTGGTGGTTGTAGTAGCCGCGGTACGCGGTGGTGCTGAAGGCGGGCACCGCCCGGCCGGGGCCGTTCGCCGACTCCGACACCCACTGCGCCATCGCCTTCCAGGTGAACAGCGCCGTCGCGGTGTGGTCCCGGTGGTCGGAGAAGCCGGGCTGCTCACTGGCGGCCGGATGCCGCTTGTCGTGCACCTGGATGTCGGGGTCCGGGTCGAGCGTCCTGATCTCCGTCGGGCGGAAACGTTCCATCAGCCCGGCCAGGACGTCCACCAGCTTCTGGTGGGTGTACGTGCCGCGGCCGTTGGCGGGCGCGGGCGCGTTCTGCGCCACCACGTACGACAGTACGGTGCCCGGCACCTCCCACATCATCGGCAGGCTCGCGCTGGAGCTCAGCTCGTGCATCGACACCTGGAGGAACACCAGGCGCGCGTGCATCGCGCCGTGCCGCAGCTCGTCCACCTCCGCGTGCAGACCGCCGCCGACGTCGATCACGTCGGTGGTCCACCGGGTGAAGTGCGGCAGCCCCAGCATCGTCGCGTACGCCTGCCGCAGGCCCTGGTGGCGGGAGGAGGAGTACGCGGCCTGGTCCCTGCGGTGGCGCCTGCGCGGGCCGAACGGTTCGTGGTTGACGCCTGTCGACTCGCCCGCCGTCACGTACACCGACACCACGGGCGTGCCCGCCTGGAGCGAGTGCAGCGTGTCCGGGTTCATGAAGAACAGGTCGTCGTCCGGGTGCGCCATCACCTGGAGCACCAGCGGGTCGCCCTGCGGGCGGTACGGCTGCGTCGCCAGCGGGTCCGCCGGGGCCGGGAGCCGGCGCGGGGCGGTGTCCTGGGCCTGGGAGGTGCAGCCGCTCAGGGCCGCTGCCGCGGCCGTCGCTCCCGCCGTCGCCACCGCTGCCGTCAGCAGGGAGCGGCGGGAGGGGTGGTCTGGGCTGTGGTGGTCCTTCACGCCCGCTAAGAGCCGCTTCGCGGCGATCAGGTTGCCTCCCTCCTCCGCCGACACCTTGCGCAGGACGGCGCCCCGTCAGGGGCGCGGGCAACCCCCACCGGCCGGTGGTCCGGGGACAACCGGATTGCCCCGCTGGGGCGGGTGGTGAGGTGCGGGAGCGTCGTGGCTGGTGGCGCAGTTCCCCGCGCCCCTTAAAGGATCGGCTCGCCG
>NZ_JBIUSD010000007.1:206820-444185 GCF_044741185.1 Streptomyces sp. NPDC088197
CGTCCGGACGAAAGACGGTGCGCCCCGTCAGAGGCGAACCCCTCACCGGCGGGTGGTCCGGGGACAACCGGTCTGCCCCGCTGGGGCGGGTGGTGAGGTGCGGGAGCGTCGTGGCTGGTGGCGCAGTTCCCCGCGCCCCTTAAAGGATCGGCTCGCCGTCCGGACGAAAGACGGTGCGCCCCGTCAGAGGCGAACCCCTCACCGGCGGGTGGTCCGGGGACAACCGGTCTGCCCCGCTGGGGCGGGTGGTGACGTGCGGGAGCGTCGTGGCTTGTCGCGCAGTTCCCCGCGCCCCTTAAAGGATCGGCTTGCCGTTCGGGCGAAAGGGGGTGGGCCCCGTTAGGGGCGCGGGGAACTGCGCGGCCCGCCCCCACCGGCGGGTGGTCCGGGGACAACCGGATTGCCCCGCTGGGGCGGGTGGTGACGTGCGGGAGCGTCGTGGCTGAGCGCGCAGTTCCTCGCGCCCCTGAAGACCTGGCCCTGCGCGAGGGCGCCGGCTTTTTTGTGGGACCCCCCGGAGGGGTCAGTGGCGGATGAGGCGGTCGGCGGCGCGGGTGGTGAGGAGGAGAAGGAGGGCGGTGAGGAGGGCGGTGGGGAGGAGGAGCTGGGCGGCGGAGCCGGGGTGGAGGCCGTGGACGAGGGGCGGGTCGAGGAGGAGGGAGAGGGCGGTGACGGAGACGAGGGGCCCGGCGGCGTACCAGGCGAGGAAGATCAGCGGGCCGGGCCCGCCGACGGGGGAGCCGCCGCCGAGGAAGAGGAGCTGGGTGCGGGCGGGGCCGCGGCACGCGGAGAAGAGGGCGGCGGCGGTGAAGGGCGGGGCGCACAGGGGCATGAGCAGCAGCGCCGAGGGGGTGCCGGTCACGGCGAAGGGAACCGCGGCGAGCAGGCCGAGGAGCGCGCCGAGGACGGCGGGCACGACGGCGTGGTGCAGCATCAGCGTGCGGAAGCGGAACGGCGCCCAGGCGGCCCGCCGCACGTCGTCGGTCTCCAGCCGCGCCGCCTCGGCGAGCGCGCCGACCGCCATGTAGCCGAAGAGCAGGCCGAGGACGAGGCCGACGACCCGCCGCTCCCCGCCGAGGTCCACGCCGAGCCCCGCGGTGGCGGCGCCGCACGCGGTCCAGACGGCGGCCTTGCCGAGCCGCCCGGGAGCCCGCAGCAGCGCCAGCAGGTCGCGCCACTCGACGACGAAGTGCCGGCCGAGCCGCCCGCGCGGCGGACGCAGCCGCAGCCCGCGGGCGGTGGACGCGCCGCCCGCCTCCATGATCGCCAGCTTGGCGGCGCGCAGCTCCATCGACCACATCACGGAGGACACGGTGGTGGCCGTCGCCGCCCGCTCCCTGAGCTGCGTGGTCGGCACGCGGGCCGCGTCCCCGTACGCGCGGACGGTGGCGACGGCGGTGAGCGCCACCAGCAGCACGACCGCGGCGGGCCAGCCGGGCACCGAGCCGCCGGTGGCCCGTACGACCGGCTGCGCGGCCCAGCCCCACGGCCCCGACCACAGCTCGATCCACTCCAGGACCGACGAGCGGTGGCCGGTCGCGGCCAGGACGGTCTGGGCGGTCAGCGCGCCCAGCAGCAGGACGGCGGGCGCGGTCCACCGCTGGACGGCCCGGATCAGCCGGGGCCGCCGCTCGACGGCCATGCCGAGCGCGACCGCGAGCAGCGGCAGGCACAGCGCGGCCGGGAGCACCCCGAGCAGGGCGGGGCCGATCGCCGCGCGCCCGGTGACGCGCAGTACGACGCCGCCCGCGACCCCCACCAGCAGGCCGGGGATCAGCGCGATCCCGGCGGAGAGCCGGAACCACGGGCGCAGCACCGCCGCCCGCCGTACCGGCTGGGCCAGCAGCCAGCCCACGGTCGGGCCCGGCACGACGACCGGGCCGCGCCACAGCGCGTCGCGCGCCGCGAAGAGCGCGAGGGCGACGGTCAGGGTCGTGAACAGCGCGGGCAGCCCGCGCTGGAGGTCCCGGCCGACCCCGCTGTAGTCCGCGCCGTTCTCCAGCTCCCGCAGGAAGTGCACGGCCACCCCGCTGCCGTACCCGATGCCGCCGAGCAGCACGGAGTACAGCAGGACGGCCAGGTCCCGGCCCTGTTCCCTGCGGTGTGCCCGGCGCTTGCGCTTCAGCCAGGCCAGCGTCTCGGCCGTCCGGTCGTCGTCCTCCTCGCTCCAGACCTCGTCGGGGTCCGGGTCCCCGAGGTCGGACGCGACGTCGGACGCGACGCCGGAGTCGTCGCCGTCGTCCACCGGGTCCCGGCCGTCCGCCTGCGGCGGGATCGACGCGGCCGTCACGGGCGCAGCCCCAGCTCGCGCAGGACCGTGGCGGGCGCGCCGGTGGCGATCACACGGCCGTCCTCCAGGGCGATCATGCGGTCGGCGACGGCCTCGGCGAGGTCGGGCTGGTGGGTGGCGAGCAGTACGGCGACGCCGTCGGCCTTCTCCGCGACGAGCAGTTCGGCCAGGCGGCGCCGGGCGTCGGGGTCGAGGCGCTGCTCGGGCTCGTCGAGGACGAGCAGGTCGCGGGGGCGGACGAGGGCGGCGGCCAGCAGCAGGGACTGCATCTGGCCGGAGGAGAGCGAGCCCGGCAGGGCGTTGGCGTGGTCGGACAGCCGCCGGTCGGCCAGCACCTGGTCGATCCAGGCGGCCGCGTCGTCCACGGCGTGCGCGACGGTGACCAGCTCCAAGTGCTCGCGGACGGTCAGGTCCGGGTAGCAGGCGACGGTGTCGCCGACGACCGCGACCCTGGCGCGTACCTCCGGGTCGTCCTCGCTCATGGTGCGGCCCGCGAACAGCGCCTCTCCCGAGGTGGGCGCGTCCCGGCCGCTGGCGATCCGCAGCAGGGTGGACTTGCCGGAGCCGTTGTGGCCGAACAGGGCCGTGCAGCGGCCCGGCGCCAGGCTCAGGTCGAGCGGCAGCAGCGCCTTGCGTTCCCCGTAGGTCCTGCTCACCTTCCGCAGTCGCAGGAGCGCGCCCGCACCCTTGGTCGCCTTCATGCGGGGCCTCCGTGCCGAGGTGGGTGGATACGTCGTGACCTTAGTACGACGGGTGCGGCGGCCCGGCCGCCGGTCGGCACAGCGCCGCCGCATTGGTATAGACCTATAGCGGGTCGCCCGGATAGCATGCGAGCGCAATCGCACCACCTCCGCACGGTCCCTGACTGTCTGTCAGGGAATCACCCTGTTCAAGGAGTTGGAACGTGAGACAACGCATCGGACTGCTCGCCGCCGCCGCGGTGGCGATCCTGGCCCCGCTCGGCGCCGCGACCTCCGCCAGCGCCGCGGGCGAATTCCACGTCTCGGGCGTCTACTACACGCAGGAACAGTGCCAGGCGGCGGGCGCCGCGGGCGTCGCGCTCTGGGGTCCCAACTACTTCTGCTCCCAGGCCAACGGCTTCGTGTACCTCTACACGCACTGACCCCGTGACCCCGCGGACCCGCTGATCCCACCGGGATCACCGGCGGCACGGGACCGGGGGCGCGGCGCGGGCCCGCCCCCGGTCGTCACCGTGACGACACCCGAACGTCTTCCTGCGGTGGTTCGTTCAGGACAGAATCACCCCTCGTGACGATGACGGATGCCACGGAGACCGCCCACGCCGGCGGGAACGGCCCTTCGGCGCTGCTGCGCGGGCTGCTGGTCGGCGGGGCGTTCGGCGCCGGGGTGGCGGCGATCGTGGTCGGCGGCACCATCGGCAAGGTCGCGGTGTGGGGCAGCGGCATCGCGGCCCTGGCGCTGCTGGTCCTGACCACGGCCGCGTTCAGCGCGCGGCGCCGGGTGCGGCGGCCGGTCGTGGAGCGGGTCAAGGCCGTCGCCATGATCGAGAGCAGGCGCGCCACCAGCGGGGAGTACGCGGACGTGCCGGTGGCCTTCGACCTGACCGTGGCGCCGGACGACCGGCCCGCGTTCCGGGCCCACGTCCACCGGTCGGTGAATCTGGTCGACCTCCCCGACTTCCCGGTGCGCGGCATCGTGGTGGTCGAGTACCGGCCCGACAGGCCGTGGGACGTCACGATCGTCAGCGAGCCGGACGCGGAGTGGGCGAGCCGGGCGGCGCGGGCGTCGCTGGACTCGGCGCCGGAGTCCACGCGGGTCCGCGATCCGGAGAAGGCCGGCCCCTGGTGCGCGATCGCCGTCCTCGGCATGCTGGCCGGCGCCGCGGTCGTCGTCCTGGTCTTCCGCGGCGACCTCTTCACGGACGACCCGGCGAAGCCCTCCTCGTCCGCGACGAGCCCCGGCGCCTTCGGCGGTTCCGGCCGTTCCGGCGGTTCCGGCTCCACGAGCACGACCGTCTCGCGGAGCGTGACCACGGCCGACGTCAGCACCTCGATCCTCATCGGAGGGCAGTTGCGCGCCACCTCCGACGCGCTGCTCAAGGCCGGGGTGTCCACCGCCGTCAGCGTCAGCGTCACCGACCGCCGTATGACGGCCCGCGGCACGAAGCCGGACGAGTGGGCCCCGGGTCAACTGCCCGTGGTGCTGACCGACCTGCCGTACGAGCGGATGCCGGAACTCGTCAGGGAGGCCAGGACCAATCTCGGGGTCACGGGCGCGGGCGCCGGCTCCTGGAGGATCGACATCGCCCGCGACGCGAAGACCAGGGCCGTGGTGATCCGGGTGACCGTCACCGGCGGCAACGGCACGGCCGACGTGCAAGCGGACGGAACAGGACGTATCACCGCGACCCACTCGCTGTGAGGGCCGCCGCCGCACGCCTCAACGAGCCCAGGTTTGGCGGCTGAACGCGGAGGGGTAAGCTTTCCGGCCCGATTGGCCACGGCCATGCCCCATATGGCACACTGTCCAAGTTGCTCGGTCGAGCGCCGATGCTGCGCGCCTCCCGTCGGGAGGACCGGAAGCGAGTCCCACAGTACTCGTCGCCTTAACTGCCCCTCGGGGCAGCGCTGGGGCGGACGTACGGGAATCTTCCGGGAAGCGTGAGCGCGGTTCCGACCAGGCATCCGGTGGGTGTTATCTCCCACGCAACCCCCTGAAGAGGGATTTCCGCATGCGGAAATTCGCGGAAGGGGCGCGACACGCCCGACCGCGTGGGTCGGCGAAGCGGATGTCAGAGCGTAAACAGAGACAAGGACTACGGAGTAGCCATGGCGGGACAGAAGATCCGCATCCGGCTCAAGGCCTACGACCACGAGGTCATCGACTCCTCGGCGAAGAAGATCGTCGAGACGGTGACGCGTACTGGTGCGCAGGTCGCGGGCCCGGTGCCGCTGCCCACTGAGAAGAACGTGTACTGCGTCATCAAGTCGCCGCACAAGTACAAGGACTCGCGCGAGCACTTCGAGATGCGCACGCACAAGCGCCTGATCGACATCCTCGACCCGACGCCCAAGACCGTTGACTCGTTGATGCGCCTGGACCTTCCGGCCGGCGTCGACATCGAGATCAAGCTCTGAGAGGCGCGGAGAAGATGACCAAGCAGATCAAGGGCATCCTGGGCGAGAAGCTCGGCATGACCCAGGTCTGGGACGAGAACAACCGTGTCGTCCCAGTGACTGTCGTCAAGGCCGGTCCGAACGTTGTGACCCAGGTCCGTACGAACGACGCCGACGGTTACGAGTCGGTTCAGCTCGCCTTCGGCGAGATCGACCCGCGCAAGGTGAACAAGCCCCTCAAGGGCCACTTCGCGAAGGCCGACGTCACCCCCCGCCGCCACCTGGTGGAGCTGCGCACCGCGGACGCCGCGGAGTACACGCTCGGCCAGGAGATCACCGCCGAGGTGTTCGAGGCAGGCGTCAAGGTCGACGTGACCGGCAAGAGCAAGGGCAAGGGCTTCGCCGGTGTCATGAAGCGTCACAACTTCAAGGGCCTCGGCGCCGGGCACGGCGTGCAGCGCAAGCACCGCTCGCCGGGCTCCATCGGTGGCTGCGCCACCCCCGGCCGTGTCTTCAAGGGCATGCGCATGGCGGGCCGCATGGGCAACGAGCGGGTCACCACCCAGAACCTGACCGTCCACGCCGTTGACGCGGAGAAGGGACTGCTGCTCATCAAGGGCGCTATCCCCGGTCCGAACGGCGGCCTCGTCCTGGTCCGCACCGCGGCCAAGGGGGCCTGAAGGCTATGAGCACCATCAACGTCCTGTCGCCGTCGGGCGACACCGCCGGGACCGTAGAACTCCCGGCCGAGATCTTCGACGCCAAGGTCAGCATCCCGCTGATCCACCAGGTCGTCGTCGCGCAGCTCGCCGCCGCCCGCCAGGGCACGCACAAGGTGAAGACGCGTGGCGAGGTCCGCGGTGGTGGCCGCAAGCCGTACCGCCAGAAGGGCACCGGCCGCGCCCGTCAGGGCTCGACCCGCGCCCCGCAGTTCGCCGGCGGTGGCGTCGTCCACGGTCCCGTACCGCGTGACTACTCGCAGCGCACCCCCAAGAAGATGGTCAAGGCCGCCCTCCGCGGCGCCCTGACCGACCGTGCGCGGCACAACCGCATCCACGTCGTCTCCGGCGTCGTCGAGGGCTCCGCCCCGTCGACGAAGGCCGCCAAGAGCCTGCTCGGCAAGATCAGCGAGCGCAAGAACGTGCTCCTGGTCATCGAGCGCGCCGACGAGGCCGCGTGGCTTTCCGCCCGCAACCTGCCCCAGGTGCACATCCTGGACGCAGGCCAGCTCAACACGTACGACGTGCTCGTCTCCGACGACGTGGTCTTCACCAAGGACGCCTTCGAGCGTTTCGTGGCGGGATCCGGTCCTGAGTCGGCCTCCGGCAAGGCCGTCGCCTCCGAGGATGAGCTCGAAGGGAGCGAAGCCTGATGAGCGACGACACGACCACCACCGGACCCGTGATCACCAGCAAGACGTACACGGACCCCCGTGACCTCTTGATCAAGCCGGTGGTCTCGGAGAAGAGCTACGCGCTGCTGGACGAGAACAAGTACACGTTCGTCGTCGACCCGCGCGCGAACAAGACCCAGATCAAGCAGGCCGTCGAGGCGGTCTTCTCGGTCAAGGTCACCGGGGTCAACACGATCAACCGGCAGGGCAAGCGCAAGCGCACCCGCACCGGTTTCGGCAAGCGCGCCAACACCAAGCGCGCCATCGTGACCCTTGCCGAGGGCGACCGAATCGACATCTTCGGCGGCCCGGTCTCCTAACGGAGGCCGGATCGTGTCGAAGTCCTGAATTCATCCGAGGACTGAGAAATGGGTATCCGCAAGTACAAGCCGACGACTCCGGGCCGTCGTGGCTCCAGCGTCGCCGACTTTGTCGAGATCACGCGGTCCACGCCGGAGAAGTCGCTGGTCCGCCCGCTGCACAGCAAGGGCGGCCGTAACAACGCCGGTCGTGTGACCGTCCGCCACCAAGGCGGTGGCCACAAGCGCGCCTACCGTGTCATCGACTTCCGTCGCCATGACAAGGACGGCGTGCCCGCCAAGGTCGCGCACATCGAGTACGACCCCAACCGCACCGCGCGCATCGCGCTGCTGCACTACGCGGACGGCGAGAAGCGCTACATCCTCGCCCCCGCGAAGCTCCAGCAGGGTGACCGGATCGAGAACGGCCCCAACGCCGACATCAAGCCGGGCAACAACCTGCCGCTGCGCAACATCCCGGTGGGTACGACGATCCACGCGATCGAGCTGCGGCCCGGTGGCGGCGCGAAGATCTCCCGCTCCGCGGGCGCTTCCGTCCAGCTACTGGCGAAGGAAGGCACCATGGCCACCCTTCGCATGCCGTCCGGTGAAGTCCGCATGGTCGACGTCCGCTGCCGCGCCACGATCGGCGAGGTCGGCAACGCCGAGCAGTCGAACATCAACTGGGGCAAGGCCGGCCGCATGCGCTGGAAGGGCGTCCGCCCGACCGTCCGCGGTGTCGCCATGAACCCGGTGGACCACCCGCACGGTGGTGGTGAGGGCAAGACCTCCGGTGGTCGCCACCCGGTCTCCCCGTGGGGTCAGAAGGAAGGTCGTACTCGCTCGCCGAAGAAGGCATCGAGCAAGTACATCGTCCGCCGCCGCAAGACGAACAAGAAGCGCTAGGAGCGGGTTTAGATGCCGCGCAGTCTCAAGAAGGGGCCCTTCGTCGACGACCACCTGATCAAGAAGGTGGACGTACAGAACGAAGCAGGCACCAAGAACGTCATCAAGACCTGGTCCCGCCGCTCGATGATCATCCCGGCGATGCTGGGTCACACGATCGCGGTGCACGACGGCCGTAAGCACGTCCCGGTGTTCGTCACTGAGTCGATGGTCGGCCACAAGCTCGGCGAGTTCGCACCGACCCGCACCTTCCGCGGGCACGAGAAGGACGACCGCAAGTCGCGGCGTCGCTGAGCGGGCTGAACCGTGACGACGAAGACAGACACTGAAGGGACAACCATGGAAGCCAGGGCCCAGGCGCGGTACATCCGCGTCACGCCCATGAAGGCCCGCCGCGTGGTGGACCTCATCCGTGGCATGGACGCCACGGAGGCTCAGGCGGTCCTGCGTTTCACCCCGCAGGCCGCGAGCGTGCCGGTCGGCAAGGTGCTGGACAGCGCCATTGCCAACGCCGCGCACAACTACGACCACACCGACGCCGAGTCGCTGTTCATCAGCGAGGCGTATGTGGACGAGGGTCCGACCCTCAAGCGGTTCCGGCCGCGCGCCCAGGGCCGCGCCTACCGCATCCGCAAGCGGACCAGCCACATCACCGTGGTCGTCGCCAGCAAGGGAGAGACCCGGTAATGGGCCAGAAGGTAAACCCGTACGGGTTCCGCCTCGGCATCACCACGGACTTCAAGTCCCGCTGGTACGCCGACAAGCTGTACAAGGACTACGTCAAGGAAGACGTGGCCATCCGCAAGATGATGACGCAGGGCATGGAGCGCGCCGGTATCTCCAAGGTGGAGATCGAGCGCACCCGTGACCGCGTCCGCGTCGACATCCACACCGCCCGGCCGGGCATCGTCATCGGCCGTCGCGGCGCGGAGGCCGACCGCATCCGCGGTGACCTGGAGAAGCTGACCGGCAAGCAGGTCCAGCTCAACATCCTCGAGGTCAAGAACCCGGAGATGGACGCTCAGTTGGTGGCCCAGGCCGTCGCCGAGCAGCTCTCCTCGCGCGTCTCCTTCCGCCGTGCCATGCGCAAGAGCATGCAGGGCACCATGAAGGCCGGCGCCAAGGGCATCAAGATCCAGTGCGGTGGCCGCCTCGGCGGCGCCGAGATGTCCCGCTCCGAGTTCTACCGCGAGGGCCGTGTCCCGCTGCACACCCTGCGCGCCAACGTGGACTACGGCTTCTTCGAGGCCAAGACCACCTTCGGCCGTATCGGTGTCAAGGTGTGGATCTACAAGGGCGACGTCAAGAACATCGCCGAGGTCCGCGCCGACAACGCCGCGGCCCGTGCGGGCAACCGCCCGGCGCGTGGTGGCGGCAACGAGCGTCCGCAGCGCCGCGGTGGCGAGCGCGGTGGCCGCGGTGGCGGTGGCGGCCGTCGTCCTCAGACCGACGGCGCGTCCGGCTCCCCGGCCTCCAAGACGGATGTTCCTGCCGTCGAGGCCCCGGCAGCAGCCGCGGAGACCCCCGGAACGGAAGGCTAAGTACCATGCTGATCCCCCGTAGGGTCAAGCACCGCAAGCAGCACCACCCCGGGCGCGACGGAATGGCCAAGGGCGGCACGGAGCTGGCGTTCGGCGAGTACGGCCTTCAGGCCGTCACGCCCGCCTACGTGACCAACCGGCAGATCGAGTCCGCTCGTATCTCCATCACCCGTCACATCAAGCGCGGCGGCAAGGTCTGGATCAACATCTACCCGGACCGCCCGCTGACCAAGAAGCCCGCCGAGACCCGCATGGGTTCCGGTAAGGGTTCTCCCGAGTGGTGGATCGCGAACGTCAAGCCCGGTCGGGTGATGTTCGAGCTGTCATTCCCGAACGAGAAGGTTGCTCGTGAGGCGCTGACCCGCGCCGCGCACAAGCTTCCGATGAAGTGCCGCATCGTGCGGCGCGAGGCAGGTGAGTCGTGATGGCGGCCGGTACCAAGGCTTCCGAGCTGCGCCAGCTTGGTGACGAGGAGCTCGTCAACAAGCTGCGCGAGGCGAAGGAGGAGCTGTTCAACCTCCGCTTCCAAGGGGCCACCGGGCAGCTCGAGAACAACAGCCGGCTCAAGGTGGTCCGCAAGGACATCGCCCGGATCTACACGTTGATGCACGAGCGTGAGCTGGGCATCGAGACGGTGGAGACGGTGGAGAGCGCCTGATGAGCGAGAAGAATGTGACTGAGACGACCGACGAGCAGCGCGGCTTCCGCAAGACCCGCGAGGGCCTTGTGGTCAGCGACAAGATGGACAAGACCGTAGTGGTCGCCGTCGAGGACCGTGTGAAGCACGCCCTGTACGGCAAGGTCATCCGCCGCACCAACAAGCTCAAGGCGCACGACGAGCAGAACGCCGCGGGCATCGGCGACCGGGTCCTCCTCATGGAGACCCGGCCGACCTCCGCGACCAAGCGGTGGCGCGTCGTCGAGATCCTCGAGAAGGCCAAGTAATCCCTGAGGGCACTCCCTCAGGACCGTTCCGTCAGGCTCGGCGGTGGCCCGCTCCCCGTGAGTGGGCCCCGCCGGGAACCGACGCGACAAACAGGAGATAGACGTGATCCAGCAGGAGTCGCGACTTCGTGTCGCCGACAACACTGGTGCCAAGGAGATCCTTTGCATCCGTGTTCTCGGTGGCTCGGGTCGCCGCTACGCGGGAATCGGTGACGTCATCGTCGCCACCGTCAAGGACGCGATCCCCGGTGGCAACGTGAAGAAGGGCGAGGTCGTCAAGGCGGTCATCGTCCGGACCGTCAAGGAGCGCCGTCGCGCCGACGGCTCGTACATCCGGTTCGACGAGAACGCCGCCGTCATCCTCAAGAACGACGGCGACCCCCGCGGCACCCGTATCTTCGGCCCGGTGGGCCGTGAGCTGCGCGAGAAGAAGTTCATGAAGATCGTCTCGCTCGCGCCGGAGGTGCTGTAACCGATGAAGATCAAGAAGGGCGACCTGGTCCAGGTCATCACCGGTAAGGACAAGGGCAAGCAGGGCAAGGTCATCGTTGCCTACCCCGCGCTCGACCGTGTCCTCGTCGAGGGTGTCAACCGGGTCAAGAAGCACACCAAGGCCGGCCAGACCGACCGCGGTTCGAAGACCGGCGGCATCATCACCACCGAGGCGCCCATCCACGTCAGCAACGTGCAGCTCGTTGTTGAGAAGGACGGCAACAAGGTCGTGACCCGCGTCGGCTACCGGTTCGACGACGAGGGCAACAAGATCCGCGTTGCCAAGCGGACCGGTGAGGACATCTGATGACTGACACCGCTACGACGCACGCACAGCCGCGTCTCAAGACGCGCTACCGCGAGGAGATCGCGGGCAAGCTGCGCGACGAGTTCTCGTACGAGAACGTCATGCAGATTCCCGGTCTCACCAAGATCGTGGTCAACATGGGTGTGGGCGACGCCGCCCGCGACTCCAAGCTGATCGAGGGCGCCATCCGCGACCTCGCCACGATCACCGGCCAGAAGCCGCAGGTCACCAAGGCCCGGAAGTCCATCGCGCAGTTCAAGCTGCGTGAGGGTCAGCCGATCGGCGCCCACGTCACCCTCCGCGGTGACCGCATGTGGGAGTTCCTGGACCGCCTGCTGTCGCTCGCGCTCCCGCGTATCCGCGACTTCCGCGGTCTGTCGCCGAAGCAGTTCGACGGCCGGGGCAACTACACCTTCGGTCTCACGGAGCAGGTCATGTTCCACGAGATCGACCAGGACAAGATCGACCGCGTCCGGGGTATGGACATCACCGTGGTCACCACGGCGACCAACGACGATGAGGGCCGCGCCCTCCTTCGTCACCTCGGCTTCCCGTTCAAGGAGGCGTGAGCCGTGGCGAAGAAGGCTCTCATTGCCAAGGCCGCTCGTAAGCCGAAGTTCGCTGTGCGCGCGTACAACCGCTGCCAGCGCTGCGGCCGGCCGCACTCCGTCTACCGCAAGTTCGGCCTGTGCCGCGTGTGCCTTCGTGAGATGGCCCACCGTGGCGAGCTGCCGGGCGTGACCAAGAGCTCCTGGTAGTCCGGGCAATCCGGATCACCAGGAACTCTCGGTAAGCATCTGGACGGTCGGGGGCCCAACCTTTTTCCCGTAAGGTAGAAGGGTTGGGCGTCCGCCGCCCGATTCGACTTACTACGCCGTAGGTCCCCGTACCGCACCCGTCCCGACGTGTCCGCCACCGCGCGGCGCACCTCTCGGGGAGAGGGATGGCACAGATAGGAAACCCCGGCGAGAGAGGCCCAGGGCCAACTCATGACCATGACCGACCCCATCGCGGACATGCTGACCCGTCTGCGTAACGCCAACTCGGCGTACCACGACGACGTCGAGATGCCGTTCAGCAAGATCAAGTCGCACATCGCGGAGATCCTCCAGCAGGAGGGTTACATCACCGGCTGGAAGGTCGAGGACGCCGAGGTCGGCAAGAACCTCATCCTCGAGCTGAAGTTCGGTCCGGAGCGGCAGCGCTCCATCGCCGGGATCAAGCGGATCAGCAAGCCTGGTCTGCGGGTCTACGCGAAGTCCACCAACCTGCCGAAGGTGCTCGGCGGCCTGGGCGTGGCGATCATCTCCACGTCCCACGGGCTGCTCACCGGCCAGCAGGCGCAGAAGAAGGGCGTGGGTGGGGAAGTCCTCGCCTACGTCTGGTAACCGGGAAAGCGAGGTATAGCAATGTCGCGCATCGGCAAGCTGCCCATCTCGGTTCCCGCCGGAGTGGACGTCACCATCGACGGCCGCACGGTCGCTGTGAAGGGCCCCAAGGGTTCCCTTTCGCACACCGTTGCCGCGCCGATCGAGATCGCCAAGGGCGAGGACGGCACTCTGCTGGTCACCCGCCCCAACGACGAGCGTGTCTCGAAGGCCCTGCACGGCCTGTCCCGCACGCTGGTGGCGAACATGATCACCGGCGTGACCGCGGGCTACAGCAAGCAGCTCGAAATCAGCGGTGTCGGCTACCGCGTCCAGGCGAAGGGCTCCAACCTGGAGTTCGCCCTGGGCTACAGCCACCCGATTCTCGTCGAGGCCCCCGAGGGGATCTCCTTCAAGGTCGAGAACCCGACGAAGTTCTCCGTCGAGGGCATCGACAAGCAGAAGGTCGGCGAGGTGGCCGCCAACATCCGCAAGCTGCGGAAGCCCGACCCGTACAAGGCCAAGGGCGTCAAGTACGCCGGCGAGGTCATCCGCCGCAAGGTCGGAAAGGCTGGTAAGTAGCCATGGCATACGGTGTGAAGATCGCCAAGGGCAAGGCGTACAAGGGTGCGGCACTCAAGCGTCGCCACATCCGCGTCCGCAAGCGGGTCTCGGGCACGGAGGCGCGTCCGCGTCTGGTCGTGACCCGTTCCAACCGTGGCATCGTGGCGCAGGTCATCGACGATCTCGCGGGCCACACGCTCGCGTCCGCGTCGACCCTCGACGCGTCCATCCGCGGCGGCGAAGGCGACAAGAGCGCCAAGGCCAAGCAGGTCGGCCAGCTCGTGGCCGAGCGTGCGAAGGCCAAGGGCGTCGAGGCTGTCGTGTTCGACCGTGGCGGCAACCAGTACGCGGGGCGCATCGCCGCCCTGGCGGACGCCGCCCGCGAAGCCGGACTGAAGTTCTGATCCGGTTCCGTAGCTAGCGGAAAACGAAGAGAGGTAATTCCAATGGCTGGACCCCAGCGCCGCGGAAGCGGTGCCGGTGGCGGCGAGCGACGGGACCGTAAGGACCGGCGGGACGGCGGCCAGCAGGCCGAGAAGACCGCCTATGTCGAGCGTGTCGTCGCGATCAATCGCGTCGCCAAGGTTGTGAAGGGTGGTCGTCGCTTCAGCTTCACCGCGCTGGTCGTGGTGGGCGACGGTGACGGCACCGTGGGTGTCGGTTACGGCAAGGCCAAGGAGGTGCCGGCCGCCATCGCCAAGGGTGTGGAGGAGGCCAAGAAGCACTTCTTCAAGGTCCCCCGTATCCAGGGCACCATCCCGCACCCGATCCAGGGCGAGAAGGCCGCGGGCGTCGTCCTGCTCAAGCCCGCTTCCCCCGGTACCGGTGTGATCGCCGGTGGCCCGGTGCGCGCCGTTCTGGAGTGCGCCGGTATCCACGACGTGCTGTCCAAGAGCCTCGGCTCGGACAACGCGATCAACATCGTGCACGCCACGGTGGCCGCGCTCCAGGGGCTTCAGCGCCCCGAGGAGATCGCCGCCCGCCGCGGTCTGCCGATCGAGGACGTCGCGCCCGCCGCCCTGCTGCGTGCGCGTGCCGGGGTGGGTGCGTAATGGCTCGCCTCAAGGTCACCCAGACCAAGTCCTACATCGGCAGCAAGCAGAACCACCGTGACACCCTGCGGTCGCTCGGCCTGAAGCGGCTGAACGACGTGGTGGTCAAGGAGGACCGGCCGGAGATCCGCGGCATGGTCCAGACCGTCCGCCACCTCGTCACGGTCGAGGAGGTCGACTGATCATGGGTAACGAAAGCCCGATCAAGATCCACAACCTCCGTCCGGCCCCCGGCGCCAAGACCGCCAAGACCCGTGTGGGTCGTGGCGAGGCGTCCAAGGGCAAGACGGCCGGTCGTGGCACCAAGGGCACCAAGGCCCGCTACCAGGTTCCGGAGCGCTTCGAGGGCGGGCAGATGCCCCTCCACATGCGTCTCCCGAAGCTCAAGGGCTTCAAGAACCCGTTCCGCACCGAGTACCAGGTCGTCAACCTGGACAAGCTCGCGACCCTCTACCCCGAGGGTGGCGAGGTCACGGTGGCCGATCTGGTCGCCAAGGGCGCGGTACGCAAGAACCAGCTCGTCAAGGTGCTCGGCACCGGCGAGGTGACCGTGGCGCTCCAGGTGACCGTGGACGCGGTTTCCGGGTCCGCCCAGCAGAAGATCACCGCCGCCGGCGGTACCGTGACCGAACTCATCTGAGTCAGATGTCACACGACGACCGGGGATGCCCAGCACCTAGGGGCATCCCCGGTCGTTGTTTCCTTGTATTTCCTTGGCCGATTGGTCATTCCTAGGGAGCCCGCCTCGCGGGTAGGGTGACGTCGGTTGTTACTGTTCGCAGAGCCTGTGTGCTTTCGCGGGTGGTACAGCCGTATGGCCAGCGCCGTATCTGCCCGTATCAGTCAGTACCTCATCAGACCGTCCTTCCGCCGTGCGCGGGGGGTGCAGGAGGCACCGTGCTCACCGCGTTCGCACGGGCGTTCAGGACGCCCGACCTGCGGAAGAAGCTGCTGTTCACGTTGGGCATCGTGGTGATCTATCGCCTCGGTGCGCATGTTCCGGTGCCGGGGATCGACTACTCGGTGGTCAACCAGTGCATTAAGGACACGAAGAGCAGCAACAGCCTCTTCGGCCTGGTGAACATGTTCAGCGGCGGCGCTCTTCTCCAGCTCACGATCTTCGCGCTCGGGATCATGCCGTACATCACGGCGAGCATCATCCTGCAGCTCCTCACGGTGGTGATCCCACGCCTGGAGGCCCTCAAGAAGGAGGGCCAGGCGGGCACCACCAAGATCACGCAGTACACCCGGTACCTGACCGTCGCGCTCGCGGTCCTCCAGGGCACCGGCCTCGTCGCCACCGCCCGCTCCGGCAGCCTGTTCTCCAGTTGCCAGAACAAGTTCGACATCGTGCCGAACCAGTCGATCTTCACCACCGTGACCATGGTGACCACCATGACCGCGGGCACCGTGATGATCATGTGGCTCGGCGAGCTGATCACCGACAAGGGCATCGGCAACGGCATGTCGATCCTGATGTTCGTGGCCATCGCCGCCGGATTCCCCGGCTCGCTGTGGGCGATCAAGGTCTCCGGCAAGATCGCCGGCGGCTGGGTGGAGTTCCTCGCGGTGATCGCCGTCGGTCTCGCGATGGTCGGCCTGGTGGTCTTCGTCGAACAGGCCCAGCGCCGAATTCCGGTGCAGTACGCGAAGCGCATGATCGGCCGCCGCTCGTACGGCGGCACCTCCACGTACATCCCCCTGAAGGTCAATCAGGCGGGTGTGATCCCGGTCATCTTCGCGTCGTCGCTGCTCTACATCCCGGCGCTGATCGTGCAGTTCTCCGGGTCGACCGCGGGCTGGGCGCAGTGGATCAGCCGCAACATGACCAAGGGCGACCACCCGATCTACATGGCCGCCTACTTCCTGCTGATCGTGTTCTTCGCCTTCTTCTACGTCGCTATCTCGTTTAACCCCGAGGAAGTGGCGGATAATATGAAGAAGTACGGTGGCTTCATCCCCGGCATCCGGGCCGGCCGCCCCACCGCGGAGTACCTGAGTTACGTGCTGAATCGCATCACGTGGCCGGGATCGCTGTATCTGGGTCTCATCGCTCTCGTGCCAACGGTCGCCATCGCGGTCTTCAACGGGAGCAACGGCAGCTTCCCGCTGGGCGGCACCAGCATCCTGATCATCGTGGGTGTCGGTCTGGAGACGGTGAAGCAGATCGAGAGCCAGCTCCAGCAGCGTAACTACGAAGGGTTCCTCCGCTGATGCGAATCGTCCTGGTCGGTCCCCCCGGCGCGGGCAAGGGGACGCAGGCCGCGTTCCTCGCCAAGAACCTGTCGATCCCGCACATCTCCACGGGAGACCTGTTCCGCGCCAACATCAGTCAAGGGACCGACCTGGGCAAGCAGGCGAAGGCGTTCATGGACGCCGGTGACCTGGTACCTGACGAGATCACCATCGGCATGGCGGAGGACCGCCTGGAGCAGGCGGACGCGGCGGAGGGCTTCCTGCTCGACGGCTTTCCGCGCAACGAGTTCCAGGCCCGCGCGCTGGACGCGTACATGGCCGGGCACGGGATCGCGCTCGACGGTGTGCTCGACCTGGAGGTCCCCGAGGACGAGGTCGTCAAGCGGATCGCCGGCCGCCGGGTGTGCCGCAACAACAGCGCGCACGTCTTCCATGTCGAGTACAGCAAACCCGCCACCGAGGGCGTCTGCGACGTCTGCGGGGGCGAGCTGTACCAGCGCAGCGACGACGCGGAGGACAAGGTCCGCAACCGGATCGAGGTCTACCACCGCGAGACCGAGCCGATCATCGACTACTACAAGCAGCAGGACCTTGTGGTGACGATCTCGGCGCTCGGCCCGGTGGCCGAGGTCACGCAGCGCGCGATGGACGCGCTGCGCGCGGGCGAGCGGCGGTAGCCGCCGCAGAGCACGGCATCGGCCGTGGTGCCCTGACGGGCGCCACGGCCGTATCGTTGAGTGGGCACATGCCGTCCTCGAGGGGCGGGCGGTGCCCGAGCACTGACGTACACGAGGAAGGCGCCAGCCGTCATGGTGGAGATCAAGACCCCCGAGCAGATCGCCAAGATGCGCGAGGCCGGGTTGGTCGTGGCGGCGATCCACCGGGCGACGCGCGCCGCGGCGGTGCCCGGCGCCACCACCAAGGACCTGGACGAGGTCGCCGCGAAGGTGATCGCCGACCACGGCGCCAAGCCGAACTTCCTGGGGTACGGCGGCTTCCCCGGCAACATCTGCACGTCGGTCAACGACGTGGTGGTGCACGGCATCCCGGACCGCGAGACGGTGCTCAAGGACGGCGACATGATCGCCATCGACGCCGGTGCCATCGTGGACGGCTGGCACGGCGACGCGGCCTTCACGTGCTTCGTGGGCAGCGGGCACGCGCCGGAGCTGATCGAGCTGAGCCGGGTCACCGAGGAGTCCATGTGGGCGGGCATCGCCGCCTTCCGCAAGGGCAACCGGTTGGAGGACATCTCCAAGGCGATCGAGGGCTACATCCGCCGCCAGCCGCGGCCCGCCTCCGGCAAGTACGGCATCGTCGAGGACTACGGGGGCCACGGCATCGGCACCCAGATGCACATGGACCCGCACCTGCTGAACTACGTCACCAAGAAGCGCGGGCGCGGCATCAAGCTGATCCCCGGCGTCTGCCTCGCCATCGAGCCGATGGTCACCCTCGGCACCCCCCGCACTCACGTCCTCGCCGACGAGTGGACGGTCAAGTCCGACGACGGCTCCTGGTCCTCCCACTGGGAGCACTCCATCGCCCTCACCGAGGACGGCCCCCTCGTCCTGACCGCCGAGGACTGCGGCAAGGCCAAACTGGCCGAGTACGGCATCACGACCGCTCCGGACCCGCTGGCGTGATGATCCACCGGTCTGACGTTCCCCTGCTTAAGGATCTTCGGGGCAGGGCATACATCCCTGATTCGTCTTTCCGGGTGGCGTGACGTAGACTGACACGTCGGCTCTCGCGTGTCTTTTGGCATGTCTGGGGCCGACCAAGGTAGCCGATCCCGAAAGCAGGACATGGCCAAAAAGCAAGGCGCCATCGAAATCGAGGGCACCGTGATCGAGTCTCTGCCGAACGCGATGTTCAAGGTGGAGCTGCAGAACGGTCACAAGGTCCTCGCGCACATCAGCGGCAAGATGCGGATGCACTACATCCGCATCCTCCCGGATGACCGGGTCGTTGTGGAGCTCTCTCCGTACGACCTGACGCGCGGACGGATCGTCTACCGATACAAGTAGCAACGAGTAGATCTCAAGACCCGGAGAACCTCACCTCATGAAGGTCAAGCCGAGCGTCAAGAAGATCTGCGACAAGTGCAAGGTGATCCGCCGTCACGGCCGGGTCATGGTCATCTGCGACAACCTGCGCCACAAGCAGCGCCAGGGCTGACGCACGCCGACCTACCTGCATCCGCAGAACTTCGCGCGACGCACACACGTACATACGCAGTGCCCATCTCCTGCCACAAGGGGATGACACCTCCGGCGGAGGCCGGGGACCTGGTCGTACCACCGCTCAGCACACGAGCGGTCGGCGGTCAGGAGCCGGTACTGCGGAAGACCTCCGAAACCATCAGGAGCCAAGAAAATGGCACGCCTTTCAGGCGTTGACCTCCCGCGTGAGAAGCGCGTGGAGATCGCCCTCACCTACGTCTTCGGCATCGGGCGCTCCCGCTCCCAGCAGGTGCTGAAGGAGACCGGTGTGAACCCCGACATCCGCGTCCGCGACCTGGCCGAGGAAGACCTCGTCAAGCTGCGCGAGTACGTCGATGCCAACTTCAAGACCGAGGGTGACCTCCGTCGCGAGGTGCAGGCCGACATCCGCCGCAAGGTGGAAATCGGCTGCTACCAGGGTCTGCGCCACCGTCGTGGCCTGCCGGTCCACGGTCAGCGCACTCACACCAACGCCCGTACCCGCAAGGGTCCGCGTCGCGCCATCGCCGGTAAGAAGAAGCCGGGCAAGAAGTAGTCCTCAGCGGACGCTCATCAGCGGTCTTCGCTGTAGGACCGACCACCTCCACCGGGAGAAGTTGACACATGCCTCCTAAGGGCCGTCAGGGCGCAGCCAAGAAGGTGCGCCGCAAGGAAAAGAAGAACGTCGCTCATGGGCACGCCCACATCAAGAGCACGTTCAACAACACGATCGTCTCGATCACCGACCCCGCGGGCAACGTGATCTCCTGGGCCTCCGCCGGCCACGTCGGCTTCAAGGGCTCGCGCAAGTCCACCCCCTTCGCCGCGCAGATGGCCGCCGAGTCGGCCGCCCGCCGGGCGCAGGAGCACGGCATGCGCAAGGTCGACGTCTTCGTGAAGGGTCCCGGCTCCGGCCGCGAGACCGCGATCCGCTCCCTCCAGGCCACGGGCCTCGAGGTCGGTTCGATCCAGGACGTCACCCCGACCCCGCACAACGGCTGCCGCCCGCCCAAGCGCCGCCGCGTCTGACAAGCTGATACAGGAGACACGAGACAATGGCGCGTTACACCGGGGCCGACTGCAAGCGTTGCCGTCGGGAGAAGCAGAAGCTCTTCCTCAAGGGGAGCAAGTGCGAGAGCGCGAAGTGCCCGATCGAGATCCGTCCTTACCCCCCGGGTGAGCACGGACGCGGGCGCACCAAGGACAGCGAGTACCTTCTCCAGCTTCGTGAGAAGCAGAAGTGCGCGCGCATCTACGGTGTCCTCGAGAAGCAGTTCGTGAACTACTACAAGGAAGCGAACCAGAAGTCCGGCAAGACCGGTGAGAACCTTCTGCGCATCCTTGAGACCCGCCTCGACAACGTGGTGTACCGGGCCGGCTTCGCCAAGTCCCGCGACCACGCGCGGCAGCTCGTCCGTCACGGACACATCACCGTCAACGGCCGCAAGACCGACATCCCGTCGGCCCGTGTGTCCGTGAGCGACATCGTCGAGGTCCGCGAGTCGTCCCGCAACCTGACCCCGTTCGCGGTGGCCCAGGGCGAGGCCGGCGACAAGACCGTGCCCGCGTGGCTCGAAGCCAACGCCGGCAAGCTGCGGATCCTCGTGCACAGCCTGCCCGAGCGCCAGGTGATCGACACCCAGGTGCAGGAGCAGCTCATCGTCGAGCTGTACTCGAAGTAAGCAATTACTTCGGCGTACGGACCGAGGCGATGCCGGGCGGTACGACGGGCAACCGTCGTACCGCCCGTATCCTCGTAGTACAGGGGGCGTCAAATAGCGGGCGCCCACGAATGAAGGACCGACACTCATGCTGATCGCTCAGCGTCCCTCGTTGACCGAAGAGGTCGTCGACGAATTCCGCTCCCGGTTCGTGATCGAGCCGCTGGAGCCGGGCTTCGGCTACACCCTCGGCAACTCGCTCCGCCGTACGCTCCTCTCCTCGATCCCCGGTGCCGCTGTCACCAGCATCCGGGTCGACGGTGTCCTGCACGAGTTCACCACCGTGCCGGGCGTCAAGGAGGACGTGACCGACGTCATCCTCAACATCAAGCAGCTCGTCGTCTCCTCGGAGCACGACGAGCCGGTCGTGATGTACCTGCGCAAGCAGGGCCCGGGTGTCGTCACCGCCGCCGACATCGCGCCCCCGGCCGGTGTCGAGGTGCACAACCCCGACCTGGTCCTGGCGACGCTGAACGCCAAGGGCAAGCTGGAGATGGAGCTGACCGTCGAGCGCGGTCGCGGCTACGTTTCCGCGGTGCAGAACAAGCAGCAGGGCCAGGAGATCGGCCGCATCCCGGTCGACTCCATCTACAGCCCGGTGCTCAAGGTCACCTACAAGGTCGAGGCGACCCGTGTCGAGCAGCGCACCGACTTCGACAAGCTGATCGTCGACGTCGAGACCAAGCAGGCCATGCGCCCCCGTGACGCCATGGCGTCCGCGGGCAAGACCCTGGTCGAGCTGTTCGGCCTGGCCCGCGAGCTGAACGTCGACGCCGAGGGCATCGACATGGGCCCGTCCCCCACGGACGCCGCCCTGGCCGCTGACCTGGCGCTGCCGATCGAGGAGCTGGAACTCACCGTCCGCTCCTACAACTGCCTCAAGCGCGAGGGCATCCACTCCGTGGGTGAGCTCGTGGCACGCTCCGAGGCCGACCTGCTCGACATCCGCAACTTCGGCGCGAAGTCGATCGACGAGGTCAAGGCGAAGCTGGCCGGCATGGGCCTGGCCCTCAAGGACAGCCCGCCCGGATTCGACCCCACCGCCGCCGCCGACGCCTTCGGCGCCGACGACGACGTGGACGCCGGTTTCGTGGAGACCGAGCAGTACTGATCGCCTCCGGCGCGGCCGGGACCCCTGGTCCCGGCCGTCGCCGGGCGCCTTCCCGGTTCGCACCGAACGGGGAGGGCACCGGGGCCCCGCCCCGGACCCCCATCGAGCTGGCAGCCGCCAGTTCGCACTGACATCGGTACCTCGTACGGCCGGTGCAGCGGAGAAGGAGAAAGACCATGCCTCAGCCCGCGAAGGGTGCCCGCCTCGGCGGCGGCGCCGCGCACGAGAAGCTGCTGCTCGCGAACCTCGCGAAGTCGCTGTTCGAGCACGGCAGGATCAAGACCACCGAGGCCAAGGCGCGCCGTCTGCGTCCGGTCGCGGAGCGGCTGATCACGAAGGCGAAGAAGGGCGACATGCACAACCGTCGCCAGGTGCTGCAGACGATCACGGACAAGAGCGTCGTCCACACGCTCTTCACCGAGATCGCGCCGCGGTACGAGAACCGCCCGGGTGGCTACACCCGGATCACCAAGGTCGGTAACCGCCGCGGCGACAACGCGCCGATGGCCGTCATCGAGCTGGTCGAGGCGCTGACCGTGGCGCAGGCCGCCACGGGCGAGGCCGAGGCCGCCACCAAGCGTTCCGCCAAGGACCGCGCCGGTGACGAGGCTCTGGCCGACCTCAAGAAGGACTCCGAGCCGGCGGACGCCACGCCCGAGACCGCGGACGACGCGGTCGAGGACGCCGCTCCGGCCGACGAGGAGCCCAAGGAGTCCAAGGACGCCTGAGCGTTCTGAGACCCCGGGAGCGACCCCGCGGGCCCGTACCCCTCTGCCGGAGGGGTACGGGCCCGTTCCGCTGGTCCCCGCGATCCCCGGCCCCCGAAGTCCCCAGGGTCCCCAGAGTCCCCTGATCCCGCTGAGAGGAATGCGCGCGTGAGCGACGAGGTGGCGCCCGGCGCCGTACGGGTGCGGCTGGATCTGGCCTACGACGGTACGGACTTCTCCGGGTGGGCCAAGCAGCGCACCCGGCGGACCGTGCAGGGGGAGTTGGAGGCGGCGATCCCGACGGTGCTACGGATGGCGGAGCCGGTGGAGCTGACCGTCGCGGGGCGCACCGACGCCGGGGTGCACGCGCGCGGGCAGGTGGCGCATGTGGACCTGCCCGCGGACGTGTGGGCGGCCGAGGGCGGCAATCTGCGCCGGCGGCTGGCCGGACGGCTGCCGTGGGACGTACGCGTCTGGGACGTCTCGGCGGCCCCCGCCGGGTTCAACGCGCGGTTCTCGGCGGTTTGGCGGCGGTACGCCTACCGCGTCGGCGACCACCCCGGCGGTGTGGACCCGCTGCTGCGCGGCCACGTGCTGTGGCACGACCGTCCGGTGGACGTCGACCGGATGAACGCGGCGGCCGAACTCCTGCTCGGCGAGCACGACTTCGCCGCGTACTGCAAGAAGCGCGAGGGCGCCACGACCATCCGCACCCTGCTCGACCTGCGCTGGGAGCGTACGGCCGACGGTCTCGCGGTCGCCACGGTCCGCGCCGACGCCTTCTGCCACAACATGGTGCGCGCGCTGATCGGCGCGATGATCCTGGTCGGCGACGGCCACCGCCCGGTCGGCTTCCCCGGCGAGGTCCTGGCCGGGCGCGAGCGCCACTCCGCCGTCAAGGTCCTGCGCCCGCACGGCCTCACCCTGGAAGAGGTCGGCTACCCGGCGGACGACCAGCTGGCCGCCCGCTCGGTGGAGGCCCGCAACAGACGGACCCTGCCGTGCGCCCCCGCCGCGCCCGCTGCCGCCGTTACGGGGTAGCGGCGCTCGCGGCGTCGCGGCCGCGCTGGATGACGCGCTGGAAGGCGAAGTCGGAGGCGTCGTTGGCGGCCTGCCTGGCGGTGGTGTCGGCCTTGGTGAGGGTCTTGCCGGTCTTGAAGCCGGAGATGGTGAAGTAGGCGTAGCGGCCGACGGCGTTGGACGTCATCTGGCAGGCGACGGCGTGGCAGAAGTCCTTGATGCCGCCGCCGTTGAGCGGGCCGAGGTAGTGGGCGGTCTTCTGCACCTTCGCCGCGTGGGCGGTGTCGTCGAAGACGGCGACGCCGACGGTGACGGCCACGCCGCCGCGTACGTAGGTGGCGCGGATCAGCTTGCGGCAGCCGTTGGCGGTGAGGGCGGCGGCCAGCTCGCTGCGGGCGCCGTCGGCGCACTTGGCGGTGGTGGCAGCGGCGGTCTGGGAGTAGACGTTGCCGCCGATCCGGAACTGCTTGCCGGGGAAGAGGCCGCCCACGGTGATCGGGGCGGTGTCCTTGGCGGCGGTGGAGATGAAGTCCAGCGGGTTGGGCGGCGGCGGGGGAGCGACCGAGGAGAACGAGGGCGCGGGCGGCAGCGGCGACTGCGACGTGGCGCCGCTGGTGGCCGAGGACGGGCCGGCCACCGGCTCGTCGTCCGAGCCGCCCGACATGACGACGGCGGTGGCGACGCCGCCCGCTATCACCGCGACGGCGACGATCCCGCCGCCGAGCATCATCAGCTTGCGCCGCTTGGCGCCGCTGGCGGCCTGCTGCTCGGCGAGCGCGCCCCAGTCGGGTGTCCCGCCCGAGGGCGGGCCGCCCGGCCCTGAGGCGGGCGTGTGCGCCCCTTGTCGACGCTGTCCCGCGCCGCGCTGCTGGCGCGGGAAGGGCTGACGGTGGGTGCCCATGCCGGGCGCGCCCTGCGGGGCGCCCTGGGGGCTCTGCGACGGGCTTCGGGGTGCGCCCTGGGCGGCCGGCCGCGGGCCTGTCGGGCCGGTGGGCCGCGCGGGGGCGGGGCCGGGCGGCGGCGCGGGAGCCGCGGGGGTCTCGGCGGCACCCGGCGCCGCGGCGGCGGGCGGCAGCGAGGCGTGCGGCCGGGCCGCGCCCTGGCCGGGGACGCCGGGCCGTACCTGGTACGCGCCCGGCTGCTCGGCCTGCGGCGACCACGCGGGACCGGACGAGGGTGCCTGCGGCTGCGACTGTCCCGGCTCGTGGCGGAACCCGCGCCGCGGGTCGTCCGCGTAGCCCCCCGGCGGCCCGGCCGGCTGGTCGGCGGCCGGGCCCGACGGCGGCTGCGGGCCCTGCGGCGCCTGCGCGTCGTACGGCGACGGCTGCTGCGGGGGTGCCTGGGCGGCGGCGTGGCGCGGCTGGGGCCGAGAGGGGATGACGCGTCCCTCAAGGACCTCGCGCTCGCCCTCGGGGGCGCTCGTGGGGGGTTCCTGCGGAGGCTGCGGCTGCTGTCCGGGCCCATCAGTCATGCCGCGCATCATATTGCCGGTCAGGCCGCGCACATATTCCGGTGAACACACCGGTGAACACACCGGAGAACGCACCGGTGAACGCGCCGGTGGAGACCTCACGAAAACGAGTTGGGGCGGATCGCGCCCCACAGGGAGAATCCAGGACATGGGACATGTGGAAGCAGCGCACTTGGAGTACTACCTGCCGGATGGGCGGGCGCTGCTCGGCGACGTCTCGTTCCGGGTGGGCGACGGCGCCGTGGTCGCGCTGGTCGGCGCCAACGGCGCGGGCAAGACCACGCTGCTGCGGCTGATCTCCGGCGAGATCAAGCCGCACGGCGGCACGGTCACGGTCAGCGGCGGCCTCGGGGTGATGCGGCAGTTCGTCGGCAGCGTCCGCGACGACCGCACCGTACGTGACCTGCTGGTGTCCGTCGCGCACCCGCGGATCCGGACCGCCGCCAAGGCGGTCGACGCGGCCGAGCTGGCGATCATGGCGCAGGACGACGAACCGGCGCAGATGGCGTACGCGCACGCCCTGGCCGAATGGGCCGAGGCGCGCGGCTACGAGGCCGAGACCCTGTGGGACATGTGCACGATGGCCGCGCTCGGCGTGCCGTACGAGCGGGCGCAGTGGCGCGAGGTGAAGACGCTTTCGGGCGGTGAGCAGAAACGGCTGGTTCTGGAGGCCCTGCTGCGCGGTCCCGACGAGACGCTGCTGCTCGACGAGCCGGACAACTACCTGGACGTGCCGGGCAAGCGCTGGCTGGAGGAGCAGCTCGCCCTCACCAAGAAGACCGTGCTGTTCGTCAGCCACGACCGGGAACTGCTGGCCCGCAGCGCGCAGAAGATCGTCGCCGTCGAGACCGGCCCGGCCGGGTCCACGGTGTGGGTGCACGGCGGCGGTTTCGACACCTTCCACGAGGCCCGCAAGGAGCGCTTCGCGCGCTTCGAGGAGCTGCGGCGGCGCTGGGAGGAGGAGCACGCCAAGCTCAAGGCGATGGTGCTGCGGCTACGCCAGCAGGCGGCGAACAGCCCCGACATGGCGTCCCGCTACCACGCGGCGCAGACCCGGCTGAAGCGGTTCGAGGACGGGGGCGCCCCGCAGGAGCCGCCGCGCGAGCAGGACATCCGGATGCGGCTGCGCGGCGGACGTACCGGCGTACGGGCGGTCACCTGCGAGAAGCTGGAGCTGACCGGTCTGATGAAGCCGTTCGACCTGGAGGTCTACTACGGCGAGCGGGTCGCGGTGCTCGGCTCCAACGGCTCGGGGAAGTCGCACTTCCTGCGGCTGCTCGCCGGGGACGGGAGCGTCGCGCACACCGGGACGTTCAAGCTCGGCGCGCGGGTGGTGCCCGGCCACTTCGCGCAGACCCACGCGCACCCGGAACTGCTCGGCCGCACCCTGGTCGACATCCTGTGGGGCGACCACGCGCACGACCGGGGCCGCGCCATGGGCGTCCTGCGGCGGTACGAGCTGGAGCGGCAGGGCGACCAGCCCTTCGACAAGCTCTCCGGCGGGCAGCAGGCCCGCTTCCAGATCCTGCTCATGGAGCTGGCCGGGACCACCGCGCTGCTGCTGGACGAGCCCACGGACAACCTCGACCTGGAGAGCGCCGAGGCCCTTCAGGAGGGCCTGGAGTCGTACGACGGCACGGTGCTCGCGGTGACGCACGACCGGTGGTTCGCGCGCAGTTTCGACCGCTATCTGGTCTTCGGGTCCGACGGTCTGGTCAGGGAGTCCACCGAGCCGGTCTGGGACGAGCGGCGGGTCGAGCGCAAGCGGTAGGGCCCGGCGGACGCCCGGTCCCCACGGGTCCCGAACGGCCCCTCCCGGCCCGGGAATCCGACGCGTTTTGACCCGTACGGGGGCGCGCGGGTATTCTTCGATGTCGTTATGCGTATTGGCTTGCTCTATCTCACGTGAGGGGCCCTTACGCCGGTCCACCGGGCCGATGACCAGCGGCAGGCAGACGGGTTGCGTCCCCGAATGCCGCCAGGGCTGGCCTGATCGTCCGGGTGGCCTTGTACAAGGACCCGTTTCCCCGGCCCCTCACGGGCTCGTGGAGACACCATCACTGAAGAAGCGAAGGCGACCGTGCGTACGTTCAGCCCCAAGCCCGGCGATGTCACCCGCCAGTGGCACGTAATCGACGCGCAGGACGTTGTCCTGGGCCGTCTGGCCACCCAGGCCGCGACCCTCCTGCGGGGCAAGCACAAGCCCATCTACGCCCCGCACGTCGACACCGGTGACTTCGTCATCATCATCAACGCCGACAAGGTGCACCTGTCGGGCAACAAGAAGACCCAGAAGATGGCGTACCGCCACTCCGGGTACCCGGGCGGCCTGCGCTCCGTGCGCTACGACGAGCTGCTCGACAAGAACCCGGAGAAGGCCGTGGAGAAGGCCATCAAGGGCATGCTCCCGAAGAACACCCTGGGCCGTCAGATGCTCTCGAAGCTGAAGGTCTACTCGGGCGACCAGCACCCGCACGCTGCCCAGCAGCCGGTGCCGTTCGAGATCACCCAGGTCGCGCAGTAGTACCGGCCACCAGCTACCAGAAAGAATCTGAGGAGAATCGTGGCTGAGACCACTGCCGAGACCGTCGTCGAGGGTGAAGAGACCTTCGAGGAGATCACGACCTTCGAGTCCGAGACCCCCGAGTCGGAGTACACCTCCGAGTCGCTCGCCTCGCGCTTCGGCGACCCGCAGCCGGCCGCCGGCACCGGCCGCCGCAAGCAGTCCATCGCCCGTGTCCGGATCGTTCCGGGCAGCGGCAAGTGGAAGATCAACGGCCGCACCCTTGAGGGCTACTTCCCCAACAAGGTGCACCAGCAGGAAGTCAACGAGCCCTTCAAGGTGCTCGAGCTGGACAACCGGTACGACGTCGTGGCCCGCATCAGCGGCGGCGGCATCTCCGGCCAGGCCGGTGCCCTGCGCCTGGGCGTCGCCCGCGCGCTCAACGAGGCGGACGTGGACAACAACCGCGGCCCGCTGAAGAAGGCCGGCTTCCTGACCCGTGACGACCGCGCGGTCGAGCGGAAGAAGGCCGGTCTGAAGAAGGCCCGCAAGGCCCCGCAGTTCAGCAAGCGCTAAGTCGCCTCCGGCGCGGGAACCAAACCCGCGCCGGGCGCATCGAACGCCTCGGAGACACTTTGTGCCTCCGAGGCGTTCGCATTCCTGGGAATCGGCACATTTGTCTGTTGATATGGCTCTGAGCCCTGGATGGTGGAGCCATGTCCCCGCACCGGGGGCGCGGACCGCGGGGCACGGGAGGCCCGGCGGCACAGGGATCGTCGCGTCCCGGGACGGCCGCACGACCGCACGGATCATCGGAGGAAACACTGTGGGACGACTCTTCGGCACCGACGGCGTGCGGGGCATGGCCAACGCCGACCTCACCGCCGAGCTTGCTCTCGGCCTGTCGGTCGCGGCGGCACACGTGCTCGGCGAAGCGGGCAGCTTCGCGGGCCACCGGCCGGTGGCGGTCGTGGGGCGCGACCCGCGCGCCTCGGGCGAATTCCTGGAGGCGGCCGTCGTGGCGGGCCTCGCGAGCGCGGGCGTGGACGTCCTGCGGGTCGGTGTGCTGCCCACCCCGGCGGTGGCGTATCTCACCGGCGCGCTGGGCGCCGACCTCGGCGTGATGCTCTCCGCGAGCCACAACGCGATGCCGGACAACGGCGTGAAGTTCCTGGCGCGCGGCGGCCACAAGCTCGACGACGAGCTGGAGGAGCGGATCGAGGCGATCTACGAGGAGCACCGCACCGGCGCCCCCTGGAACCGCCCGACCGGCGGCGGCGTCGGCCGGGTCCGCGACTACGACGAGGGCTTCGACCAGTACGTGGCCCACCTCATCGCGGTGCTGCCCAACCGCCTCGACGGCCTGAAGGTCGTCCTGGACGAGGCGCACGGCGCGGCCTCCCGCGTCTCGCCCGAGGCGTTCTCGCGCGCCGGTGCCGAGATCATCACCATCGGCGCCCAGCCCGACGGGCTCAACATCAACGACGGCTGCGGCTCCACCCACCTGGAACTGCTGAAGGCCGCCGTGGTCGAGCACGGCGCCGACTTCGGCATCGCGCACGACGGCGACGCCGACCGCTGCCTGGCCGTCGACGCCACCGGTGAGGAGGTCGACGGCGACCAGATCCTCGCGATCCTCGCCCTGTCGCTGCGCGAGCGCGGCGCCCTGCGCGAGAACACCGTCGTCGGCACCGTGATGTCCAACCTCGGCTTCAAGCTGGCGATGGAACGCGAAGGCATCGAGATGGTGCAGACCGCCGTCGGCGACCGCTACGTCCTGGAAGCGATGAAGGAGCACGGGTACGCGCTCGGCGGCGAGCAGTCCGGGCACGTCATCGTGCTCGACCACGCCACCACCGGCGACGGCACCCTGACCGGTCTGCTGCTGGCCGCCCGCGTCGCCGCCACCAAGCGCACCCTGGCCGACCTGGCCGGGGTCATGGTGCGGCTGCCGCAGGTGCTGGTCAATGTGCCGGACGTCGACAAGAGCCGCGTCGACTCCACGCCCGAGCTGCTGACCGCCGTCGCCGAGGCCGAGACCGAGCTGGGCACCACCGGCCGGGTCCTGCTGCGGCCCTCCGGCACCGAGCCGCTGGTGCGCGTGATGGTCGAGGCCGCCGACATCGACCACGCCCAGTCCGTCGCCGGGCGGCTGGCCGACGTCGTCAAGTCCACCCTGGGCTGAGCCGCCCCGCGCGGGGGCCGACCGTACGTCGTCAGGCGGCGGGTACGTGCCGCTTCGCCCAGAGCCACTTCTGGGCGAGCAGCGTCAACGTGCCCGCCACCGCGATGCCCGCCAGGTTGATCACGAGCTGCAAGGTGGAGCCCCACGCCTCGCCCCAGGCCCCGTAGCTGATCCCCAGGGCGGCGTTCGCGGCGGCCGGCACCGTCGTCACCGAGATCGCCACGCCCACCAGCGCGCCCGACTTGGACGAGGTCAGGGAGAGGATTCCGGCGATCCCGGCGAGGAACGCGACGACGAACGAATCCCACGTCGGCTGCCAGATGAACTCCGTCGCCGGGTGCGGCGCGTCGAACCGCGCCTGCGTGAACAGCCCGAACAGGCTCATCAGATCGCTGAACCCGCCGGTGATCAGCATCGCCACCGGGAAGCCGATCAGCAGCGCCGCCACCGACCGCCCCACCAGGCGGCGCTGACGCCGCACCACCCCCGTACAGATCCCGGCCAGCGGCCCGAACTCCGGCCCGACCACCATCGCGCCGACGATCAGGATCGAGCTGTCCAGCATCACGCCGTACGCGGCCAGCATCGTCGCCACCGTCAGGAACGCGATGTACGTGACCGTCAGCGTCGACTCCTCGTGCGTCTCCTCGACCAGCGACTCCCACAGCACCGCGTCCGCGCCCTCGCCCGGCGCGTCCTCCTCGGCCTTCTCCGCGCTCGTCGACAGCGTCAGGTCGATGTTCTCGACCGCGATCGAACCGGTCTCCGCCACGCCCAGCTCACGCAGCCCGGCCAGCAGGCCGTCGGCCGCCTCCCGCGCCACGTCGCAGGTCAGCACGTCGCCGAGCGGGTCGTACGCGGCGCCGCGCATCACCGTCAGATGGGTGGCGCCGAGGGTCGCGCCGACCAGTCGCGCGACCTCCTCGGTGCGGTCGGCGGGCACGATCATCCGCAGGTGCAGCACGGCGGGGCTCCCGTTTCCTCGACATCTGGCGGCCCGCGTCGGGCGAGCCGCGTCATGTGACCGGCGCCGGGTGACCGGCGTCAGAGCTTGCGCAGCGACAGGCGCTGCACCTTGTGCCCCGGCCCCTTGCGGAGCACCAGCGTCGCCCGGCTGCGGGTGGGCAGCACATTCTGCTGCAAGTTGGGCTGATTGACGGTGCGCCACATCAGCCGGGCGTACTCCAGCGCCTCGTCCTCCGAGACCTGGGTGTACTTGCGGAAGTACGAGTGCGGGTCCTGGAAGGCCGTCTCGCGCAGTTTCCTGAACCGCCCCAGGTACCACTGCTCGATGTCCTCGGTGCGCGCGTCCACGTACACGCTGAAGTCGAAGTGGTCGGCCAGGCCGATCCTCGTCCTGCCGTCCTTGCCGGGCAGCGCCGGCTGGAGGACGTTCAGGCCCTCCACGATGAGGATGTCCGGGCGGCGCACCGTCAGCGTCTCGCCGGGCACGATGTCGTAGATCAGGTGCGAGTAGACCGGCGCGGTGACCTCGTCGCGGCCGGCCTTCACGTCCGCCACGAAGCGGGTCAGCGCGCGGCGGTCGTACGACTCGGGGAAGCCCTTGCGGGACATCAGGCCGCGCCGGTGCAGCTCCGCGTTGGGCAGCAGGAAGCCGTCGGTGGTGACCAGTTCGACCCGCGGGTGCTCGGGCCAGCGGGCCAGCAGCGCCTGGAGCAGCCGGGCCGTGGTCGACTTGCCCACCGCCACACTGCCCGCCACCCCGATCACGAACGGCGTCCCCGGCTGCGCGTGGTGCCCTCCCCCTGCCTTCGGCGGAGGCGCCCCCACCGCGTCCCCCAGGAAGGTGTTCAGCGCGCCGCGCAGCCGGTTGTGCGCGGCCACGTACAGATTCAGCAGCCGGGACAGCGGCAGATAGACGTCCACCACCTCGTCCAGGTCGATCACGTCGCCCAGGCCGCGCAGCCGCTCCACCTCCTCGGCGGTCAGCGGCAGCGGCGTGCGCTCGCGCAGCGCACTCCACTCCTCGCGGGTCAGGTCGACATAGGGGCTGGTCGCGGCTGGGGTCGTCGGCACGGGCCCCATTGTCCAGACGTGCGCGTACGGAGCGCGGGCGGGGGGTGCGGAGCGCGTGCGGGGGTGTGGCGCGCGGCCGGGGGTGCGCGTGCGGGCGGGGGCACGGCGGGTGGGGGCACGGCCTAAGCTGGCCGGCATGAACGGCACGTCGGGCGAAGGGGATGGCCAGTGATCGTCGGGGTCGGGATCGACGTCGCCGAGATCGACCGCTTCGCCGCCGCCCTGGAGCGCACGCCCGGCATGGCCGACCGGCTCTTCCTCCCCGGCGAACTGCTGCTGCCGACCGGCGAGCGGCGCGGTGTCGCCTCGCTGGCCGCCCGGTTCGCGGCCAAGGAAGCGCTCGCCAAGGCCCTGGGCGCACCCGCCGGGCTGCACTGGCTCGACGCCGAGATCACCACGGAGCCCTCCGGCCGGCCCCGGCTGACCGTCACCGGGACCGTGGCCGCGCGGGCCGCGGAGCTGGGGGTACGCGGCTGGCACGTCTCCCTCAGCCATGACGCCGGGGTCGCGTCCGCGGTGGTCATCGCGGAGGGCTGACCCGCGGGCGGATGCGCCGGGCGCGTCCGGTCCGCCTGGTCGGGGGGCTGGGTGCGCGCCGGGCGCGTAGTGTCCGTTGAGGCTGTTTCCGTCGAGCCCTGCCGGAGGACTTTCCATGAGGTACGCGCACGCGGTGGAGACCGTACGGGCCGCCGAGGGCGAGTTGATGGCCCGGCTGCCCGAGGGCGCGCTCATGCAGCGCGCGGCGGCCGGGCTCGCGGGGGCGTGCCGGGACCTGCTCGGGCGTACGTACGGCGCGCGCGTCGTCGTCCTCGCCGGGAGCGGCGACAACGGCGGTGACGCGCTGTACGCCGGTGCCCGGCTGGCCCGCCGCGGCGCCGCCGTGCACGCCGTGCTGCTGGCCCCCGAACGCGCCCACCGCGGCGGCCTCGCCGCCCTGCTGGCCGCCGGGGGCCGCGCCGCCGCAGCGGAGGACGCCGAGGCGCTGATCGGGCGGGCCGACCTCGTGCTCGACGGGATCGTCGGCATCGGCGGCAAGGGCGGCCTGCGGCCCGGCGCCGTACCGCTCGCCGAGGCCGCCGGGGCCTCCCGCGCCGTCGTCGTCGCCGTCGACCTGCCCAGCGGCGTCGACGCCGACACCGGGGAAGTCCTCGGGGACGCCGTGCACGCCGACGCGACCGTCACCTTCGGTACGTACAAGCCGGGGCTGCTCGTCGACCCGGCCGCCACCTTCGCCGGGGCGCCCCGGCTCGTCGACATCGGCCTCGGGCCGTACCTCGGCGAACCCGAACTGGAGGCGCTCCAGCACGCGGACGTCGCCGCCGCGCTGCCGCGGCCGGGGGAGTCGAGCGACAAGTACCGGCGCGGTGTCGTCGGCGTCGTCGCCGGGTCCGGGCGGTATCCGGGGGCCGCCGTCCTCGCCGTCTCCGGCGCGCTGCGGGGCGGCGCCGGGGCGGTGCGCTACGTCGGGCCCGGCGGCGACGCCGTGCTCGCCCGGCACCCCGAGGTGCTGGTGTCCACCGGGTCCCCGCACAGCGCCGGGCGCGTTCAGTCCTGGGTGGTCGGGCCCGGCATCGGCGACTCCCCGGAGGCGCGGCAGGCCGTCACCGACGTGCTCGCCACCTCGGTGCCGGTCCTCGTCGACGCCGACGCCTTGCGCTTCCTCTCGCCCGCCGCCGTACGGGAGCGGAGCGCCCCCACCGTCCTCACCCCGCACGCCGGGGAGGCCGCCGCGCTGCTCGGCTGGGCGCGGGAGGAGGTCGAGGCGCGGCGCCTCGACGCCGTGCGGGGGCTGGCCGGGCGGTTCGGTGCCACCGTTCTGCTTAAGGGGGCCACCACGTTGGTGGCTTCGCCGTCGCCCCGGGCGGCCGTTCGCGTCAATCCGACGGGGGTCGCGTGGCTGGCGACGGCGGGGAGTGGGGACGTGCTGTCCGGGCTTGCGGGGTCGTTGCTCGCGGCGGGGCTTGCGCCGATGGACGCGGCTGCTTGTGGGGCGTACCTGCATGGGCTCGCTGCGCGGCTGGGGTCGGGGGGAGCGCCGCTTGCGGCGTTGGATGTGGCCGCCGCCGTTCCCACTGCGTGGCGCAGCCTTTAGCTTGTCTTTCCCGCCCGCCCACCCCTGCGGGTGTTTGTTCGTCTGCGGGTGCCGCTTGTGCCTGGGTCGGTGCCGGTCCGGGGCACCTCCTCGGGCGACGAACGTGTCCGCACTTCGATGACGTCCAGCCCTTGTCTGTTCGTCCCCCTGCGGGGGCACCCCGGCCCGTCCCCTCCCGGTACGTCGGCGTCCGGCGGTCCGGTGGGGGTGCCGGGGAGGGGGGTGGGTGGGCTCGGGTGCGTCGGTGTTCGACGGTCCGGTGGGGGTGGGCTCGGGTGCGTCGGCGTCCGCCTGTCCGTGGGGGTGGGCGGAGGGGGTGGGTGGGGGCTCGGCTGCTTCCGGTGCGTCGGCGGCCGACGGTCCGGGGGGGGCAGGTGAGGCGGGGGATCGGGGGGGCTTGGGGTGGGGGGTAGGATCTGCGGGCCTTGTCGGGGTGTGCCGGTGGGGGTGGGCTGGTCCTGTGGGGGGATTGTCGATGACGTTCCGGCTGCGTGCTGTGCGCGCGTTGGTGTTGCTGGTCGGGTTCGTGTTGTTGGGGTTTGTGCTGTTGGCGGCGATGGCGGCGCTGGACTGGCTGCTGGTGACGCGGTGGTTCGCGGCGGGGGCGGCGTGGTTCGAGGGCACGATTTTGATGGTCACGGCGTTGGTGGCGGTGGCGATCGTGCGGGGGATGCTGGCGTTTCTGCGGGCCGGGCGGCTGGGGTCGGTGCCGGACGGGGTGGCGGTCACGGCGCAGGAGCAGCCCGAGCTGTGGGAGCAGGTGCGGGCGGCGGCGGAGGTGGCGGGGGAGCGGGCGCCGGACGAGCTGTACCTGGTTTCCGAGGTCAACGCGGGGGTGGCGGAACAGAGCCGTCTACTGGGCCTGTTGCCGGGGCGGCGCCGTCTGCTGCTGGGCCTGCCGCTGCTCGCGGGGCTGACCGTGCCCCGGCTGCGGGCCGTTCTGGCGCATGAGTTCGGCCACTACGGCAATCGCGACACCCGGCTCGGCGGCCTCACCCTGCGCGGCCGGGCGGCCGTACTGCACACGGTGGAGGTGTTCAGCGAGGGCACCACGCGGATGCATTACGTGGTCGGGGCCGTCTACGTCGGCTACGCCCGGATGTTCCTGCGGACCTCGCAGTCCGTCGCCCGCCAGCAGGAGTTCGCCGCCGATGAGTCGGCCGCCCGGTACGCGGGCCGTGACGCGACGGTCGGCGCACTGCGCGCCATGCCGGTCATCGACGCCGCGTACGACCACTACGTGGACACGTACGCCGGGATGGGCGGCCCCGTGGGGGCGCTGCCTCCGGTCGGCGAGGTCCTCGGCGGATTCTCGCGACTGCTCGCCGCCCGGCCGGGGGAGAGGCTCGCCGCGCTCGCGGACGGTCGGCGTCCGCCGAAGCCGCACCCGTACGACTCCCACCCGCCGCTCCAGGATCGGATAGCCCGGATCGAGCGGCTGCCCGCCGACGGTGCGACGGATGAAGCTGAGGGGGAGGCGAACGCGCTGTCCCTGCTGCGGGACCAGAGCCAGGTGTTCGCCGCTCTGGAGGCGCGCACGCTGCCCCCGGAGGCGGCCGAGCGCCCGCGTCTGGCCTGGGACGACCTGGTCATGGCCCGCGCCTCGGCGGATGCCGAGGGCTGGTCCCGACCGCTGCTGCTCGCGGTCGCCAGGGCGCTGCGCGCGGAGTCGCCGGACCAGGACGGCGCGGCCCGTACGTCCCGCCGCGCGTCCTCCGAGACGGTGACGGACACCGATCTGCCCACCTTGGAGGACGTGCTCGACGCCTTCGACCACGGCCTGCTGTGGATGGCGGTCGCCGACCGTATCCCCAAGCCGCCGCAGGCGGGCCGCCTGACCGGCGCGTCGGCGCGCAACTTCATCCGGCCCGTGGTCTTCGACGGGCTGGCCGGTCTCATCCAGCTCCGTCTCATCGAGTCCGGACTCGCCGCCCCCGACATCGCCTGGACGGGCCGCCCCGGACTTGTTCTCCCGCCGGCCTGGGAGAACGGCATGGACGACGCCATCGACGCGGCCATCGCCGACAGCCCCGACACGGCCCCCCTCCGCACGCTCCTTGCCGCCGCCGACCGGGAGGTCGTCCCGTAGCCGTCGCGGGGGTCAGGCCGGGCGAACGCAGAAGGGGTGCCCGGCCGGACTGGCGTAGACCCGGGCGCCCTCGCGGTCGGCGGAGCCGACGTCGCCGGTCGGCCGCAGCCGTCGGCCGCCGGCCGCGAGCACCCGCGTGTCGGCGCTCTCCATGTCGTCCGTCGCGAGGTCGAAGTGCATCTGCTGGGAGGTCCCGTCGGGCCACCGCGGCATGACATGCCCCGGAACCCGCTGGACCACGAGCACGGGGAATCCGTCGCTGCGCAGGAAGTGGTGCGTGGCCGTCCGGGTGACCGAGCCGCCGAGCAGGCGGTGCCAGAACGCGCCTTCGCTCTCCGGGTCCGCGGCGTCCACGATCAGTGACGTCAGGCTGAAGGTCACGGTGTCTCTCCTCGGAATCGCTGGGGCTCAGACGGTGGGGATGATGCCGCCGTCGACCCTGAACTGGGCGCCGGTGAGCCATTTGGCGCGGCCGGACGCGAGGAACGCGATCATCTCGGCGACGTCCTCGGGTTCGCCGGGCCGTCCCATCGGCAGCTTCAGGTGCTCCACGATCCGCTGCGTGACGTCGTCGACGCCGATGCCCTCACTGTCGGCCATCCGCCGGAGGTGGTCGGCGGCTCCCTCGGTGACGACGAAGCCCGGCAGCACGCACACCACGCGTACGCCGTGGCCTCCCACCGCCGTCGCCAGTTCGCGGCTGTAGGCGTTGAGCGCCGCCTTCGACGCGGCGTACGACGCCTCGGCGGGCTGGGGGAGGTGGCTGGCGATGGACGAGACGTGCACCACGACGCCCGAGCCGCGCTCGACCATCCCCGGAACCAACGCCCGGTCGAGCCGGACCGCGCTGAGCAGATTCATCTCCAGGTCGGCGAGCCACGACGCGTCGGACCGCTCCAGAGTCGGCATCGGCCCGGTCGCGGCTCCCGCGTTGTTCACCAGGACGTCGACGCCTCCGACGCTGTCCAGCACGCGCTGCCCCAGCTCCCGCACCCCCTCCTCGGACCGCAGGTCGGCCGGGATGAAGGCGGCGTCCAGGTCGTCCGGCGGCGCGGTGCGCGAGGCCGTCAGCACCGTGGCGCCCGCGGCGGCGAAGCGGCGGGCCGTCGCCTCCCCGAGCCCTCGGCTGCCGCCGGTCACCAGCACACGCAGGCCGTCAAGCCCCTCGTTCTCGATCGTCACGGACGTTCTCCCCAGTAAAGTGAACCCGACTCCGGAAACTGTACACAAGCGGAGTCCGATTCACCTTATGGAGGACTGTTGCCGTCACCACGCCCGTTGCGCGCCGACGCCCGCCGCAACCGCGACGCGCTCCTCGCCGCCGCGCGCGAAGCACTCCTCTCCGACGACGACGCCCACGTCGAGGAGATCGCCCGCCGTGCCGGTGTGGCCGTCGGCACGCTGTACCGCCACTTCGACACCCGCGAAGCCCTTGTCGCCGACGTGTACCGCCAAGAGGTCGCCGACCTCTGCGCGGCCCCCTCCCGGCTGCTCGCCCAGCACGCCCCCGACGAAGCCCTGCGCGCCTTCCTCCTGCTGCTCGTGGAGCACGCGGCGGTCGGCCGCGGCATGGGCGAAGTGCTGGAGAGCATCATGGCGACCGACTCGCCCGTCTTCGACGACACCCGCGCCGAGATGGCCCGTGCCCTGGACCACCTCCTCACCGCCGGCGCCGCCGCCGGCCTCATCCGCGAGGACGTCAGCGGCCGCCTCCTCCTCCGCGCCCTCGGCGGCATCTGCGGCCTGCGCTCCGAAGGCTGGCAGGACGACGCCGTACGCATCGCCTCACTCCTCTACAACGGCCTCCGCCTCCCCGCCTAGCGCCTGTCCGGCGAATCACGAACGGCCCCTGCGACCCCCACCCCGCCCGGCCCCACTGACGGGCACCCGTAGCCGTACGCCACCAGCCCACCCACCCCCTCCGCCACCACAGCGCACCGTCGGCGCCGACGTACCCGAGCCCACCCCCACCGGACCGTCGGCCACCGACGCACCCGAGCCCACCCACCCCGCCCGGCCACCCCCACGGACCGTCGGACGCCGACGTACCCATGCCCACCCGCCCCCTTCCCCGGCCACCCCCACCGGCGGGCGGACGCCGACGTACCGGGAGGGGACGGGCCGGGGTGCCCCCGCAGGGGGACGAACGGAAAGGGGCTGGACGTTTTCGAAGTGGGTGCACGTTCGTCGCCCGAGGAGGTGCCCCGGACCGGCACCGACCCAGGCACAGGCGGCACCCGCAGACGAAAAAGCACCCGCACGGGTGGGCGGGCGGGCGGGAAAGACAACGCCCAGCACCCGACCTGAGACACTGACCGCAATGGACGAGAAGCGGATGCGCGGCTGGGCACAAGTGGACCTGACCGCGCTGCGAGCAAACGTGAGAGCGCTGCGCGCAAAGGCACCCACGGCCGCGTTCATGGCCGTCGTGAAGGCCGACGCCTACGGCCACGGAATGGTCCCGTGCGCCAAGGCGGCCGTCGAGGCCGGAGCGACCTGGCTCGGCGTGGCCACCCCCGAGGAAGCCCTGACCCTGCGGGCAGCGGGCCTGAAGGCCCGCACCCTGTGCTGGCTGTGGACCCCCGGAGGGCCCTGGCGGGAGTGTGTCGAAGCCGACATCGACGTGACGGTGAGCGCGATGTGGGCGCTCCGCGAAGCCACGGCGGCGGCCGAGGCGGCCGGCCGCCCGGCCAGGGTGCAGCTCAAGATCGACGCGGGCCTCGGCCGCAACGGCGCCCAGCCCGCCCAGTGGCCCGAACTGGTCGCACGGGCCCGCGCGGCCGAGCGCGACGGCCTGATCCGGGTGACAGGAGTGTGGGCGCACTTCAGCTGCGCCGACGAACCGGGCCACCCCTCCATCGAGCGGGAGCTGAACGTCTTCAAGGAGGCCCTGGCGCAGGCCGAGGCGGCGGGCCTCGCCCCCGAGGTGCGGCACCTCGCGAATTCGCCGGGCACCCTGACGCTGCCGGAGGCGCACTTCGACCTGGTGCGGCCGGGCGTGGCGATGTACGGCATCTCGCCGGTGCCCGAGATCGGCGGTTCCGCGGACTTCGGGCTGCGGCCGGTGATGACGGTCGTCGGCCGCCTGGCGTCGGTGAAGCGGGTGCCGGGCGGGCACGGGGTGAGCTACGGGCACAAGTACGTGACGCCGGGCGAGACGACGTTGGCGCTGGTGCCGCTGGGCTACGCGGACGGCGTGCCGCGGCACGCCTCGGGCACGGGCCCGGTGCTGGTCGCGGGCAAGTGGCGGACGGTCGCGGGCCGGGTCGCGATGGACCAGTTCGTGGTGGACCTCGGCGGCGACGCGGCCGAGCCAGGCGACGAGGCGGTGCTCTTCGGCCCCGGCGACCAGGGCGAGCCGACCGCCGAGGACTGGGCACGGGCGTGCGGCACGATCGCGTACGAGATCGTCACCCGCATCGGCGCGCGGGTCCCGCGGGTATACGTGGGCGCCAGCGATGGAGCACCGTGCCCGTAGGCGTGACCGGCCCCCTGGTCTCGGTGGGCGAGACCACAGGCGGCAGCGACGACGCCCCGTGTCCCACGGCGTGATCGGCGCGCGGGTCCCGCGGGTATACGTGGGGGAAGGCGCCGGTCCCGGCGCAGGCGACAGCGATGGAGCACCGTGCCAGAAGGCGTGAAGTGGGAGAAGGCAGGGCTGGTCGGCGCGGCGATCGGGGTGGTCGCGGCGGGCGCCGCCGCGGGCGTGGCGATCGAGCGGGTGACCGTCGGCCGCGGGATGCGCCGCCGCGCCCGGCTGGCGCTGGACTCGGCGGGCCCGTACGGAACGCTGCGCGGACAGCCCGGCACGGTCGCGGCGGAGGACGGCACGGAGCTGTACTACGAGACCGAGGACGTCGCGCCGCCCGAGCCCGAGCCGCAGACACCGCCCTCGCGCCGCAGCCGCGGCTGGCTGCGCCGCCGCGCCGAGGCGCCGCAGCCGGTGACGGTGGTGTTCTCGCACGGGTACTGCCTGAACCAGGACTCCTGGCACTTCCAGCGGGCGGCGCTGCGCGGCACCGTACGGGCGGTGTACTGGGACCAGCGCAGTCACGGCCGCAGCGAGCGCGGCCGGGACCAAGTGGCGGGCGGGCCCGCCACCATCGACCAGCTGGGCCGCGACCTGAAGGCGGTGCTGGACGCGGCGGTGCCCGAGGGCCCGGTGGTGCTGGTCGGGCACTCGATGGGCGGGATGACGGTGATGGCGTTCGCCGACCAGTTCCCCGAGTACGTCGAGGAGCGGGTCGTCGGCGTCGCGTTCGTCTCGACGTCGGCGGGGAAGCTGGCCGCGGTGACGCTGGGGCTGCCCGCCGCGGGCGCGCGGGCGTTCCGGGCGCTGGCGCCCGCGGTGCTGCGGGCGCTGGGCAGCCAGGCGGATCTGGTCGAGCGGGGGCGGCAGGCCACCGCCGACCTGTTCGCGGGGATCATCAAGCGGTACTCGTTCGGCTCCGACGTGGACCCGGCGGTCGGCCGGTTCGCCGAGCGGCTGATCGAGTCGACGCCGATCGACGTGGTCGCCGAGTTCTACCCGGCGTTCACCGACCACGACAAGGGCGACGCGCTGTCGGTGCTCGACGGGCTGCCCGGTCTCGTACTGGCGGGGGACAAGGACCTGTTGACGCCGAGCGCGCACAGTACGGAGATCGCCGAGAAGCTGCCGGACGCCGAACTGGTGATCGTGGAGGGCGCGGGGCACCTGGTCATCATGGAGCGCCCCGAGGTGGTGAACGCGGCGCTCGCGCTGCTGATCGCGCAGGCCGCGGACTCGGTGCGCGCACCGGTCCCGCAGGTGCTGCGCGACCTGGCGGCGGCGCGGGCGTCGACCCGTACGACGGCCGCCGACGCGTAACATTCGCGTTCATGGCCACACCGCACGATGCCACGCCGCCGCACGAGACCGCCGCGCAGAACGCCGCCGAGCACGAGGCGGTGCGGCGCGGCGCGACACCGCACGAACCGGGCTCCGTGGGGATCACCGTCCCCACCCCCGACCTGATGCGCGACCTGGGCCGCCGCCTGGCCGCGCTGCTCGCCCCCGGCGACCTGGTGCTGCTCAGCGGCGAGCTGGGCGCGGGCAAGACCACGCTGGCCCGCGGCCTCGGCGAGGGTCTGGGCGTACGCGGCGCCGTCACCTCCCCGACCTTCGTGATCGCCCGCGTCCACCCCTCCCTGACCGCGGGTCCCGCGCTGGTGCACGTGGACGCGTACCGCCTGGGCGGCGGCCTGGACGAGATGGAGGACCTGGACCTCGACGTGTCGCTCCCCGAGTCCGTGGTCGTCGTGGAGTGGGGCGACGGCAAGGTCGAGGAGCTGTCGGAGGCGCGGCTCCAGGTCGTCATCGCCCGTACGGTCGGCGGCCCGGCGGACGGGGACGGCGAGGGCGACGACGTACGCGAGGTGACCGTCACCGGCGTCGGCCCGCGCTGGACCGGCCAGGACCTCACCGCGCTGCGCGCCTGACCCTCGCTCCGATCCCCCGTTCGGCCCCCGCTCCGCCCTCCGTTCCGACAGGCTGTCGGCAAGATGTTGCGCGAGGGCGGCCGGGCGTGGTCTGCTGGTTGCGGGTACCTGGTTAGGGCGCCCTAACTACGTCTCTTCGGGGAGGCGCACATGCCGGCCCAGATCCGGACCCAGGACACGCGGGACCCGCGGCGGGACACCCCGCCGCCCAACGTCGGCGCCCTGCTGGCCGCCGGAGCCGCGGCCCGCACACTGTCGACCCCGCCGGACGACGGCGAGGAGCCCGCGCCGGCGGACGCGCCGGTCACCACGGCGACGGGCAGGACGACGGACGCGCCGGAGGCAGAAACCGGCGCGTGAGACGCGCGGCTACTTCACAGGGCGCCTACTTCACCGGGCGGCTACTTCACGGCGCGGCCACTCCGCGCGGCTACTTCACGACGAAAACACTGCTGCCGATCGTTGCGATCTGCCACAGCGCCGTGCCGTCGAGCCGCGTCTCGCGGATCGCCGCCGTCTGCTTCGAAGGATCAGGCTTCGCCAGCGACCCGTCCGCGGCCGCGCTGAAGCCGACGTTTATCCCGTCGGTCGTCGCGAAGAGCACCACGTGCTCGACCTGGGCGCCGTCGCCTCCTATGCCGGAGGCGCGCCGCGAGAAGACGCGGTGTATCCCCACGCTCGGCGCCACATTGCCCGCGACCACCGCGTAGGTGCGGTCGACCTTCTCCGCGTCACCGACCAGCCACACCCGCTTGGCGGAGATGCCGTAGACCACGCGCCTGCCGGTGCCGGAGGCGGCGGGCAGCGGATACGTCTTCGGCGTCGGCTTGGTGCTGGGCGACTTCACGGCCGAGGTGGAGGGCCTGGCCTGCGGCGGCTGGTCGGGCGCGGAGCCCGCCGCCTGCGCGGCGAGCACGGCGATGACGACCAGGGCAGCCGCAGTGAGCCCCGAGACCAGGGTGCTCGACTTGATCCGCGCCACGGTTGTCCTCCGGATGGGGTTCGCACATGCTCCCGGTTGACGGTAGCAGCCGCGCCGCCCGCGGCCACGACCGTACGGGCGCGCGCCGTACCCTTGGGGACGTGCTGCTGCTTGCCTTCGATACCGCCACACCCGCCGTCACCGCCGCCCTGCACGACGGGGAGCGGGTCCTCGCCGAGTCGACCGTCGTCGACGCGCGCCGGCACGGCGAGTTGCTGATGCCCGCGATCGACCGGGTCCTGGTCGCCGCCGACCGTACGCTCGCCCACGTCACCGGCGTCGTGGTCGGCGTCGGCCCGGGACCGTACACCGGGCTGCGCGTCGGCCTGGTGACGGCCGCGTCCTTCGGGGACGCGCTGGGCGTCCCCGTGCACGGCGTGTGCACCCTGGACGGGCTGGCCTGGGCCGCGGGCGCGGCCGGGCTCGACGGGCCGTTCACCGTGGCCACCGACGCCCGCCGCAAAGAGGTGTACTGGGCGCGCTACGACGACCCGCGGCACCGCGCCACCGAGCCCGCCGTGGACCGCCCGGCCGACATCGCGGACGCGGTACGCGGCCTGCCGTCGGTCGGCGCGGGCGCCGCGCTGTACCCGGAGGTCTTCACCGACCGCCGTCAGGGCACCGAGGACCAGTCGGCGGGCGCGCTCGCGGCGCTGGCCGCGTACCGGCTGGCCGCCGACGAGCCCTTCGACCCGCCGCTGCCGCTGTACCTGCGGCGGCCGGACGCGCAGGTGCCCGCCGGGTACAAGGCGGTACTGCCGAAGTGACCGGGGCCGCTCACGGGAGCGCCACCGCCGTGACGCTGCGCGAGATGCGCTGGTGGGACCTGGACGCCGTACTGGCCCTGGAACACGACCTGTTCCCCGAGGACGCCTGGTCGCGCGCGATGTTCTGGTCGGAGCTGGCCGACGCCCGGCACCCGGCCGCGACCCGCTTCTACGTGGTCGCGCAGGACGCCGGGGGACGGCTCGTCGGCTACGCGGGGCTCGCCGCCATCGCCGGAACGGGTGATGTGCAGACCATCGCCGCCGCCCGCGACCACTGGGGCACCGGGCTCGGCGCCCGGCTGCTCACTACACTGCTGCGCGCCGCCACCGACGCCGAGTGCCACGAGGTGCTGCTGGAGGTACGGGTCGACAACACCCGCGCCCAGCGGCTCTACCAGCGCTTCGGCTTCGAGCCGATCGGCTTCCGCAAGGGCTACTACCAGCCGGGCAACGTGGACGCCCTCGTCATGCGGCTCGCCGACCCGGCCGCCACCCCCGTCGCCCCCGCCGCCTTCGCGCAGACCGACGAAACCGACCCGGCCGCCCCGCCTCCCACCCGTACAGGAAACTGAGATCCATGGCTGACGAACCCCTTGTCCTCGGCATCGAGACCTCGTGCGACGAGACCGGCGTCGGCATCGTGCGCGGCCACACGCTGCTGGCCGACGCGGTCGCCTCCAGCGTCGACGAGCACGCCCGGTACGGCGGTGTGGTCCCCGAAGTGGCCAGCCGCGCGCACCTGGAGGCGATGGTCCCCACCATCCAGCGCGCGCTGAAGGACGCCGGGGTCGCCGCGAGCGACCTGGACGGCATCGCGGTCACGGCGGGCCCCGGGCTCGCGGGCGCGCTGCTGGTCGGGGTGTCGGCGGCGAAGGCGTACGCGTACGCGCTCGGCAAGCCGCTGTACGGCGTCAACCACCTGGCCTCGCACATCTGCGTGGACCAGCTCGAACACGGCGCGCTGCCCGAGCCGACGATGGCGCTGCTGGTGTCCGGCGGGCACTCGTCGCTGCTGCTCGCGCCCGACATCACCAGCGACGTACGGCCGTTGGGCGCGACCATCGACGACGCGGCGGGCGAGGCGTTCGACAAGGTCGCCAGGGTGCTGGGGCTCGGCTTCCCCGGCGGCCCGGCGATCGACCGGCACGCCCGCGAGGGCGACCCCGGGGCCATCGCCTTCCCGCGCGGCCTGACCGGCGGGCGCGACCCGGTCTACGACTTCTCCTTCTCCGGCCTGAAGACCGCCGTGGCGCGCTGGGTCGAGGCCCGGCGCAGGGACGGCCAGGACGTGCCGATCGCCGATGTGGCCGCGTCCTTCCAGGAGGCCGTGGTGGACGTGCTGACCCGCAAGGCGATCCGCGCCTGCCGGGACAACGGCGTCGACCACCTGATGATCGGCGGCGGTGTCGCCGCCAACTCCCGCCTGCGGTCACTGGCGTTGGAGCGCTGCGAGGACGCGGGCATCCGGCTGCGGGTGCCGCGCCCCGGCCTGTGCACCGACAACGGCGCGATGGTCGCGGCCCTCGGCGCCGAGATGGTCGCGCGCGGCCGGGCCTCCTCCACCCTCGACCTGCCTGCCGACTCCTCGCTGCCGGTCACGGAGGTGTCGGTGCCCGGCCACACCCACCCCGGCCCGCACGGCCACGGGCCGGGCCACGCGCACCCGCACGCACACGACCACGGGCCGGGCCACGCGCACGACCACGACCATGTGCACGAGCTGAGCAAGGACAACCTGTACGGATGACCGTCACGCTGATGTGGGAGGCCGCCGCCGCAGAAGGCCGCGGCCCCGACCTCCTCGACTGGGCCAGGAAGCAGGCCCGTACGCTCCCCGGCACGCCGACCCGCCGCGAATTCCTCACCGCGCCCGACGACCGGGTGCTCATCCTCACGTGGTGGGACGCGCCCTACGACGCCGTACTGCCGGAACTGCCCGACCCGGACGGGACGTTGGTGCGCCGCCAGGTGCACCGCTGGCGCTTCACCTCGGTGTCGGTGGAACCCGGCGCCTGAAAGTCGCATCAGCCAGGGTGTGCACCACGATCCCCTGACCCCCGTCCCCACCCGCGCCCGTCGCCGCCCCGGCGGTCGCCCGGCCCGTACCGGCAGCAGGGCCGCTCTCCCGCTGCTGGCGGCGGCCTGCCTGCTGCTCGTCGCGGGCTGCTCGGGCAGCAGCCCGACGTCCGCCTCGACGCCCGGCCCGTCCGCGCCGACGGGCACGGCCACGAGCGCGGGCGGCACCGGGAAGCCCACCACGCCGGCCGGCTCCGCGCAGGCCGAGCGCGCCGCCGCCTTCCGCAAGTGGGGCATACCCGTGCTCGCGGACCCGCCCCCGCCGCCCGCGGTGAAGCCGGTCAAGACCGGCAAGGGGCTGCTGCCGGTGGTCAGCGATGTCCCGACGACGCGGAAGATCGTCTTCGTCACCTTCGACGACGGCGCGGAGAAGGACCCGAAGTTCGTGCGGATGATGCAGGACCTGAAGATCCCCTTCACCATGTTCCTGACGAACGCGATCATCCAGAACGACTACGGCTTCTTCAAACCGCTCCAGGCGCTGGGCAACTCGATCGAGAACCACACCCTGACCCACCCCAACCTGAACACCGAGTCGCTCGCCGCGCAGAAGCACGAGATCTGCGGCCAGCAGACGAAACTCACCCACGAGTACGGCACCGCGCCCGGCCTCTTCCGCCCGCCCTACGGCAACCACAACGCCGCCACCAAGGAGGCCGTGCGGTCCTGCGGTGGCCTGCGCGCGATCATCCTGTGGCGCGAGTCGATGCAGATCAAGAAGGTGCAGTTCCAGCGGCCCGACCACACGTTCCACCCCGGCGACATCATCCTGGCGCACTTCCGCGGGCCCAGTGAGCTCAAGGGCGAGTCGATGACGAGGATGACCGCGAACATGCTCCGGCAGATCGCCCAACAGGGCTTCACCGTGGCCCGGTTGGAGGACTACGTCTGAGAGGTCCCGGTCACCGGCCGCCCGAGCAGCATCGAGGGCGCGCCCGCCACCCGGGTCAGGAACACGGTCGCCGCGTGCGGCCCCCGCGGCTTGACCCGGCGCCGCACCTCCTCGGGCTCCACCGCCGACCCGCGCTTCTTCACCGTCAGCACGCCGACCTCGCGCTCCCGCAGCAGCGCCTTGAGCCGCTTCAGCCCGAACGGCAGCACATCGCCGATCTCGTACGCCGTCGCGTACGGCGTCGGCCGCAGCTCGTCCGCCGTCACGTACGCGATGGTCTCGTCGATCAGGCCGCCGTCCAGCGGGGCCGCCGCCTCCGCCACCAGATGCGCGCGGATCACCGCGCCGTCCGGCTCGTACAGATACCGGCCGACCGGGCGGACCTCCGGGTCGGGCAGCGGCGCCGCCGTGCGCAGACTGGCCCCGCCGGGCAGCAGCGTGGCGCGTACGGCGCCGGGCTCGGTGCCGAACCACAGCGCCGCCTCCTTCACGTCACCGCGGTCCGAGACCCACTCCGCCTCGGCCTCCGGCGGCACCGCCTCGTGCGGAATGCCGGGCGCGACCTTCACCGCGGCGAACGGCACCGCCCGGGCCGCGGCCAACGCCCAGGACAGCGGCGGCGCGTACGCCTCGGGGTCGAAGGTCCGCCCGCCCGTCGCCCGGCCGCCACCCCTCATCGACGTGCCGCGCGCGGCCCCGCCCGGTCCGCCGGTCCGGCGCGCCGGGTCCACGAACACCGCGTCGAACCCGGCGGTGTCCACCTCCGTCACGTCCGCGCAGCGCACCTCGATCAGGTCGGCCAGGCCCAGCGCCGCCGCGTTCGCCCGCGCCGCCGCGCACGCCAACGGGTCCCGGTCCACGGCCAGCACCTCGATCCCGGCCCGCGCCAGCGCGAGGGCGTCCCCGCCGATGCCCCCGCACAGGTCCGCCAGCCGCCGCACGCCGAGCGCCCTGAAGCGCTCCGCGCGGTGCGTCGCGACACTCTTCCGGGTGGACTGCTCCACGCCGTTCGGCGTGAAGTACATCCGGTACGCGTCCTCCTCGCCGAATTTCGCCACGGCCCGCTGCCGCAGCCGCGCCTGCCCCAGCGCCGCCGACACCAGCCCGGCGTCGTACGTGCGCCGCAGCCGGGTGGCCGCCGCCAGCTCGTCGGCGGGGCTGTGCTCCCGCAACTCCGCGAGCAGCGCCTGTCCGTCGCCGGACAGCAGCCCGGCAAATCCTTGGAGGTCCACCCGGCCATTGTCCCCGCCCGCCATGCGCCGGACGACGGGGCCTGGTACCCCCGAGGGGTACCCCTTTGGAGGGCGTCGCCTGGCACTCCGCTTGACCGAGTGCTAAGCGCGTCCTAGTCTCGGTTCTGGCACTCGGCACCGCTGAGTGCCAGCACTCAGCGACGGGCAGGTCCGGCACCCGCGACGACGGGCCTACCAGGTCGCCGACCCAGACAGACACTCTTCCGTGAGCCCTTTGAAGGGGGAGGTCGGATCGTGACGACCGCCAGCACCAAGGTTGCCATCAAGCCGCTCGAGGACCGCATCGTGGTCCAGCCGCTGGATGCCGAGCAGACCACGGCCTCCGGCCTGGTCATCCCGGACACCGCCAAGGAGAAGCCCCAGGAGGGCGTCGTCCTGGCCGTCGGTCCGGGCCGCTTCGAGGACGGCAACCGCCTGCCGCTCGACGTCTCCGTGGGCGACGTCGTGCTCTACAGCAAGTACGGCGGCACCGAGGTGAAGTACAACGGCGAGGAGTACCTCGTCCTCTCGGCTCGCGACGTCCTCGCGATCGTCGAGAAGTAAGCACCGCTTTTACCGCAGCAGTGATCCCGCCCCGGGTTTCCGCGTCCTACGGACCGGGCGCCCGGGGTGGTTTCGTTGCCTGCTCCTGCCGTCCTTGACGACGTGATTTGACGAGTAGACGAGGTAGTTCACAGGCATGGCCAAGACCCTGAAGTTCGACGAGGACGCCCGTCGCGCCCTTGAGCGCGGCGTCAACAAGCTCGCCGACACCGTGAAGGTGACGATCGGTCCCAAGGGCCGCAACGTCGTCATCGACAAGAAGTTCGGCGCCCCCACCATCACCAACGACGGCGTGACCATCGCCCGTGAGGTGGAGCTGGAGGACGCCTACGAGAACCTGGGCGCCCAGCTCGTCAAGGAGGTGGCGACCAAGACCAACGACATCGCGGGTGACGGCACCACCACCGCGACCGTGCTGGCCCAGGCCCTGGTCCGCGAGGGCCTGCGCAACGTGGCCGCGGGCGCCTCCCCGGCCGCCCTGAAGAAGGGCATCGACGCCGCCGTCAAGGCCGTGTCCGAGGAGCTGCTCGCCACCGCCCGCGCGATCGAGGGCAAGGAGGACATCGCCGCCGTCGCCGCGCTGTCCGCGCAGGACAAGCAGGTCGGCGACCTGATCGCCGAGGCGATGGACAAGGTCGGCAAGGACGGTGTCATCACCGTCGAGGAGTCCAACACCTTCGGCCTGGAGCTGGACTTCACCGAGGGCATGGCGTTCGACAAGGGCTACCTGTCGCCGTACTTCGTCACCGACCAGGAGCGGATGGAAGCGGTCCTCGACGACCCCTACGTCCTCATCCACCAGGGCAAGATCTCCTCGATCCAGGACCTGCTGCCGCTGCTGGAGAAGGTCATCCAGTCCGGCGCGTCCAAGCCGCTGCTGATCATCGCCGAGGACGTCGAGGGCGAGGCCCTGTCGACCCTGGTGGTCAACAAGATCCGCGGCACGTTCAACGCCGTCGCCGTCAAGGCGCCCGGCTTCGGTGACCGCCGCAAGGCCATGCTGGGCGACATCGCGACGCTGACCGGCGCCACGGTCATCGCCGAGGAGGTCGGCCTCAAGCTCGACCAGGCCGGTCTCGACCTGCTCGGCACCGCCCGCCGCATCACCGTCACCAAGGACGACACCACGATCGTCGACGGCGCCGGTGACAAGGCCGAGATCGAGGGCCGCGTCAACCAGATCAAGGCCGAGATCGGCACCACTGACTCGGACTGGGACCGCGAGAAGCTCCAGGAGCGCCTGGCCAAGCTCGCCGGCGGCGTCTGCGTCATCAAGGTCGGCGCGGCCACCGAGGTCGAGCTCAAGGAGAAGAAGCACCGTCTGGAGGACGCCATCTCCGCGACCCGCGCCGCGGTCGAGGAAGGCATCGTCTCCGGCGGCGGCTCCGCGCTCGTCCACGCCGTCAAGGTCCTGGAGGGCAACCTCGGCAAGACCGGTGACGAGGCGACCGGTGTCGCCGTCGTCCGCCGCGCCGCCGTCGAGCCGCTGCGCTGGATCGCCGAGAACGCCGGTCTCGAGGGCTACGTCATCACCGCCAAGGTGGCCGAGCTGGAGAAGAACCACGGCTTCAACGCCGCCTCCGGTGAGTACGGCGACCTCGTCAAGGCCGGCGTCATCGACCCGGTCAAGGTCACGCGCTCCGCGCTGGAGAACGCGGCCTCGATCGCGTCGCTGCTGCTGACGACGGAGACGCTGGTCGTGGAGAAGAAGGAAGAGGAGCCCGCTGACGCGGGGCACGGTGGGCACGGTCACTCCCACTGAGTGACGTCCGGCGGTTCCACCGGGGCGGCCCCGGCACCCTCACGAGGGTGCCGGGGCCGCCCCCTTTCCCCGCCCCGGCCCTACGTCGCCTCCCCGACAGACGGCACACCGCCTTCCCCGCGGCGCCCCCCCGGACGGCTCCCTTGCCCTGGGCGTCACGCCGATCTTTTTCGGGGCGCGGCCCCGGGGCGGTTCTTCTGCCGAGGCGGCACGCCGTGTAGTTAGGGGCGCGGGGAACTGCGCGCTCAGCCACGGCGCTGGTGCGCCGTGAAAACCGGCCCCAGCGGGGCAGTCGCTGTTGTTCTCGGGCTGAAAGCCCGGTGGGGGCTGGTCGCGCAGTTCCCCGCGCCCCTAAAAACAGGCCCTGCGTCGGCGCCGCGCGCGTACCCGTGCCCCTAAAGACAGGCCCTGCGCCAGCGTGGCGCGCGTAGCTGCGGCCCTGGGGGCGTGAGCTGAGGGATCGGCTTACCCACGGGGGTCGAAGCGGCGGCCGGCGCGGGTGGAGGCGGCTGCGTAGAGGCCGGGAGGAAGGTGCCGGGCAAGAGAGACGGCGAGTTTGTAGCGGGCGGAGGGCACGCTGAGAATGCGCCGACGGGCGAGATCACGCAGAGCCGCCGTGACCACGGCATCGGCGTCGAGCCAGGCGAAGGAGGGCAGCCGGGAGGCGTCCATCCCGGCCCGGGCGTGGAATTCGGTGCGGACGAAGCCGGGGCACAGGGCGAGGAGCCGCACCCCGGACCCGGCCGTCTCGGCGGCCACGCCCTCGGTGAAGTGGACGATCCACGCCTTGCTGGCCCCGTACGTGCCGCGAGGCATGTAGGCCGCGACGGACGAGACGTTGATCACGTACCCGCGCCCCCGCGGGCGCATGGTCTCGACGGCCGCGCCGGTGAGGCGCAGCACGGCCTCGCAGTGCAGCTTGAGCATGCGCAGCTCGTCGGACATGGGGGCGTCGAGGAAGGTGCCGTGGTTGCCGAAACCGGCGTTGTTGACGAGGACGTCGACGGGCCGTTCCCGGTCGCGCAGCCGCGCTTCCACGGCGGCGATCCCGTCGTCGGTGGTGAGGTCGGCGGGGAGCGCCTCGACGTCGGCCCCGTACCGCTCGCGCAGCCCGGCCGCGGTGTCGGCGAGCCGCTGTTCGTCGCGGGCGACGAGGACGAGGGCGTGTCCGTCGGCGGCGAGCCGTCGTACGAAGGCCGCTCCGATGCCGGAGGTCGCGCCGGTGACCAGTGAAGTCGTCATCCCGGCAGCGTACGGGCCGCTGCCGGACCCTTCGTCAACGCGCCGGACTCAAGCGGCTGTTGACCGCCTCCAGATACGTACGGTTCATGGTGTCGGCCGCGGCCATGACCCGCGGCAGCAGCTCGGACTCCAGGGTCATCGCCCGGAAGAGGAAGGCGACGGTGACCTCGTGGTCCGGCCGGTGCACGACCTCGACCGGGTCCCCGGCGCGGACCTCGCCCGGTGTGATCACCCGCAGGAACGGGCCAGGCAGCCCCTCCCGGGTGAACCGCTTGACCCATCCGCGTTCGTCCAGCCACCCGGCGAAGGTGCGGCACGGGATGCGGGGCGAGGTCACTTCGAGGACGAGCCCCGCGGCGCCGATCCGCCAGCGCTCGCCGATCAGCGCGGCGTTGACGTCGATGCCGGTGGTGGTCAGATTCTCGCCGAAGCGGCCGTCGGGCAGCTCGCGCCCCAGCCGCCGCTCCCAGCGGTCGAGATCCTCGCGGGCGTACGCGTACACCGCCTGTTCGTCGCCGCCGTGGAAGCGCAGGTCACAGACGGTGTCCCCGGCGAGGCCGCCGCCCGCGACGCCGCGCGGTCCGGGCGCCGTGACGGCGACGGGTCCGGTCACCGGGAGCTTCCCGATGCCGGTGAGGCCGCCTTCGCCGTCGGTGTAGGGCACGACGAGGGGGCGGGCGACGTTCACGGAGCGCACTCGGGACATGGGAGGCAGCCTATTTCGCGTCGCGGGCGAGGCGGCGGCGGATCGCGTCGCGGTCCTCGCGGGGGAGGGCGTCGAGGCCGGTCAGCAGCGGCAGCAGCTCGGGCTCGGTGGTGAAGGCCCGGAAGGACAGCGCGACGGTGACCTCGTGGTCCGGCCGGTGCACGACCTCGACCGGGTCCCCCGCGCGGATCTCGCCCGGCTCGATCACCCGCAGATACGGGCCCGGCAGCGCCGCGTCGGTGAAGCGCCGCAGCCACCGGTTCTCGCCGAGCCAGCCCGCGAAGGTCGCGCACGGGATGCGCGGGCAGGACACCTCCAGGAGGGGTCCGCGCGCGCCGATCCGCCAGCGCTCGCCGATCAGCGAGGCGTTGACGTCGATGCCGGAGGTGGTCAGATTCTCGCCGAAGAAGCCGTTGGCGAAGGTACGGCCCAGCTCGCGGCCCCAGTGGTCGAGGTCCTCGCGGGCGTACGCGTAGACGGCCTGGTCGGCGCCGCCGTGGTGCTTGACGTCGTGCGCGCGGTCACCGGCCAGACCGACCGCGCCGTCCCCCTTCGGACCCGGCGCGGTGACCCGTACCGGGCCGGTGACCGGCCGTTTGTCGATACCGGTCGCCGGCAGCCGCTTCCACGGGTTGGGGCGCGGGTGGCCGATGTTGACGCTCAGCAGCAGTCCCATGCGGGGCGCGCCTCCGCTCTCAGGGCTGGTAGAGGTACGGGGTGGTGACGCTCAGGGCGCTGAAGCCGAGGCGCTGGAGGATGGGGCGGCTGGCGTCCATCGCGTCGACCTGGAGGTAGCGGTAGCCGCGGGCGGCGGCGATACGGGCCCGGTGGGCGATCAGCGCGCGGTAGACGCCGCGCCCGCGCCACTCGGCGACGGTGCCGCCGCCCCACAGGCTCGCGAAGTCCTTGCCCGGCGGCATCTCCATGCGGGCACCGCAGACCGGCCGGTCGCCCGCCATCGCCAGCACCAGCGCGATCTCGTCCGGCGCCTGCGCGAGCGCGTCCAGCAGCCGCTCGCGCAGCTGCTCCGCGCCGGTACCGAACGCCTCCTCGTGCACGGCGGCCAGCAGGTCCACCCCGGCGGCGTCGGTCACCTCCACCAGCCGTACGCCGTCCGGCGGGACGGGCTCGCCGGGCAGCGCCGCCACCTCCGCGACCATCAGCGTCTCCGGCTCCTCCGGCACGAACCCCGCCGCGCGCAGCCGCTCGCCCAGATCGGCCGGCCGGTCGTGCGAGTAGAGCTTCCACTCGAACTCCCGGCCCGCCCCCTCGGGCGACTTCAGCCACGCGAGCTGCGCCTGGACCGCGGGGCCCGCGCTGCCCTCGTCCAGCTCCGACCAGAGCACCCCGCTCCAGTCGTGCACGGCGGCCCCCACCTGCCGCACCACCCCGCCGCCCCGCTCCACCCGCGTCCCCGCCCCCTCCGGCGGAGCGTCCCGCCGCATCTGAGCATCGAACAACCGGAGTACATAAGCGCGATCCATCCCCCCATCCCAACACGCCCACCCCCCCACCCCCAACCGATTTCCCCCCGCGACGCGCCCCGCCGGGTCCGGTGGGCTCACGCGACCGAGGAGCCACCGCCCGGAGCCGGTTCGTCGGATCGCTCGTCGGTATGGGCGGTGAAGACGAAGGTGGAGGTGTCGCCGTCGAGGTTGATGCTCAAGGACGCGTCCAACGCCTTCGCGAGCCGCGTCAGCAACGGCAGTGTCGGTACGGAGTCGCCGCCCTCGATCGTGGAGATCTGCGGCTGGTTCATGTCCGCGCGCCGCGCGAGGTCGGTCTGGGTCAGACCGAGTTCCGTACGCCGGTCGTACACGGCCTGGCCGAGGGCGAACGCGTAACCGGCCGCCCTGTACGCGGGGGACTCCTCCACCTCTTCGCCGAGAAGCTTCCGGTCCCGCCGGGTCTTCCACGCCGCGTGGTTCATGCCGTCTCCTCCTTCACCCGGTCATAGCTGTGCCGGGCGGGCCCGTGGTCCGCCTCGCACACCTTCTGCGCCTGCTGCGCGCGTTCGACTTCGGCGTCCTCGCGCTGCCTGGTCTTACGGAACACCGTCAGCAGGACGATGCGCCTTCCCGGCGCGAGCCAGTAGGTGACGCGCACCGCGTTGCCGTCCATGACGAATCGCAGCTCGCGCACTTTTCCGCCCAGATGACGCGAATACGGCTCCCCGAGCGTCGCACTTCCGGTTCGATTCCGATCCGCCATAAACCGTCCGCCGTCGCGACTATACACATATCTATATGCGGCGCCGGAGCGGTCGTACCAGGTCAGGCGAGGGATTCGAGGGTGTGGTCGATGTCGGAGGGGGTGTTGTAGAGGTGGAAGGCGAAGCGGAGGGAGGTGGTGGGGGTGGAGAAGCGGACGGCGGCGGCGGTGAGGCGGGCGGGGGCGGTCGGGGGGAGGGCGACGGTGACGGTGGCGGAGGGGCCGGGGACGGGGGTGTGGCCGAGGGCGGTGAGGCCGTCGCGGAAGCGGGCGGCGAGGGCGGTGTCGTGGGCGTGGATCGCGGGGACGCCGATCTCCTCGATCAGGGAGAGGGAGGCGGCGGCGCCGACGAGGGGGAGGTAGGCGGGGCGGGCGTCGAAGCGGCGGGCGCCGGGGGCCAGCCGGGTGACGGGGCCGTAGCACCACTCCCAGGGGTCGTCGGCGGCGTACCAGCCCGCGAAGCCGGGGGAGAGGGTCGGCTCGGCGCCCGCGCGTACGGTCAGGAAGCAGGCGCCGTGCGGGCTGAGCAGCCACTTGTAGGCATGGCAGACCACGTAGTCGTAGTCGTCGGCGCACAGCGGGAGCCAGCCGACGGACTGGGTGCCGTCCAGGAGCGTACGGGCGCCGTGGGCCGCGGCGGCGGCGCGGATCGCGGGCAGGTCGGCGACCCGGCCGTCGGCGGACTGCACGGCGCTGACGGCGACCAGCGCGGTGCCCGGCCGCACCGCGTCGGCGAGCGCGTCCAGCGGCACGATCCGCAGATCCAGGTCCTCGCGGGCGGCGAAGGGCTGCACGAGGGAGCTGAAGTCCCGGTCGGCGACGACCACTTCGGCGCCGGGCGGCAGCCGCGCCGCGATCAGCCCGACGCTCTCGGCGACCGTGCTGGCCAGCGCCACCCGCTCCACCGCCACCCCGACGATCCGGGCGTAGGCGGCGCGCGCCGAGACGACGGCCGCCTCGAAGGCGTCGGTGTCGGGGCGGCCCGCCGCCCACTCGTCGACGGCCCCGCGCAGCGCCGCCGCGGTGCGGGCCGGGAGCAGCCCGACGGTGGCGGTGTTGAGGTAGGGCGCGCCGGGGTCGAGGTCCGGATACTCGGCACGGATGAGGCGGTTCGCGGCGAGGCCGTCCCCCGAGGCGCCGCCGCCCGCGCCCGTACCCCTGCCCGCGCCCGTACCGCTGCCTGTACCGCTGCCTGTGCCTGTGCTGCCGAATGCGATGGCGTCCATGGCTCCTCAGCGTGGCGCGGGCCCGCCTCAAAGTCCATTACCGATATCTGTCGGGTATCCCTAAGTTCCGCTTATGGTGGGCGGATGATCGAGGCACGTCATCTCCGGGTGCTGCGGGCCGTCGCCCGCACCGGTTCGTTCTCCGCGGCGGCCCGCGAACTGGGCTGCACCCAGCCCGCCGTCAGCCAGCAGATGAAGGCGCTGGAGCACTCCGCGGGCACCCCGCTGCTGGTCCGCGGCGCCCGCGAGACCCGGCTGACGGAGGCGGGTGACGTGCTGGTCAGGCACGCCGTCGGCATCCTGGCCGGGCTGACGGCGGCCGAGGAGGAGGTCGCGGCGATCGCGGGGCTGCGGGCCGGACGCGTACGCCTCACCTCGTTCCCCTCGGGCAGCTCCACGCTGGTGCCGGGCGCGGTCGCGGCGATGCGCGCGCAGTACCCGGGCACGAAGGTGTCGCTGGAGGAGGCCGAGCCGCCGCGCTCGGTGGAGATGCTGCGCGCGGGCGACTGCGACATCACCCTGGCGTTCCGCTACGTGGATCTGCCGACCCCGGCCGAGGAGTCGTGGGACGACCTCGTCGTGCGCCCGCTGCTCACCGACCGGCTGGTCGGCGTCGTGCCGGAGGGGCACGCGCTCGCCGTCGGCGGGCGCCCGGTGGACATCGCGGAGCTGGAGCAGGAGCAGTGGATCGCGGGGTGCGCGCGCTGCCGCCGCCACCTCGTGGAGGTGTGCGAGCGGGCCGGGTTCACCCCGCGGATCGACTTCGCGACCGACGACTACCCGGCGGTGGTCGGCCTGGTGGCGGCCGGTCTCGGGGTCGCGGTGCTGCCGGAGCTGGCGCTGGAGTCGGTACGTCCCAAGGGTGTCGCCGTGGTGGAGGTGCGTCCGGCCGTGCAGCGCGAGGTGGTGGCCCTCACGCTGCCCGATCTGGCGAACGTCCCGGCGGTGGACATGATGCTCGGCCGCCTCGCGCAGGCGGCGGCCCGCTGATCTCAGGGCACCGGTCGCCCGTCAGCCGGGCCCGGCGGGCGGCGCGCCGCGCGTGCCGTACGCGGCAGGGCGGACGGGGCCGACGCGGCCGACGGGGCCGACGGAACCGGGAGTGCCGACGGCGCCGGGAGTGCAGGAACGATTCTGCTGGCGTCTCGCGGAAGCGCGCTCACACGTGGGACGCGTCGCGGATGTCGGACGCGTCGTGCAGGTCGGCGTCGTGCAGGTCAGAATCGTGCAGGTCAGAGTCGTGCAGGTCAGAGTCGTGCAGGCCAGAGTCGTGCAGGTCGGCGTCGTGCAGGTCGGCGTCGTGCAGCTCGGACCTGTCGTCCAGGTCGGCGTCGTGCAGGTCGGTCGCGTCGCGCACGTCCGACGGCTCGCGCTCGGAGCGGCCCGCCTCGGCGTCCGCCGACGGCATCCGCGACCGCGAGCGGCCCATCATCGCCTCGCGCTCGTCCTCGGTGAGTCCGCCCCAGACCCCGTAGGGCTCGCGGACGGCGAGGGCGTGGGTGGCGCATTCGGCCCGTACGGGACAGCGCATGCACACCTCCTTGGCGGAGGCCTCGCGCGCGCTCCGGGCGGCGCCCCGCTCGCCCTCGGGGTGGAAGAAGAGCGAGCTGTCGACGCCTCGGCAGGCGGCCACGAGCTGCCAGTCCCAGAGGTCGGCGTTGGGGCCGGGAAGGCGGGAGAAGTCTGCCATTGCTTATCCCCTCGGAGGGTGTGTGTCGGTCTGGGAGGCCGTGAAGAGTCAGCGTCTCGACCGTACATCTACTGTCGTAGTAGATGTAAATATGACTCATCGCCAATCTAGTGGCGAATAGCCCACAAGGCGCGAAAGAGCGTCCAAACAGTGAAAAATCTGGCATAACACCCGTTCGGCAGCATCCGGGCAGGGCCGCTCGGCCGTAGAGGAATCGTTCCGCCTCCGAAATACCGGCTCTCTCACCCGTCTGACCTGCGGCCTGGGCGATCCGTGTGCGCATGATCACGTAGAGTGCCGATGACCGTCGGCAAACTTCGTAACTCTTTCGGGTGAGGGTCGTTGAGTCTGGCGGAAGCGGTTGGCGGACAAGTGAATCGGGCAGGTGCCCGAGGCCGTCAGCCTCAACGGTGAACATTCGTACAGCCTGGAGGCACAACGTGACGCGGTTCAGCTGCGGAGGGCGGTCATGACTTCTGTCCTCGTCTGCGACGACTCCCCGCTCGCCCGAGAGGCCCTGCGCCGCGCGGTGGCCACCGTGCCCGGTGTCGAGCGCGTAACCACCGCGGCCAACGGCGAGGAAGTCCTCCGCCGCTGGGGTGCCGACCGGTCGGACCTGATCCTGATGGACGTCCGCATGCCCGGCCTCGGCGGCGTCGAGACCGTACGGCGGCTGCTGTCGGCCGACCCCGGCGCCCGGATCATCATGCTCACGGTCGCCGAGGACCTGGACGGCGTGGCGCTCGCCGTCGCCGCCGGTGCCCGCGGCTACCTGCACAAGGACGCCTCGCGCGCCGAACTGCGGGCGACTGTGACGCAGGCGCTGGCCGACCCCACCTGGCGGCTCGCCCCGCGGCGGCTGCGCTCGGCCGAGATGGGCGCCGCGCCCACCCTCACCGCCCGCGAGATCCAGGTGCTCGAAGGCATGAGCCACGGACGCTCCAACGCCGAGATCGGCCGCGAGCTGTTCCTCTCCGAGGACACCGTGAAGACGCACGCCAGGCGGCTGTTCAAGAAGCTCGGCGCGTCCGACCGGGCCCACGCCGTGGCGCTCGGCTTCCGCTGGGGCCTGGTTCGCTGAGCCGTCGTGTCGTACGCCCGAGAGGGCGGCCGTTCCGGCGAAGTCGCCCACAAGTCCTCGGTTTCCCGGGGGAGGACGCATGCTTGACGTATGGACTTCCTCGGGGATCGGCGGGGGCCTCACATGGCGGAGATGACAGCGTCGGGTTCGGCCGCTCATAACGCTTCGGTGCAGAAGTACGGCCGCGATGACGCGGATCGCGCCGCGGCGAGGCACCATGGGTGGATGCGCGACGACGACACTCCGGCCATCGGTGCCCTTGTCCGGCGCGCAGTCGACGGCGACGAGCAGGCGACACACGACCTGCTCGCGCATGTCCACCCGCTCGCCGAGCGGTACTGCCGCACCAAACTGTCCCGTCTTCCGGGCGACGCCCGGCACTTCGTCGACGACCTCGCCCAAGAGGTCTGTCTCGCGGTGCTGTGCGCCCTGCCCCGCTACCGCGACCTGGGGCGGCCGTTCGAGGCCTTCGTGGTCTCCATCGCCGCCCACAAGGTCGCCGATCTGCAACGGGCCGCCATGCGCGGGCCCGGCAGCACCGCCGTTCCGTCCGACGAGATGCCGGAGAAACCGGACGATTCGCTCGGCCCCGAGGAGCGCGCGCTGCTCAACAGCGACGCCGCCTGGGCCAAGAAGCTGCTCGACAACCTCCCTGACCACCTGCGCGAGTTGGTGCTGCTGCGGGTCGCCGTCGGGCTGAGCGCCGAGGAGACCGGCCAGGTGCTCGGCATGTCGCCGGGGGCCGTACGGGTGGCGCAGCACCGCGCGCTCAGCCGGCTGCGCGCCATCGCGGAACAGACGGCGGGGGCGCCCGCCGCCGGGGACGCGCCGGGTCTCTCGGCGTAGGACACGCGGAAACGGACGGGCGGGCCCGGCACCGGGCCCGGCACCCGGGTGCGACGGCGCGGTCCGGCCGCGCGGTCCGACCGCTGGTGACCGTACGGGTGTACGGGCCCGGCCGAGGGCGTCATGGGAATAGCGGCGAAGCCACTACCATTGAACAACTCGCCGGGCAAGACCATTCGGGAAGGTGTCATGACGCTGAACGCCGACGGAGTAGCTGAGAAGTTCGCCACACTCGGGCTGACCTATGACGATGTGCTGCTGCTTCCGGGGGCGTCAGAGGTGCTGCCCAACCAGGTGGACACCTCCTCCCTCATCTCCCGCAACGTCCGGGTGAACATCCCGCTGCTGTCCGCCGCCATGGACAAGGTCACCGAGGCCCGGATGGCCATCGCGATGGCCCGCCAGGGCGGCGTCGGCGTGCTGCACCGCAATCTGTCGATCGAGGACCAGGTCAACCAGGTCGACCTGGTGAAGCGGTCCGAGTCCGGCATGGTCACCGACCCGATCACCGTCAGGCCCGACGCGACGCTCGCCGACGCGGACGCGCTCTGCGCGAAGTTCCGGATCAGCGGCGTGCCCGTCACCGACGCGTCCGGGCGGCTGCTCGGCATCGTCACCAACCGCGACATGGCCTTCGAGAGCGACCGCTCCCGCCAGGTCCGCGAGGTCATGACCCCGATGCCGCTGGTCACCGGCCAGGTCGGGATCTCCGGGGTCGACGCGATGGCGCTGCTGCGCCGCCACAAGATCGAGAAGCTGCCGCTGGTCGACGCCGACGGCAAGCTCAGCGGGCTCATCACCGTCAAGGACTTCGTCAAGGCCGAGCAGTACCCGAACGCGGCGAAGGACTCCGAGGGCCGGCTGCTGGTCGGCGCCGCCGTCGGCGCCAGCCCCGAGGCGCTGGACCGCGCCCAGGCGCTGGTCGGCGCGGGCGTCGACTTCCTCGTCGTGGACACCTCGCACGGCCACAACAGCAACGCGCTGAACTGGATGGCGAAGATCAAGTCCAGCGTCGGCGGGGTCGACGTGGTCGGCGGCAACATCGCCACCCGTGACGGCGCCCGCGCCCTCATCGACGCCGGTGTCGACGGCGTCAAGGTCGGCGTCGGACCCGGCTCCATCTGCACCACCCGCGTCGTCGCGGGCATCGGCGTCCCGCAGGTCACCGCGATCTACGAGGCCGCGCAGGCGTGCATCGAGGCCGGGGTGCCGGTCATCGGCGACGGCGGCCTCCAGTACAGCGGCGACATCGGCAAGGCGCTCGCCGCGGGCGCCAGCAGCGTCATGCTCGGCAGCCTGCTCGCCGGGTGCGAGGAGTCCCCCGGGGAGCTGCTCTTCATCAACGGCAAGCAGTTCAAGTCCTACCGGGGCATGGGGTCGCTCGGCGCGATGCAGTCCCGCGGCCAGGGCCGCTCCTACTCCAAGGACCGCTACTTCCAGGCCGAGGTCTCCTCCGACGACAAGCTCGTGCCCGAGGGGATCGAGGGCCAGGTGCCGTACCGCGGACCGCTGTCCGCCGTCCTCCACCAGCTCATCGGCGGTCTCCGGCAGACCATGGGCTACGTCGGCGCCGCCGCCGTCTCCGAGATGGAGTCCAAGGGGCGGTTCGTCCGCATCACCGCCGCCGGGCTCAAGGAGTCCCACCCCCACGACATCCAGATGACCGTAGAGGCCCCCAACTACCACGGCTGACGCCGCGCTTGCGCGGGACCTGGTCCTCCGGGCCGGGGCCCCGGGCGGTTCTTCTCCCCGCGCCCCTACGGGGCACAGGTCCTGTGCCGAGGCAGCGCGCGGGGGCGCATCCCCGACGGGGCACGGGCCGCCCGCGGGCCGAACGGGGATACTGAGGGGCCGCAGGTCAAAAGAAAGGCGCAGGACGTGACAGAGATCGAGATCGGTCGGGGCAAGCGAGGCCGCAGGGCGTACTCGTTCGACGACATCGCCGTCGTGCCGAGCCGGCGCACCCGGGACCCGAAGGAGGTCTCGATCGCGTGGCAGATCGACGCGTACCGCTTCGAGCTGCCGTTCCTCGCGGCGCCCATGGACTCGGTGGTGTCGCCGGAGACGGCGATCAGGATCGGGAACCTCGGCGGCCTCGGGGTGCTGAACCTCGAAGGGCTGTGGACCCGGTACGACGACCCGGAGCCGCTGCTCGCGGAGATCTCGGAGCTGGACGACACCCGGGCGACGGCCCGCCTCCAGGAGATCTACGCGGCGCCGATCCGCGAGGAGCTGATCGGGCAGCGGATCAAGGAGGTCCGGGACGCGGGCGTCGTGACGGCCGCCGCGCTGTCGCCGCAGCGCACCGCGCAGTTCTCGAAGGCGGTCGTGGACGCGGGCGTCGACCTGTTCGTGATCCGCGGCACCACGGTCTCCGCCGAGCACGTCTCCGGCTCGCACGAGCCGCTGAACCTCAAGCAGTTCATCTACGAACTCGACGTGCCGGTGATCGTCGGCGGCTGCGCCACGTACACGGCGGCGCTGCACCTGATGCGGACCGGCGCCGCGGGCGTCCTCGTCGGCTTCGGCGGCGGCGCCGCGCACACCACGCGCAATGTGCTGGGCATCCAGGTGCCGATGGCGACCGCGGTGGCCGATGTCGCCGCCGCCCGCAGGGACTACATGGACGAGTCCGGCGGCCGGTACGTGCACGTCATCGCGGACGGCGGCTTCGGCGCCAGCGGTGACCTGCCCAAGGCGGTCGCGTGCGGCGCGGACGCGGTGATGATGGGCTCCCCGCTGGCCCGCGCCACCGACGCGCCGGGCCGCGGTTTCCACTGGGGCATGGAGGCGGTCAACACCGAACTGCCGCGCGGCAAGCGGATGAACCTCGGCACCGCGGGCACCACCGAGCAGATCCTGCTCGGCCCGTCCCACGCGCCCGACGGCTCGATGAACTTCTTCGGCGCCCTGCGCCGCTCGATGGCCACCACCGGCTACTCGGACCTGAAGGAGTTCCAGCGCGTCGAGGTGACGGTCTCCCCGACCCACCACCGCTAGGGCGTGTCCGTAAAGTCTCGCCTGGCTGGCGGCGCCTGGCACGCACGCTCGCTGCGTTGTCGGGCTCATCCGAATAGGCCCACTATGAGGACGACCCTCCGCCTTGCGATCGCACGCACCAGACACCGCCAGCCCCGCCCTCCGGGCGGACGACGCGACTTTACGGACACGCCCTAGACCGCACACGCCGGAGAACGCACGAGGGGCCGTACCGCGCAGGCGGTACGGCCCCTCGTCGCGTCACGGCGCGGTACGCGTCACCGCGCCGGGGCGGTTGTCGTCAGTTGTCGCCCGCGTGCTTCGCGACGCCGAAGGAGATGAACGCGGCGACGGCGAGGAAGAGGAAGCGCATGAAGCTGAAGTCCTGCTTCCACGAGTCGAGCAGGTCGCCGAAGTGGTGGAAGAAGATGTCGGTGACCGGCATCGAGCCGCCCTGGCCCGACACGTAGTGGCTGATCACCAGGGCGCCGCCGAAGAGTTCGCCGAAGACGACCGCGAACAGCGCGAGCAGGACGGCCACGAACGGCAGGGCCGGGTTGCGTCCGCCGGCCTTGCCGACGGCGAGGCCGACGAGCGCGCCGACGCCGATCGCCATCAGCCGGAATTCGTGGGTGCTGCCGTCGTCGCTGGACAGCGCGCGCAGGATGCCGCCGTACGCGAGCGCGGCGACGATCGCGGCCAGCAGGCCGACCAGGAAGCCGAGTCCGGGGTTGTCGCGGCGGGCGACCGGCGCCGGCGGCGGGTAGGCGGCCGGGTTGAAGGCGCCGGGCGCGGGCGGCGCGCCCCACTGCTGCTGGGGCTGCTGACCGTAGGGCGCCTGGGGCTGCTGGCCGTACGGGGCCTGGGGCTGCTGCGGGTAGCCGTATCCGGCGCCCGGCGGCGGTCCGTACGGATTCTGGCCACCGGGCTGCTGCGGCTGCTGCGGCTGCTGCGGCGGCGGGTAGTTGGCGCTCATGGGGTCCCCCGGGATACGGCATTCGACGATGGACGCCGAAATCTAGCAGCAGGGGGTGACAATCGGACAAGTTGTTCTTCCGGTCGTTACATGACCACTACACGCGGATCGGGAACCCCGCCGCGGCGGGCCGCTACAGCCGCGCCGCCGCGCCCGCGGGCGTCGCCCCCCTTGTGTCCAGCAGGAGTTGCGCCTTGACCGCCAGACCCTGGAGGTCGTACGTGCGGTGGTGCTGGAGCAGCACCGTCAGATCGGCCTCGGAGGCGGCCTCCCACAGGGAGTCGGCGCGCGGCACCGGACGGTCGAGAACGCGCCACTGCGGTACGTAGGGGTCGTGGTAGCACAGCTGCGCGCCGAGTTCGATGAGCCGGGTGCCGATCTCGCGGGCGGGGGCGCCCTCCTGGGAGGCCAGGTCGGCCTTGTAGGTGACGCCGAGCAGCAGGACGCGGGCGCCGCGCAGGGACTTGCCGTGCTCGTTGAGCAGCGCGGCGGCGCGCTGGACGACGTAGCGCGGCATGCGGGAGTTGACCTCCTGGGCCAGTTCGACCATCCGCAGCGGGTGGCCGAGCATGCGGACCTGGCCCTGGGCGGGCATGGCGGCGAAGAGCGGGACGGCGTTGGGGTCGAGGGCGGCGGCCGGGCCGCCGACGCCGGGTCCCGGTCGGAACGCCTGGAAGCCGAACGGCTTGGTCTCGGCGCAGCGGATCACGTCCCACAGGTCGACGCCGAGGTCGTGGCAGAAGACCGCCATCTCGTTGGCGAAGGCGATGTTGACGTGCCGGTAGTTGGTCTCCAGCAGATTGACCGCCTCGGCCTCGCGGGGGCCGCGGGCGCGCACGATGCGTTCGGTGAAGCGGCCGTAGAAGGCGGCGGCGGCCTCGGTGCAGGCGGGGGTGCAACCGCCGATCACCTTGGGGGTGTTGGCGAGGTGGAAGTCCCGGTTGCCGGGGTCGAGGCGGCTGGGGGAGTAGGCGAGGTGGAAGTCCCGGCCCGCGCGCAGCCCGTCGGCCTCCAGCAGCGGGCGCAGGAACCCCTCGGTGGTGCCGGGGTAGACCGCCGACTCCAGGACGACGGTGGTGTGCGGGCGCAGGTGCCCGGCGAGCGCGCGGGCGGCGGCGGACACCGCCGTCAGGTCCAGGGCGCGGTCCTCGCCGAGCGGGGTGGGCGCGCAGATCACGGCGGTCCTGACCCGGCCGAGCACCGCCGGGTCCGCGGTCGCGCGGAAGCCGCCCGCGAGCATCCGGCGCAGGTCGGCGGCGGCGAGCGTGCCCGGCGGTACGCGGCCCGCGTTGATGTCGGCCGCGGCGGCCGGGTCGGGTTCGTAGCCGATGACGCCGACGCCCGCGGCGGTCGCCGCCTGGGCGAGGGGAAGTCCGGTGCGGCCGAGTCCGAGCACTGCGAGGTCTGCGGGCATGCGGTTCAGTCCTCTCCCTTGCGACCACCACGGGGACTCCACGGATGGCTCCACGGATGGCTTTAAATCAGGCTAACCAGACAAATGACTGATATGACCGCACGGCGCGCCGTGCAGTCATCCGGGTTACGGGCAGAAGAGGCACGGGATCGCCGGGTAGGAGAGGGACGGCCCGGACGCCCTGCCCGCAGGGCGTTCACCGCCTCGCCGCACCGCGGGCGCGCCCCGGCACCCCCCTCGACGGCGGGTCAAGGGTGGCCGCTCGCGGCGGTGGCGGTCACTATCGAGTGGAGGGCTATCCACCGCGGCGGCACGCGAGAGCGCCGCCACCATGGGAGGCACACGGATGCGTACGTCAACACTGGGCCCCGCCGAGCGGGCCGGGGCACTGGCCCGGATGGCCGAGCACGAACTGGACCTGCTGGTCGTGGGCGGCGGGGTGGTCGGCGCGGGAACAGCGCTGGACGCCGTCACCCGTGGCCTGTCCACCGGTCTGGTCGAGGCCCGCGACTGGGCGTCCGGCACGTCGAGCCGGTCGAGCAAGCTGATCCACGGCGGCCTGCGCTACCTGGAGATGCTGGACTTCGCGCTGGTCCGCGAGGCCCTCAAGGAGCGCGGCCTGCTCCTGGAACGCCTCGCCCCGCACCTGGTGCGGCCGGTCCCGTTCCTCTACCCCTTGCAGCACAAGGCGTGGGAGCGGCTCTACGCGGGCTCCGGCGTCGCGCTGTACGACACCATGTCGGTCTCCTCCGCGCACGGCCGCGGCCTGCCGGTGCACCGCCACCTCACCCGTAAGCACGCCCTCCAGGTCGCGCCCGCGCTGCGCAAGGACGCGCTGGTCGGCGCGCTCCAGTACTACGACGCGCAGGTCGACGACGCGCGCTTCGTCACCACCCTGGTGCGTACCGCCGCCTCCTACGGCGCGCAGGTCGCCAACCAGGCGCGGGTGATCGGCTTCCTCCGCGAGGGCGAGCGCGTCGTCGGCGCGCGGGTGCAGGACGGCGAGCAGGGCGGCGAGTACGAGATCCGCGCCAAGCAGATCGTCAACGCCACCGGGGTGTGGACCGACGACACGCAGGCGCTGATCGGCGAGCGCGGCCAGTTCCACGTCCGCGCGTCCAAGGGCATCCACCTGGTGGTCCCCAAGGACCGGATCCACTCCACCACCGGGCTCATCCTGCGGACCGAGAAGAGCGTGCTCTTCGTCATCCCCTGGGGCAGGCACTGGATCATCGGCACCACCGACACCGACTGGGACCTGGACAAGGCCCACCCGGCGGCGTCCAGCGCCGACATCGACTACCTGCTCGAACACGTCAACTCGGTGCTGTCCACCCCGCTGACCAGGGACGACGTCCAGGGCGTCTACGCGGGCCTGCGTCCGCTGCTGGCCGGGGAGTCGGACGCCACCAGCAAGCTCTCGCGCGAGCACACCGTGGCGCACCCGGTGCCCGGACTCGTGGTGGTCGCGGGCGGCAAGTACACGACGTACCGCGTGATGGCCAAGGACGCGGTCGACGAGGCCGTGCACGGCCTGGACCACCGGGTGGCCGAGTGCTGCACGGAGGATGTGCCGCTGGTCGGCGCCGAGGGCTACCACGCGCTGTGGAACGCCCGCGCCCGCACCGCCGCCCGCACCGGACTGCACGTCGCCCGGGTGGAGCACCTGCTCAACCGGTACGGCTCGCTCGCCGAGGAGGTGCTCGCGCTGATCGCCGAGGACCCGTCGCTGGGCGCCCCGCTGACCTCGGCCGACGACTACCTGCGGGCCGAGATCGTCTACGCGGCGATGTACGAGAGCGCCCGCCACCTGGACGACGTGCTCGCCCGCAGGACCCGGATCTCGATCGAGACCTTCGACCGCGGCACCCGCAGCGCCCGCGAGGCCGCCGAGTTGATGGCACCCGTCCTGGGCTGGGACAAGGACCAGATCGACAAGGAAGTGGCCTACTACGAGAAGCGCGTGGAGGCCGAGCGCGAGTCGCAGCTCCAGCCCGATGATCTGACCGCGGATGCGGCCAGGCTGGGCGCGCCCGATATCGTTCCCCTCTAGGCACGGTGCGTCTCGGGGGAGACGCGGCGCGCGTCGGGGGAGCGGGCGGAAGGGCGCGAGATGACGGGACAGGCCGACGAGGGGCGGTTGGTCGCGGGCCGGTACCGGCTGCTCGAACGCATCGGCCGGGGCGGCATGGGCACCGTGTGGCGGGCCGAGGACGAACTCCTCGGCCGGCAGGTCGCGGTGAAGAAGCTGCACCCGCCCCAGCCGCACATGCACGACGACGAGTTGGCCACCCTCTTCGAACGCACCCGCCGCGAGGCGCGCGCCGCCGCCCGGATCAGCCACCCCAACGTGGTGGTCGTGCACGACGTCGTGGACGACGAGGGACTGCCGTCCATCGTCATGGAGTACGTCCCGTCGGTCACGCTCGGCGAACAGCTCAAGAAGCACGGACCGCTGCCGGTCGCCGAAGTCGCCAGGATCGGCCGCGGCATGGTCGCCGCGCTGCGGGCCGCGCACCGCGCCGGAGTGCTGCACCGCGACGTCAAGCCGGGCAACGTCCTGCTCGGCGTCGAGGGCGGCGCGCCCGTCGAGGGCGCTTCCGCGGAACAGGGCTACGGCAGCGGGCGCGTGGTCCTCACCGACTTCGGCATCGCCCAGGCGTCCGGCACCTCCACCCTCACCCGGACCGGCGAACTCATCGGCTCCATCGACTTCCTGTCGCCCGAGCGGATCAGGGGCGCCCTGCCCGGACCCGAGGCCGACCTGTGGGCGCTGGGCGCCACCCTCTACCAGGCCGTCCAGGGCGAGTCGCCCTTCCGGCGGCCGACCGCGATCGAGACCGCGTACGCCATCGCCGAGGAGCCGGTGCTGCCGGCCGCCAACGCGGGCGCGCTGACCCAGGTGATCGCCGGGCTGCTCGCCAAGGAACCGGCCGAGCGGCTGTCCGCGGCCGAGACCGAGCGGCTGCTGCGGATTCCGCTGGCAGAACCCGACACCGGGCAGGTCGACACCGACCGGTTCACCTACCCCGCGGGCGACGGCCGGACCGCCACCGTGACCCAGGTGCCCGGCGCCCCGCCCCCCGGCGGCGCGCACTCCCCTCCGTACGCCGACTCCTTCGGGCCCCCGCCGCCCTACTCCACGGGAACCGGTACGGGAACGGCCGCCGGTTTCGGTACGGGCGCGGGCGGTTCAGGCCCCGACACCGGCCCGCACTCCGGCGCGCACCGCCCCGAACGGCCGCGCCGCCGTACCGGAGCGTGGATCGCGGGCGTCGCCGTCCTCGCCCTCGTGGCCGCGTGCACCGCCTTCGCCGTCATCCACAACGGCGGCTCCGGTACGGACGCGAGCCCCGGCCCCACCACGGCGGTCAGCACACCGCCCACCGGCACCACGTCCTCGGCCGGTCCGACGCCGAGCACCACGGCGCCGCCCCCGCCGGTCCCCGACGGCTACCACCTGGTCACGGAGGCCGACCACGGTTACGCGGTGCCGGTGCCCGACGGCTGGACGCGGCAGGTCAAGAACGACGGTGACGAGGTCGACTTCATCGACCCGACCGGCAAGATCGGCCTGAAGATCAGCTCGCTGGACTTCGGCAGCGACGACCCGTACGAGCACTGGCTGACTCTGGAGCCGCAGACCCAGGAGCAGGTTGACGAGTACCACCGTGAACGGATGATCCGCACCGTGCAGTTGGGGATGCCCGCCGCGCTGTGGGAGTTCACCTTCCAGGGCTCGGTCCGCAAGTTCCATGCGATCGACCTCGGATTCGGCAAGCCGGGTGGTCGTGAGTACGCGGTCTACCTGTCGGCTCCGGACGCCGAATGGGACACCTACCGACCGGTGTTCACGAACGCTGTGGCCGGTTTCCGGCTATCGAACCCATAAGCCGGGTTCGCTTCCGCGTCCCCCGTTCGGGGATGATGGGTGTTTACACGTCCAGCACTCCAGAGGGATCCCATGAGCGAGGTCGAAAGTACCGACGGACGCGTGCTCGCCGACCGGTACCGCCTCGGCGAAGTCCTCGGCAAAGGCGGCATGGGCACGGTGTGGCGCGCCGTCGACGAGACGCTGGGCCGTACCGTCGCGGTCAAAGAGCTGCGTTTCCCCGGCAACGTCGACGAGGACGAGAAGCAGCGCCTGGTCACCAGGACCCTGCGCGAGGCCAAGGCCACCGCGCGGATTCGCAACACCGGCGCGATCACCGTCTTCGACGTGGTCAAGGAGGACGACCGGCCGTGGATCGTCATGGAGCTGGTCGAGGGCCGCTCGCTGTCCGACGCGATCCGTGAGGACGGCCCGCTCACGCCCAAGCGCGCCGCCGAGGTCGGCCTCGTCATACTCGACGTCCTCAAGGCCGCCCACAACGCCGGCATCCTGCACCGCGACGTGAAACCCTCCAACGTCCTGCTCGCCGACCGCGGTTCGGACCCCGCGGGCCGCGGCGCCGGGCGCGTGGTCCTCAGCGACTTCGGCATCGCCCAGATCGACGGCGACCCGTCCGTCACCTCCACCGGCATGCTCGTCGGCGCCCCCTCGTACATCTCGCCGGAACGCGCGCGCGGCCAGAAGCCGGGCCCGCCCGCCGACCTGTGGTCGCTCGGCGCGCTGCTCTACGCCTCGGTCGAGGGCCGCCCGCCCTACGACAAGGGGTCGGCCATCGCCACCCTGACCGCCGTGATGACCGAGCCGGTCGGGCCGATGACCAACGCCGGGCCGCTCGCCGAGGCGATCAAGGGCCTGCTGGTCAAGGACCCGGCCCAACGCCTCGACCACGACGCCGCGTACGCCCTGCTGTCCACCGTCGCGCACGCCCCCGAACGCCCGGTCGCGCCGCCCACCTCCGACGCCCGTACCGTCGTGCTGAACGTGGACCCGCAGCCCACCCCGACCGACGCTCCCGCTGCCTCCGGCGGGGGGACCCCCACCGCCGGAGGCGAAGCCGCCGCCGACCAGGCCCGGGTGCGCGACGCGCTGCGCTCGGTCCGCAAGGCCGCCGCCGCCAAGATCCCCGCGAAGCCCGCGACGTCGGCCGCCGCCCCTGAGCCGGGCGGCCCCGTCCCGCCGCCCGCCCCGCCGCGCGCGTCGCTCACCGACGTCGTACCGCGCCGCACGATGGTCATCGTGGCCGCGGCGATCGTGATCGTCCTGCTGGGCACGGTGATCGGCATAGCGCTCGCCAACTCCGGTGGCGGCGACGGCGGGAACGGATCGGCGTCGAAGCCGAAGGGCGGGGCCTCGGCCTCCGCGTCGACCGGCGCGAAGAACGACGACGACAGCAAGGGCGGCACGGACGACAGCAAGTCGCCGTCGTCGCCGGGCGGTTCGGCCTCCGCGCCGACCACCCCCGCCTCGTCCCCGCCGGCCACCGGCGGCTCGGACGCCGTACCGGCGGGCTTCTACCGCTACGACGACTCCGAGGGCTTCTCGATAGCCCTGCCCAACGGCTGGAAGCGCGTGGGGGACAACGGGTACGGCAGCGGCTCGAAGTTCCGGGGCTCGGACGGCAGCGAGTTGCTCGTGGACTGGACGCATTCGCCGGGGCCGAGCGCGCTCAAGGACTGGCAGAACGCGGCGAAGACCGCAAAGTCCGGCCGGAACGGCATGCCCGGCTACCAGGAACTCAAGGTGGCCCAGACGCAGTACCGCTCGTACGACGCGGCCGACTGGGAGTACAAGCGGGACGTGAAGGGTAAGCAGGTACACGTCCTGAATCGCGGCATGGTGACGGACCCGAAGCACGGGTACGCCATCATGTTCACGACTCCGGCCGACGCGTGGACCAGCGATACCAGCACCAAGGCCCTCACGACCTTCTTCGCTACCTTCAAACCGGCCAAGTGAGCCTTCCGCAGCACGTATTGTGAGTAGCCGTGGACTGTCCGCAGCCGGAATCCGTTCGGATCGGACCGCTTCGGGTACAAGGTGGGGTGCGGGCGAGGGTTCCCGCACGGATGGCATCGGGTCGGGAAGGGCCGGAGAGGGGGCGTCGTGGACGAATACGCGGGCCGCGTGCTCGCCGACCGGTACCGGCTGCCCCGGCCGCCCGCCGACGAGTTCGAACTGGTCGAGACGCGCGCCTTCGACACCTACAGCGGCCAGGAGGTCCTGGTCCGGCAGGTGCTGCTGCCCGAGGTCGTCACGGCCGAGGACCCGGGCGACGACCGGGGCTACGGCGACCAGGACGCGCTGAGCGACAGCGCCCGGCGCGCCCTTGAGGCCGCCCGCGCGGCGGCGGCGATACCCGACCACCCCCGCCTGGTCCAGGTCTTCGACATCTTCATCGAGGGCGGCAGTCTCTGGATCGCGAGCGAACTGGTGTCCGCCCGGCCGCTCGCCGCGTTACTCGCCGACCGGCCGCTGGACGCCTACCGTGCCGCCGAGGTCGCCTCCGACGTGCTCACCGCGCTGCGTGCCGTGCACGCGTACGGCTGGACGCACCGCAATGTGACCGCGAGCACCGTGCTGGTCTGCGACGACGGCCGGGCGATGCTCGCCGGGCTCGCCGCGGGCGCCGCCCAGGAGGCGCTGTGCGGCTACGACCCCGTGCCGCAGCACATCCAGGTCCTCGCGGGCGGCGGCCTGTCGGGCGCGGGTGAGGACCAGTCGTGGCACGGCCCCGAGTCCGCGCTCGAACAGGAGCGGGCCCGGCAGAACCGGATCACCGTCATCGGCGCCGTCACCGAGCGCTGGGCGCCGGAGCAGGCGCACGAGGTGCACGAGAACTGGCGGCTGTCGCCGCCGGTCGGCCCGGCCGCCGACCTGTGGGCGCTCGGCTCGCTGCTCTTCCGTACCGTGCAGGGGCATCCGCCGTTCCCCGAGGAGAGCGCCGCCGAACTGGTGCAGATGGTGTGCGCCGAGCCGCCCGCCTTCGCCGAGGAGTGCGGCGCGCTGCGGCCGATCGTCGAGTCGCTGCTCCGGCCCGACCCCGAGGAGCGGCCGGAGGCCGAGGAGTTGGGCGGCTGGCTGCGGTCGCTGATCCGCTCCGCGCCCGAGCCGGATCTCGGCCTCGACATGGTCCAGGTGCCGACGGATCCGGCCAAATTGCCGATCGTGCGCCGCAAGGGCGAGTTGGTGCGGCGGCGGCGCCGCAAGGCCGCCGCCGAGGCCGACGTCGCCGGGATTCAGCACCGCAGGCACGCCCGCGGCAAGCAGGCCAGGGTCACCAAGGCCAAGCGCGAGCAGGCGCGGCGCAGCGAGATGCGGCAGGAGCAGATCCACCAGGAGCAGGAGGTCGTCTACCGCAAGCCTCCGCGCGGCGGCGACGAGGCACCGCGCAAGCTGGGCGTGCGGCTGCTGATCGCGGTCCTGGTGGTGCTCGCGGCCGTCGTCGCGTACGCGGTGCTCGCCATGCCAGGCAACGGCGACACGTCGGACAACGGGGCCAAGGGCGGCGACCGTACGGTCCCGGCCGAGGTGCCGGGCGGGCACAGCGGCGGCAAGAAGCCGACGCCGACGCCTACTCGTACGACCGCGGCGCCGACGACGAAGCCGGCCACCACGAAGCCGGCCCCGCCGCCGAGTACGGCGGTGCCGCCGCCGGACCTCGGCAGCGACTTCGTCATGCGGACCGACTCCGCCGGGTTCACCGTCGCCGTCCACACCGGGTGGCAGCGCTCCGGCAAGAACGGTCAGGGGCAGGTCCGTTACTCCGGCAGCGACCTCCAGCTCACCGTCGTGCCCGGCCGTGACAAGGTCTCCGACCACGGCAGCGATCCGCTCGCCTACCAGCTCGAAGAGCCCGAACTGGCCGCCTTCCGCGGCTCCTCCTGGTCCGCCGCCTCCGGTCTCCACACGCTCGACCTGCGCGGGCACAGTGCCGCCGAGGGCGAGTACAGCTACCGCGACGCCAACGACACGCAGATCTACGCCCTCAATCTCGCCGTCATCATCGACGGCTCCTACCACGTCGTCGTCGTCAGCGGGCCGGACGCTCGGCGCGCCGATGTCCAGCGTGCCTTCGACAAAGCCGTCGAAACCTACGCGGCGAGCTGACGCCCGCCCCACGCCAAGGTCTCGCCGCCCCGGCCCGTTCACCTGGCGCGGTTGAGTCCGCCCCGTCAGGGGCGCGGGGAACTGCGCGAGCAACCCACCACCGGCCGGTGGTCCGGAGACAACCGAACTGCCCCGCTGGGGCGGGATTTTCGCCCGCGCCACTGCCAGCGGCTGCTCGCGCAGTTCCCCGGAGGGGATTCCTCAGAACGCACGTGACGTGCGGGAGGGGTAGGCGGACCATGGAGAGCATGTACGCGACGGCTATTGCTGGCGATGACGGCGGCGGGGGCCGTGCGGGCGGCCGCGGTCGTGGTCGGGGTAGGAGGGCGCGGATTCCGGCGGGGCCGGTGACGGCTTATGACGGGTGTGGGAAGTGTCTGGTGGCGGTGCGCAGGCTGAGCCGGAAGAAGGACGCGACGTCGTCGCCGGAGAGGCCGGAGGCTCAGGACCTCAAGGCGGCGGCGAGAGTCGGTGGTCACATCATCGCTTGGGCGGACGACTGGGAGGGCCCGCATGCCGGGCGGTCCACTCCGCACGCGCCGCCACAAGCAGGGGGTATACCTCGCGGTCGAGGTAGTCGGCCTGAGCACGCAGTTGGGCGGCGAACGTCGCCAGGCCGGTCGGATCGAGCCCGTTGACCCAGTAGTCGTCAACGATCCAGACGTTCGCCACCGGAAGACGCCCCGCAGTGTCTTCGGCGTACGGCGTGCAGTCGATGGTCCCGCTGAACACCGCCGACTCCTCGCCCGGTTCGCGGGCATGCGCGACGCGCATCCGCTGACCGTCGAAGTGAGCCTGGTGGCACATGTCTCCCAGCAGGACGAAGAGCCGTGCGAGCGATACGCCGGACGTGCTCGGATCGTCCTCGGCCCAGGTCGGCAGGTAACCCGTGGCGGTGTAGTTGTCCGTGCTGGCGATCTCCCACGTCCGGCCAGGGCGTGCGGGAACGTCGGTTTCGGCGGCAGGGCCACGGGAGACGGTCTTCATTCCGCTCACCGGCCCGGCACCTCGCCCTCGGCGTCCGCGTCGTCCTGCGCGACCACCGCCCATACCCGCTTTCCGACCCCTTCTCGCGCGCTCACACCCCAACGTGACCCGGTAATCGCGTCCACCAGCGCCAGCCCCCGGCCGCACTCCGCGTCCGCCGACGGCTCCTGGAGTACGGGCCAGGACTCGTTGGCGTCATGCACCTCGATCTGCACGCCGCCGTCGAGGCGTTCGTACCGCGTCTCGATCAGCCGCCCCTGCGGAGAACGCGCATGGCGCAGAGAATTGGTCAGTAACTCCGAGAGGACGACCTCAGCGCGGTCGGCGAGCGTGGGCATCCCCCAAGCTCCCAAATGCCCCCGCAGCTCATGCCGAGCCACCGGTACACACCTCGGATGGTGGGCCCACCGCTTCACGACCAGGGAACGCCCCTCCGCAGCGGGCGGCACAGTCAACGTCACCGCACTGCCCCCACCCACACGAACGAACGCCGGTTAAACTCACGCATGTCAGCCTGCTCTCTCAGGTTGGCCACGCCCCCGGACCGTTCACGCGGTTGCGGGGGTCGTACGGCGAATCCGCCAGGAGCGCGGCCTGCACGTCCTGACCCGAGTAGCGTTGCTTGTCGGCAAAGTCCGGTGCAGTAGTTACGTGTCCGCGCTCGTCCGCACCTCTGCGGACACAGCGGACAGCGGAGGACTCATGAGCGAGTCATTCGGTCAGGCGTTGAAGCGGCTTCGCGGAAGCCGGTCGCTTCGAGACGTAGCCCGATTAGCAAGTGTCAGCAAGAGCCAGGTGTCTGATCTCGAAAACGGTCGGCGCAAGCCAACCGCGCAGTCAGCGGCGGCACTTGATCGGGCGTTGGAGGCACACGGAGAGCTGGTGGTCCTGGCCGAAGCGGAGTCCGGTCCGTCGTCACTTGAGCAAGCGGACTCCTTGCAACGCGGGCTGCACGAAGCCTTCGCCGCTGGTCCCCTCTCAGGTGTGAGCCTGGACGAGGTGGAATGGACGGTCGCACGCCACGGCAGAGCCACCCGATACCGTCCGGAGTCCGAGCTGTTGCCAGATCTGATCACCGACTTCGCAGATCTCCGCCTCTTAATGACGGGGCGTCAGTCGGAGCGCGTACGTAAGCGGCTCACCATCGCCGCCGCACGTATGTCCGGTCTCGTCGCCCTGACATTGCTCAAGATGGGAGACGAGCGAGCGAAGAGTTGGTGGCGCACGGGGCGTGCCGCAGCGGCGTCCGCCGAAGACCGGGCCACCCTCTCGTGGATCTACGCGCAGGAGGCGTACCAGCTCTACTACAGCGGTGACCTCTACGGGGCGGTCGAACTGGCTGTACGGGCCCAGCATTGGGCCGGTGGCCTCCCTTGCGTCGGGCCTGCTCTCGCCGCGCCGCTTGAAGCACGTGCCCACGCCTTGCTCTCCCGACCCGACGCCACGGCGGTGGCGCTGGCTCATGCTCAAGATGCGCTGAACCGGCTTCCGGACGAAGACCGGGAGGAGTCCGCGTTCAGCTACTCCGAATCGCAGATGGCCTTCCACGCCGGGAACGCCTGGACGCACCTTGAAGACACCGACCGTGCCAGCGCGGAGTTGACCCGCGCTCTCGATCTCTACCCATGCTCCGATCACACGGACCGGGCTCTCGTCCGGCTGGACTTGGCCATGTGCACGGCGATTGCGGGCGATCCCGCCTCGGCCGCCGAACAGGCCATGAACACCGTGGTCGAGTTGCCCGAGGAGCACAGGACCGCACTGATCATGTGCCGCGCCCGAGATGTCGCCGATAGGGTGCCGGAGGCTCGAAGAGTGCTGGAGGTGAAGGCGCTGCGTGAGATCCTCGCGCAACCTTCGGAGTGAGAAAGGGCGGGCGCGGTGCAGATCAGCGAGGCGACCGAGGCGGACACGGATGAAATCTCCGTGATCCTCGGAGAGATAGAGCACTACTACGGCGGCGAGCCGACCGCCGCCGATCCCGAGCAGATCCGCCGGGCCCTGTTCTCCTCCAGGCCCGCCGCCACCGTTCTCCTCGCCCGGAATGACGGCAACGTCGTCGGGCTCGCGTCCTACACGTTCCTCTGGCCCGCAGCGGGCGCGGACACGTCGCTGTACCTCAAGGAGCTTTACGTACGCGAGAGCGCTCAGCGTCGCGGCGTAGGTCGTGCGCTGCTGGCTGAGCTGAAGAGGATCGCCGCCGAATCCGCGTGCTCCCGGATCGAATGGACGGCAGACACCGACAACCCCCCGGCCCTCGCGTTCTACGAGGCACTGGGCGTGGAACAGAAGGCGGGGAAGGTCTTCTACCGCCTCGGCCTGTAGCACTAGATGTTGCCGTCGACGGACCGCACACCGGTTCAAGCAGCTACGGCTGATGGGCGGCTGATCGGGGCTTTAGGCAGCCACCATGGGGCGAGCCTCTAAGATCGGGGCCCACTTCGGGCTATTGCGGGCAGGTCCACAGCCTGCCCGAGTCGCGCGAGCTTACGGGCCCCGATCTCTCGCCCCATGGCAGCTCCCGCCCAAAGCCCCGCCCAACCGCCAGCCCGCACGCGCACCCAGCAATGCGCGCACCCCAACTGACCAGCGCGAATGCCTCATTTTGCCTGTTCAGAGCGACTTCTCGCCGGTAGACCGGACCTTGTCTTTAGGCGAAGTCCCCCCGCGCCCCTGAGGAACACGCCCTGCGGGGAGGGGCTGTTCGGGGCGGGGGCCCTGGAGGGTGGGCCGGGGTGGGGAGGGTGGATAGCCTGGGGGGTATGGGGAGTGACGGGGGGTGGACGGCGGAGGCGGAGCCTCGGGATGTGGTGGCGGGGAGGTACCGCATCACGGGGCGGCTCGGCCGCGGGGGGATGGGGACGGTGTGGCGGGCGGAGGACGAACTGCTGCACCGACCGGTGGCGGTCAAGGAACTGCACCTGCCCGAGGGCGGCCAGGACCGGGCACTGCGCGAAGCGCGCAGCGTGGCCAGGATCAGGCACCCGCATGTGATCGTCGTGTACGACGTGCTGGAGCAGGACGGCCGCCCGTGGATCGTGATGGAGCTGGTGGACGGCCGTTCGCTGGCGGACGTGCTGGCACAGGACGGCCCCCTGGAACCGCGGGAGGCGGCGCGGATCGGCGCGGCCGTGGCGGGCGCGCTGCGGGCGGCGCACGCGAGCGAGGTCCAGCACCGTGACGTGAAACCGGCGAACGTGCTGATCGAGCGCGGCACCGGACGCGTCGTGCTGACGGACTTCGGAATCGCCCGGGTCGCGGGCAGCGCGACGATCAGCGAGACCGGGTCCTTCGTGGGGTCGCCGGAGTACACCTCGCCCGAGCGGATGTCGGGCCGTGCGGCGGGCCCGGAGTCCGACCTGTGGTCGCTCGGCGCGCTGCTGTGCGCGGCAGTGGACGGCGAGTCCCCGTTCCACCGCGAGTCGATAGGCGAGATCGTGCACGCGGTCGCGATCGACACGATCAGGACGCCCGAGGCTGCGGAGCCGCTGCTGCCGGTGGTCACGGCGCTGCTCGACCGGGACCCGGGCCGCCGGATGGGCGCGGCGCGGGCGCAGACGCTGCTGACGGCGTACGCGGAGACCGGTGAGCCGCCGCCCGCCCAGCACGTACCGGTGGTCCCGGCGGCCGAACCCCCGCGTGACGCGGAGCCCGAGCCGCGGGCGACCCCCCGCCCGAAGGGCCGCAGGCGCCGTGTCCTCGCCGCCGCCGTGAGCGTGGCGGCCCTCGCGGTCGGCGGCGGCGCGCTGGCCGCGGTGCTGGTCGTCCGGCACGACGACGGCGGCGCCCGCGCCGCGTCGCCCCCGCCGAGCACGGCGCCGGTGACGGGCACGACCCCGCCGCCCACGACGCCGAGCCCGACGACACCCCCGCCGACGACCCCGGCCCTCCCGGCCGGGTACGAGCGCGTCACCGATCCGACCGGCTTCTCACTGGCGCTGCCCGCCGGATACGTGCGCGACGCGCAGCGCGACAGCAGCGGCGTCCTGCGGGTGTACTACTGGTCGCCCGACCGCGCCTTCCGCTTCGGCGAGCGCGAGCAGTCGCCCGACCCGCGCGGCCCGTACGCGGTGCTGCGCGACCAGGATCTGGCCGGTCCCCGGGCGGGCAGTGTCTATCCGGGGTACCGGGACGGCGTGATCACCGAGACCACGCAGCGCGGGCGGCCCGCCGCGCTGTGGCAGTTCACGTACGACGGTTTCGCGGACGGCAACGGCGCGCGCCGGACGTTCGACCTGTGCTGGACGGAGGGCGGCCGGATGTACGACATGTGGCTGTCGGCGCCGATCGAGCAGGTCGAGCGGGCGCGGGACACCTTCGACGCGGCGCGCGCCGCCTTCCGTCCGCACTGATGTTCCACCGACACGTACGCGCCCCGCGGGCACCCGGCGCCTGCCGCCACTGCCCCTCCGGGCAACCCGCGTGACCTGCGAAGATCCGTACGACGCCACCGATTGCTGGCTTAGTTGCACGGATCACGAGGAAAATACTTACTCACGGGTATCCAATCGGTGCCGGACGGTCGTAATCTCACCGGCATGACGGATTCGCTGGAGCGCAGCACGCCCCCCGCAGACGGCCGCCCCACCGACGGCCCCACCGACGGAAACCCGGTCGCGCCCACCACGGCGCGCGGCCCGAAGGACGTCGTCACCCCCGATCTGGTCGCCCGCCTCACCCGCGACGTCATCGGCTGGGGGTCCCCCCGCTGGCAAGCAGGGGGAGGCCGTACCGCCAGCCACACCCCGCTGACCGGCGACAGGCTCGCCGAGCTGCCGGAGACCACGCCCGAGGAGGTCGCGGAGGCGTTCGCGCGCGCCCGCACGGCGCAGAAGGCGTGGGCCGCCACCCCCGTACGGCAGCGCGCGGCGGTCCTGCTCCGCTTCCACGACCTGGTGCTCGCCCGGCAGGCCGAGGTGCTCGACCTGATCCAGGTGGAGACCGGCAAGGCGCGCATGCACGCGCACGAAGAGGTGCAGGTGGTCGCGATGGCGGCCCGGCACTACGGCCGCAAGGCCCCCGCGTACCTGAAGCCCAAGCGGCACACCGGCGCCATCCCGACGCTGACCAAGGCCGTGGAATTGCGGCAGCCGCGCGGTGTCGTCGGCCAGATCGCGCCCTGGAACTACCCGCTGGAGCTGTCCGTCGGCGACGCGCTGCCCGGACTCGTGGCGGGCAACGCCCTGGTGATGAAGCCGGACACCGAGACCGCGCTGACCGCGCTGTGGGCGCGCGAGCAGTTGGTCGAGGCGGGGCTGCCCGGCGACGTGTGGCAGATCGTGATCGGCGAGGGCCCGGTCGTCGGCCCGGCCCTGGTCGAGCACGCCGACTACGTGTCCTTCACCGGCTCGACGCGCACCGGCCGCGACGTGGCTCAGCGCGCCGCCGCCCGGCTGATCGGCGCCTCCCTCGAACTCGGGGGCAAGAACCCCCTGTTGGTGCTGCGTGACGCCGACCTCGACAAAGCCGCCGACGGCGCCGTCCGCGCCTGCTTCGCCTCCGCCGGTCAACTCTGCGTCTCCGTCGAGCGGTTGCTGGTGGACGAGTCGGTCGCCGACGCGTTCCTGGAGAAGTTCGCCGCGCGCACGAAGGCGATCAGGCTCGGCACGGCCCTCGCGTACGGCGCGGGCATGGGATCGCTGGCCGGGGAACGGCAGTTGGAGACCGTCGTCCGGCACGTCGAGGAGGCCCGCGAGAAGGGCGCCACGGTGGTGGCCGGCGGCCGGGCCCGCCCCGACATCGGCCCGTACGTCTACGAGCCGACGATCCTGGACGGCGTCGAGGCCCCGATGGCCGTCTGCGCGCAGGAGACCTTCGGCCCCGTCGTGTCCGTCTACCGCTTCCGCGACGAGGAGGAGGCGATCGAGCGCGCCAACGACACCGACTACGGCCTCAACGCCAGTGTGTGGACCAAGGACACCCGGCGCGGCGCGCGGATCGCGGCCCGGCTGCGCTCCGGCACGGTCAACATCAACGAGGCGTACGCCGCCGCGTACGGCAGCGTCCGGGCGCCGATGGGCGGCATGAAGGACTCCGGGCTCGGCCGCAGGCACGGCTCCGAGGGCATCCTCAAGCACACCGAGGCCCAGACCGTCGCCACCCAGCGCCTTCTGCCGATGGCGCCCTCGCTCGGCATGACCGACGAGACGTACGCGAAGTTCCTCACCGTCTCGCTGAAGGCGATGAAGGCCCTGCGGATGCGCTGACCCCCGCCCGCCCGCGCGCTGCCCGGCCCTCGCCCGCCGCCCGCGCCCCGCCCACGCCCTGCCCGCCGACCCGGCCGGACCGGACGAGTCCCGCACCGACGCACGGAGGATCACGTGTCACAGGAAGACGGCTACGACTACGACGTCGTCGTCATCGGCTCCGGCTTCGGCGGCTCCGTCTCCGCGCTGCGGCTGACCGAGAAGGGCTACCGGGTCGGCGTGCTGGAGGCCGGCCGCCGCTTCGCCCGCGACGAACTGCCGAAGAACTCCTGGGACGTCCGCAACTACCTGTGGGCGCCCGCGCTCGGCCTCTACGGCATCCAGCGCATCCACGTCCTCGGCAACGTCCTGGTGCTGGCGGGCGCGGGCGTCGGCGGCGGCTCGCTGAACTACGCCAACACCCTGTACGTGCCCCCGAAGGCGTTCTTCGAGGACCGCCAGTGGGGCGCGATCACCGACTGGCAGCAGGAGTTGGCGCCGTACTACGACCAGGCCCAGCGGATGCTCGGGGTGCGGACCAACCCCACGCTCACCCCCTCGGACGAGCACCTGAAGGCGGCGGCCGAGCGGATGGGCGTCGGCGACAGCTTCCACCTCGCGCCGGTCGGGGTGTTCTTCGGCGACGGCCAGGACGCGGGCGGCGCGTCGAAGGCGGCGCCCGGCGGCGAGGTGCCCGACCCGTACTTCGGCGGAACCGGCCCCGCGCGGCGGGCCTGCACCGAGTGCGGCGAGTGCATGACCGGCTGCCGGCACGGCGCGAAGAACACCCTCACGGAGAACTATCTGCACCTCGCCGAGCGGGCGGGCGCCGTCATCCACCCGATGACCACCGTCACCGACCTCACCGAGGACCCCGAGGGCGGCTACCGCGTCACCGCCGTCCCCACCGACCAGCGCAAGAAGGGCGAGCGGGCGGTGCTGAGGGCCCGTCAGGTCGTGGTCGCGGCGGGCACGTACGGGACGCAGACGCTGCTGCACGCGATGCGCGACGGCGGCCGGCTGCCCGGCATCTCGGCGAAGCTCGGCGAGCTGACCCGTACCAACTCCGAGGCGCTGGTGGGCGCGCAGACCTCCACCCGCCGCTACCGCAAGCGGCACCCGGACCGCGCGCTGGACTTCACCAAGGGCGTCGCGATCACCTCGTCCGTGCACCCCAACGACCACACCCACATCGAGCCGGTCCGCTACGGCAAGGGCTCCAACGCGATGGGGAATCTGTCGATCATGGCGGCGCCGTACGGCGGGAAGGTGCCGCGCTGGGCCGAATTCGCCGTCAACTACCTGCGCCACCCGGCGGTCGGCCTCCGCTCGCTGTCCAACTTCCACTGGTCGGAGCGGACGATCATCGGCCTGGTCATGCAGACCAGCGACAATTCGCTGACCACCTACCGCAAGGCCAAGGGCCTGGGCAAAGGGCTGCTGACGGCCCGTCAGGGTCACGGCGCTCCCAACCCGACGCACATCCCGGAGGGCGCGCGGGCCGCGGAGTTGATAGCCGAGGAGATCAACGGCTTCGCGGGCAGCAATGTCGGCGAGGCCACCGAACGCCCCATGACCGCGCACTTCCTGGGCGGCTGCCCGATCGGCGAGGACGCGGACCACGGCGTCATCGACCCGTACCACCGGCTCTACGGGCACCCGGGCATCCATGTGGTCGACGGTTCGGCCGTCTCGGCGAATCTCGGCGTCAATCCGTCGCTGACGATCACCGCGCAGGCGGAGCGCGCGATGTCGCTGTGGCCCAACAAGGGCGAGGCGGACCCGCGTCCGGCCCAGGGCGAGGGCTACCGCAGGATCGCCGCGGTACGGCCCGCCGCCCCGGTGGTGCCGGAGGGAGCCTTCGGCGCGCTGCGGCTTCCGCTGCTGCCGGTCCCCGCGGTCCCGCCCAGGTCCGCGGCAGAGTGACGCGGCTGAACCGGCTGAACCGGCTGAACTACCTGAACCGGCTGAACTGCCTGAACTGACTGCGGTGACTGACGCGTTCGGGTGACGCGTCCGCGCGCGCCGACGCGTACCCGTGCGCACGGGCACGCGCTGTGTCACCCGATCGTGGACGGGAAGTCCGTGCCGGGAGCCGTACATGAGTAATGTGGGTTCTCGCAGAGCGGCCGGATCCAAGCGTCCCCGGAGCCGACCGCCTCTTTGAGTCGTGACCGGGCTGCTGTCCCCTGCCGTCCGGTCACATAGCACCGACACGAGGTCCCACGGCGACCGCACACCTGCGGTCGCCTCATCGCATCGGTCACACCCCGCCTAGCTGCGTCTAGGCGGTGTCCAGTTCCACGCGTGGTGTTGGGTTACCGCCCCTGGATGGCACGGACACCACCTCCAACGAAGCCATCGCGGGCCGGTCACGTGCCGTACGGGTGATGCCGCTCGAAAGGGCGAAACGTCACGCCTCGCGGGCCGCTCCGGCCGCGCCGCTCACACCTTGCCGCGGCACAGTTCCAGCAGCGTCATCGCCAGTGACGTGCCCGGCCTCCCCAACTCCGCGCTGTAGTGCGTCAGCACCTCCATCTCGCGGTTCAGGCTCACCCGGCGACCGCCGGACGTCATGCGGGCGCGCTGGATGTCGGCCGACTCGGTCATCCGTTCCCTGACCAGGCCGATGATCCGGGTGTCGAGATCGTCGATCCGCCGCCGCTTGCGCGCGATGACCGCGTCCGCGGACTCCGGGACGCCGTGGGTGTCCGGGGCGTCCGGGACGCTCTCGGTGCCCGCGGTCGCGGTCGCGGGGGCCGGGGCCGGAATGGGGGCCGGGACGGAGGTAGGTGTCGGGGTCGGGGTCGTCATGTCTGCTCTCCTCGGGAGGGGCGGGCGGCGCCGCGGGCCTCGGGTCCCGGGGGAGCGAAACGACAGGCGCCCCGGGCCGTCCGGCCCGGGGCGCCTGGGAAGTCGCTCGTCAGCTCACGCGACGCGACCATGGCAGCCGGACCAGCCGGTGCCATAGGTAAACGTGACGCTGCGCGTGTGCATGGCGTCAGTGTGCCCCCCTCGCCTCCCGCGGGGCAAGCCGGGGGAAGGAGGGAGTGCGCCGCCCCGGTAGAATCGGGTCCTATCCCCGTTGGAACCGCCGGAAGGCACACCGTGGTAACGCCAGTCGCCCCCGCCCCCTCGTCGGGCACACCGGATACACCGGACCTGGTCCTGGTCGTGGACTTCGGTGCGCAGTACGCGCAACTGATCGCGCGCCGGGTCCGTGAGGCCCGGGTGTACAGCGAGATCGTGCCCTCCACGACGCCGGTGAGCGAGATGCTGGCGAAGCGGCCGAGCGCGATCATCCTGTCCGGCGGCCCGTCCTCGGTCTACGAGCCGGGCGCCCCCACCCTGGACCCGGCGATCTTCACGGCGGGCGTCCCCGTCTTCGGCATGTGCTACGGCTTCCAGCTCATGGCGACGGCGCTCGGCGGGACCGTCGACAACACCGGGGCGCGGGAGTACGGCCGCACCGCGCTGGCCGTCTCCAAGCCCGGCTCCACCCTCTTCGAGGGCACCCCCGCCGAGCAGTCGGTGTGGATGTCGCACGGCGACGCCTGCTCGGCCGCGCCCGAGGGCTTCGCCGTGACGGCGTCCACCGACGTGGTGCCGGTCGCCGCGTTCGAGAACGACGAGAAGCGGCTGTACGGCGTCCAGTACCACCCCGAGGTGCTGCACTCCACGCACGGCCAGCAGATCCTGGAGCACTTCCTCTACCGCGGCGCGGGCCTCGCGCCGACGTGGACGACCGTCAATGTCGTGGACGAGCAGATCGCGCTGATCCGCGAGCAGGTCGGCAGCAGCCGGGCCATCTGCGGGCTGTCCGGCGGCGTGGACTCCGCGGTCGCCGCCGCCCTCGTCCAGAAGGCCATCGGTGACCGGCTCACCTGCGTGTACGTCGACCACGGACTGATGCGCAAGGGCGAGACCGAGCAGGTCGAGAAGGACTTCGTGGCCGCGACCGGCGTCCAGCTCAAGGTCGTGGACGCCACCGACCGCTTCCTGGACGCGCTCGCCGGGGTCAGCGACCCGGAGCAGAAGCGGAAGATCATCGGCCGGGAGTTCATCCGGGTCTTCGAGCAGGCGCAGGCGGAGATCGTCGCCGAGGCGCCCGGCGACGAGCCGGTGGAGTTCCTGGTCCAGGGCACCCTCTACCCGGACGTGGTCGAGTCCGGCGGCGGCACCGGCACCGCGAACATCAAGTCGCACCACAATGTCGGCGGCCTGCCCGAAGACCTCCAGTTCACGCTCGTCGAGCCGCTGCGCAAGCTGTTCAAGGACGAGGTGCGGATGGTCGGCCAGGAGCTGGGCCTGCCCGAGGAGATCGTGCAGCGGCAGCCGTTCCCCGGCCCCGGGCTCGGCATCCGGATCGTCGGCGAGGTCACCCGCGACCGGCTCGACCTGCTGCGCGAGGCCGACGCCATCGCCCGCGAGGAGCTGACCGCGGCCGGGCTCGACCGCGACATCTGGCAGTGCCCGGTGGTGCTGCTCGCCGACGTCCGCTCCGTCGGCGTCCAGGGCGACGGCCGCACCTACGGCCACCCGATCGTGCTGCGCCCGGTCTCCTCCGAGGACGCCATGACCGCGGACTGGTCGCGGCTGCCGTACGAGGTGCTGGCGAAGATCTCCACCCGGATCACCAACGAGGTGGCCGACGTCAACCGCGTGGTGCTCGACGTGACGAGCAAGCCGCCGGGCACCATCGAGTGGGAGTGACGCGCGTTCAGTGCGCCGCCAGGCTCTCGCGGGCCGCGGTGACGTAGCGGCTCCTGGCCGCCTTGTACTCCTCCCACGCGCTGTCCGGGATCTCGTCCATATCGTAGAAGGACCGGATGCGGCCGACCAGGGCCTTCGCCTCGGTGAGCGGGCCGCCGCCCTCGATGTCCAGCACATTGAGGGCGGCCTGGGTCCTGCCGTACGCGGCCTCCGTACGCTCCAGGAGGTCGGCCCTGTCGGTGTGGTCGCCCTGCCTGCGGTGCCAGACGACGGACGCCTCCTCGTCGGTCGCGGTGAGGAAGTCCGCGTAGTCGTCGCGGTGGGCCAGGTAGATCGTCAGGTCGTACGGCAACTCGGATACCTCCACCCGTCGGGTCCGTGCGATGCCTGAGTATCGGGGGCGGGGCCGCGTACTGCCAGAGACGTGCGGGTCTTTCTGCGGTCCCGCGCTTTGTGGCCGCCGCCTTGAGTGACAGCCGCCGGGCGTACGTATGTCCCTCCGAGGGCGCCGTACCGGCAGAATCGTTCTCATCAGGGAACGCACGGGCGGCGGGATTGGCGGAACACGATGCTCGAACGGCTCGACGTCCGGCGGGACACCGCCCGTCGCTACGCACTGCTGCCGCTGCGGATCTTCCTCGGCGTCACGTTCATCTACGCCGGGCTCGACAAGCTGACCAGCGACACCTTCTTCACCGACTCCGCGAACGGCTCGCTGGTGCAGATCCTGCACGGCGCCCACGACACCGCGGCGATCCCCGCGATGATCGACCTCGCGCTGAAGGCGCCGCACGGCTTCGGGTACGCCATCGCGCTCGGTGAGACAGCGGCGGGGCTCGGCACGCTGTTCGGGCTCCTCGGCCGGGTCGCCGCCCTCGGCGGCGCGCTGGTCTCGCTCAGCCTGTGGCTGACGGTGAGCTGGTCCTCGACGCCGTACTACTACGGCAACGACCTCGCGTATCTGATGGCCTGGCTGCCGCTGGTGCTCGCGGGCACGCCCTATCTGTCGCTGGACGCGCTGCTCGCGCGGCGGCGCGGCAAGGGCGGCGGCGCGGTGCCGGGGCCCGGCGCGCACGCCGCCGACGGCTCGGGCTCCGCTACGCGCGGCGGCGCTTCCGGCGCCCCCGTACCGCCCTCACGACCTGTGTGACGATCGCGGTGGCCACCGTCAGGGCCAGACCGCTGACGACGAGCGGGACGGAGTCCTCGGGCCGCAGGTCCCAGACCTGGCAGGCGTCGAGGATGAAGCACGCCGTCAGCCAGAGCAGCACCAGGCCCATGACCAGGACGGCGGGTTCGAAGCGGTGCCTTCTCATCGGTTCACCTGTCCTGCGGGCGGGCCGGGCACGCCGGGTACGGGCACGTGGCGCGCGCCGGGTACGGCGGGCGCGGTCGGCGCGAGCGGGGCCGTCCCCGTACCGGTCCCGGCCGTGGCGGGCTCGATCCGCAGATCACCGGCGCCGATCCGCACGTGGACGTTGACCGTGCCGGTGTTCATGGTGCCCGCGGGCGGGGCGAAGACGACCGGCACGGCCCCTTCGCTGTTGACGTTCAGCCCGCCGTGGTCCTTCTCCGGCAGGCGGATGGCGCCGACGGCGACGTGGTAGGTCAGCTGCACGGTCGCGTCCTTGGGCAGTCTGATCAGCACTTCGCCGACGCGCAGGTCGACCCGTGTGTTGACCGTCCTGCCGTCGAGCGTCAGGTCGGTCAGGTCGAGGACGCCCTGTCCGCTGCCGCGTTCGTACGTCGGCTGGACGGCGGCGGCGGTCATCGGCCTCCAGGTGTCGCGCCACCCCGCGTTGTCGTGCGGCACCGACGCGGTGGCGATCAGCCCGGCGAGGGTCAGCAGGGTGAAGAAGACGGTGCCGCCGCGCGCCCGCCCGGCGAACGACGCGACGACGAAGGCCAGGCCGAAGACGCCGAGCACCGCGATCAGGCCGATCTCGACGCTCACGGCGGGGGACTGGTACGGCGCCGCGGCCCCGGTGCCGATCGCGCCCGCCGCCACGACCAGCACGAAGACGGTCAGGCCGAAGACCCACGAGCTCTCCTTCTTGCGGGCCGCGCGCTTGCGCTCCCGCCAGGCGACCTTGTCCTCGTCGCCGTAGGGGCCGTCGTCCGGGCCCCACAGATACGACGGCTCCTTGGTCAGCGGGCCGCGCCACCAGGACGCGGAGCCGCCGGGCTCCGGCGGCGCCTGCACGGCGGGCGGCGCGTCCACCACCGCGCTCGCCGCGCCCGACGGGGAGGCGGCCTCGCCCGCGGCCTGCCGACGCCGTACCTGGGCCCAGTAGTAGACGGCGCCGGTCGTCGCGGCCAGCAGGATCAGTGAGAACGCCTGGTCGTCGCCGTTGTCCAGCATCGAGGCGTACAGCCCGCAGCCGACCAGCGCCATCAGCACGGCGGTCAGCGGCGCGCCCTCGATCCGGCCGGACAGCAGCCGCTGCGCCTCGCTCTGCCGCTCGCCCTCCAGCGGGATGACCAGCCAGCCCATGCCGTAGATGATCAGACCTATGCCGCCGGTGAGGGAGAGGACGGCCAGCACCACGCGGAAGATCACCGGATCGATGTCGAAGTAGCGGCCCGCCCCGTCGCACACGCCCGCGAGGACTTTGTGGTCGCGGCCACGGGTCAGCCGCCGCTTGGGCGCGGCGCTGTCGCCGTCCGGGCCGCCGGTGCCGCCGGTGCCGAGGCCGCTGCCGTCGGCGTCGTCGGCGCGCGGTGCACTCGGCCGGTCGCGCGGCTCGTCGCTCGGCTCTTCGGGTGGCTGGTCCGTCATACGACCATGGTGACGGTTCACGGGGGCGGCCGGCATCGGCCCCGACCCTGGTACGTCCCTGATCCGTACCCTGCCCTACCCCTGGGGGGACAACCCTGATGCCCCGGGCGGCCCGGACGTGTGACGATCGGGGTATGTCAGCGAGCAGCCCGGCCGGAGCGTCCGGCATGCCCGGAGCGTCCCGTATGCCGGGCGGGTCCGGCGGACCCGGCGTGCCGGGCGGTCCCGGTCCCGGTGGTCCCGGCCCGGGCGGCTCCGGTGGTCCCGGTCTGGGCGGCTCCGGTGGTCCCGGTCTCGGCGGGCCCGGTGCTCCGCGGGGTCCCGGCGGTCCCAGCGGGGCGTCCTTCCTCTCCTCGCCCCTGTCCTCGCACGAGCCGGGGGACTCCGGGGTGCGCAAGCTCTACCGCAGCTCCGAGGGGCGGATGGTCGGCGGCGTCGCGCGCGGCCTGGCCGGGCACTTCGGCCTGCCCGTGCTGTGGGTACGCGGCCTGTTCGTGCTGCTCGCCTGCTTCAACGGCATCGGCGTGCTCCTCTACGCCGTCTTCTGGTTCTTCGTACCGCTCGGCGTCGGCGGTGTCGCCATGGCCAAGGAGCCGCGCGACGCCCGCTCGTGGCTGGCGGGCAAGCGGCCCGACAAGGGCCAGATCATGGCCCTGATCGCGCTGGCCGTCGGCGCGGGCATCCTCATCGACAACCTCAACCTCGGCGCCGCCAACCGCGCCGTGTGGCCGCTGCTGGTCATCGGCCTCGGTGTCGCGCTGGTCTGGCGGCAGGCCGACAACGCCCGCAAGGCCCGCTGGGTCGAGATGAGCCACGGCAAGCGGTTCTGGCCGCTGGCCCGCGCGGCGGCCGGTGTCGCCCTGGTCGTCGCGGGCGTCACCGGCTTCATCGTGGTGCGCGGCTCCGGCAGCCACCTCGGCGGCATCCTCCAGGCCGCGCTCGCCGTCCTCGTCGGCGTCGCGCTGATCGCGGGCCCGTACCTGGTCCGTATGACACAGGACCTGTCGGCGGAGCGGCTGATGCGCATCCGGGCCCAGGAGCGCGCCGAGGTCGCCGCCCACGTCCACGACTCGGTCCTGCACACCCTGACCCTCATCCAGCGGCACGCCGACGAACCCCGCGAGGTCAACCGGCTGGCCCGCGCCCAGGAACGCGAGCTGCGCGCCTGGCTCTACCGCCCCGAGGGCACCGGGCGCGACGACGAGCCGACGACGGTCGCCGAGGGCGTACGCGCCGCCGCCGCCGAGGTCGAGGACGCGCACGGCGTCCCGGTCGAGGTCGTCTGCGTCGGCGACTGCCCGCTGGACGAGAAGCTGGCGGCGCAGATGCAGGCCGCGCGGGAGGCGATGGTGAACGCGGCCAAGTACGGTGGCAGCGGACCCGTTCAGGTCTACGCGGAGGTGGAGGGCGTCAAGGTGTTCGTCTCCGTGCGCGACCACGGCCCCGGATTCGACCTCGACCAGGTGCCGGACGACCGCATGGGCGTCCGCGAGTCGATCATCGGCCGGATGCAGCGCAACGGCGGCGAGGCCCGGCTGCGGGCCGCACCCGGCGGCGGTACGGAAGTCGAACTGGAGATGGAGAGGGTGGCGGCATGAGCACACCGAGTGCGCCTTTGGCGGGGGAGCGGCGGGTACGGGTGGTGCTCGTCGACGACCACCGCATGTTCCGTACCGGGGTCCAGGCGGAGATCGGCGCCACCGAGGAGACCGGTGTCGAGGTCGTCGGCGAGGCCGCCGACGTCGACCAGGCGGTCAGTGTCGTCACCGCGACCCGGCCCGAGGTCGTCCTCCTCGACGTGCACCTGCCCGGCGGCGGCGGTGTCGAAGTCCTGCGCCGCTGCGCCCCGTTGGCCGCCGACCCCGACAACCCGGTGCGTTTCCTGGCCCTTTCGGTCTCCGACGCGGCCGACGACGTCATCGGTGTCATCCGGGGCGGCGCGCGCGGTTATGTCACCAAGACCATCACCGGGCCCGACCTGATCAACTCGATCTTCCGGGTGCGCGACGGAGACGCCGTCTTCTCCCCGCGGCTGGCCGGTTTCGTCCTGGACGCCTTCGCGTCCACCGACGCCCCGCCGGTCGACGAGGACCTGGACCGGCTCACCCAGCGCGAGCGCGAGGTCCTGCGCCTGATCGCGCGCGGCTACGCGTACAAGGAGATCGCCAAGCAGCTCTTCATCTCGGTCAAGACCGTCGAGTCCCATGTCTCGGCCGTCCTGCGCAAGCTCCAGCTCTCCAACCGCCATGAGCTCACGCGGTGGGCGACGGCACGGCGCCTGGTCTGAGCCGGGCGCGCACGCCGGAGCCCGCAGGAGAGCCCGTACGTGAACCTGGCCGCGAGCCCGCAGGAGAGCCTGGCCGCGAGCGTCGCGTCACGCCCGGGCGTGTGCTGTGGCTGGCGTGCCTGGTCCTCGTGTGGGCGCTGCTGCTGCTGGCCGGGGTGCTGGACGTCGTCGCCTTCGTCGCCAGCGCGTCCGACACCCCTTACCAGGGCCGGGCCGACGACCGTACCGCCGCCTGGTGGACGCTCTTCGGTCTGGTGATCCCGCTGGCCTTCCTGGCCGCCGTCCTGACCTCCCTGGAACGACGCGCCCGCCGTCGCCGCGGCGGTCCGCCGGGCGGTGACCGCAGGTCGCTGACGGACGGCAGCGTCGGATAAGCGGTGTCAGAGGGCGGCGATACGGTCGCCCGCATGACGGAATCCACCGACCTGACGGACATCCGCGCGGCTTACGACACCGTCGCCGACAGCTACGCCGACCTGCTGCGGGACGCGCTGGCGGCCGGCGTCCTGGACCGCGCGACGCTGGGGGCGTTCGCCGAACTGGCCCAGCGGGGACGGCCGGTGGCGGACATCGGATGCGGCCCCGGACGGATCACCGGGTATCTGGCGGAGCTGGGACTCGACGTCTTCGGCGTCGACCTCTCGCCCGAGATGGTCGCCGTGGCCCGCCGCGATCTGCCCCGACTGCGCTTCGACGTCGGCTCGATGACCGACCTGGACCTCCCGGACGGCTCCCTCGGCGGCCTCGTCGCCTGGTACTCGATCATCCACCTGCCCCCGCGCCTGCTGCCGCGCGTCTTCGCCGAATTCCACCGCGTCCTGGCCCCCGGCGCCCCGCTCGCCGTGGCCTACAAGATCGGCGACACCCGCCACCACCTCTCCCACGGCTACGGCCACCCCATCTCCCTCGACGTCTACTGGCATCCCCCCGCCCGTATCACCGCCCTCGCCGAATCCGCCGGCCTCACCGTCACCGCCACCACGACCCGCGCTCCGGCCCCGGACGAACGCCAGCCCCAGGGCTACCTGTTGGCGGCCAGGCCCGTCTGAAGGGCGGGGGTCAGGCCAGGGCGACGGTGATGATCTCGCGGCTGGCCGGGGTGACCGGGGTGCGGGGCCAGTCGCCGTAGCGGGACTCGGTGCGGAAGCCCGCGGCGGTGAGGAAGGCGTCGAGGGCGGGCTCGGAGAGGAAGCGGAGGGTGGAGCGGTCGGTGTGGAGGGGGGTGCCGTCCGGGGCGGCGGTGGTGGTGGTGAAGGTGACGAGGTCGGGGGTGACGGAGTCGACGGTGTGCCAGACGCGGAGCGGACCGGCGGTGGGGTGGGTGGTCGTGACGGGGTGACCGGGGGTCCAGGACAGCCAGGCGCGGGCCTGGGGGTGGCGGGTCTCGAAGACGAAACGGCCGCCGGGGCGCAGGGCGGCGCGGACGGCGGCGAGCGAGTCGCGGATGTCGTCGTCGGTGAGCAGGCACTGGAAGGCGTGCCCGGTCATGATCGCCAGGTCGAAACCGGCGCCGGGCGGGGCGTCGGCGGCGCGGCCGTCGAGCCACTCGATGTCGGTACGGCGCCGGGCCCGGCGCAGGGACGGGGGGTGCGGGTCGAGGCCGACCAGACGGCCGCGGTGGCCCAGCGCCCGCGCGTGATGCAGCGTCATGCCGGTGCCGCAGCCCACGTCGAGAACGGAGTCGGCGGCCATGACCAGGTCGGTGTAGAACCGGTCGCCGGGTGACCGCTCGGGGTCCCACTGATTGAGCAGGTCGTAGAGCACGGCATCGTCGTCGTCGGTGAACACCGGGACAGTATTGAGGCGCGGCCGTCCGCGGCCAACCGGTTATTCCGGCCGCCGGGAAGGTGCCCCCGGCACGTATGCCTTTCCGGCGCGCTCCGCTATTCGGCCGGCCTCGCCGTTCGGCGCCAATCCTTACGAACACGGGGGTTCGTAGTCACCACCCGGCGACCGGTGATTCGATACGCGGCTGTAGGTATCGCTGAGCGTGGGGTGGGGGAAATGGCTCGGGGTGGAGCGGGGCTGTTCGGCGTGCGCGAGGGGCGGTTGAGGCCGCGCGCGGCGGGTGCGGTGCGTGAGAGCGCCGCCGTACCGCCGACGGCGGGAGCCATTCCGGGAGTGCCGCCCCTGTCGACGTCACCTACGGATTCCGGTCGTCCGGATTCCGCCCGTCCGGATTCCGCCGCTCCGGATTCCGCCCATACGGATTCTGCCCGTCCGGATTCTGCCCGTCCGGATTCCCGCGCGAATACAAAAGCGTCCACGGCTTCCGCCCCGTCCGGGACCGTCGCCTCGCGAACGGCCCTCTCCTCCGGCGGCGGCGACACGGCCGGGGCGGCGGCGCGTCGGGAACGGGCCGCCGCGGCCGTCGGCGGGTGACGGCCGCCGGGCGGGGCGGGACGAACCGGCCCGGCCGGGCGCGTGGTGATCGTTCGTGGGGTTGTACGGCCGCGGGGCGGGATGTCCGTCCGCGGCCGGTGTCGGGACTGCTCGTGCCGCGGTGCTCCGGTCCGCGGCCGTCATTCACCAGGGGGTTGTCATCGTGAGATCGGGATTCGCCGGCCGCGGGCGGCGGGCACGCGCCCGCGCGTACCTGCCGGGCAGGCGCGCCAAGCTGTTCGTCGTGGCGCTCGCCGCCGCGCTGACCGTGCCGGTCGGGCTGAGCCCGCTCGCCCACGCCGCGCCGGGGCCGCTGGGCCGCCCCGATCTGCCCGCGCCGCGCAACGGCACGGTGCACACCGCGGGCCTCGGCGCGCAGCAGGCCCGCGCGAAGGCCGCGGCGGGCAAGGCGGCCGACGACCGGAGCGCGCGGCGCGCGCTCGCCGAGCAGCACACGACCTGGCCCAAGGGCAGCACCCTCAAGAGCGCCGCGTCCGGCACCTCCGAGGTCACCGTCCTGGACCGGGCCGCGACCGACGCGGCAGGCGTACGAGGTGTGCTGCTCGCCGTCACACCGCGGGCGCGCGAGGCGAGTTCGGCCTCCGCCGCGCACACCGGCCCGGCCGGCGCACGCGTCCACGTCTCCGTCGACTACTCCTCCTTCGCCTCCGCCTACGGCGGCGACTGGTCCGGCCGCCTGCGCCTGGTGCGGCTCCCGGCGTGCGCCCTGACCACCCCGCAGAAGGCGCGGTGCAGGACCCGGACCCCGGTCCCTTCGTCCGTCAACGACCTTGCCCGGCAGACGATTTCGGCCGACGTCAGTGCCGATGCCGGTGCCGGTGCCGGTGGTGACGCCAGCGCTGACGCCACCGACGACGCCCCCGCCACGGCCGGTACCGACGCCGGTACCCTGAGCGCCTTCGCCGTCACCGCCGACAGCGGCGAGTCCGCCAAGGGCAGTGGCGACTACGGCGCCACCCCCCTGTCGGCGTCCTCCAAGTGGTCGGCGGGCACCTCCTCCGGCTCCTTCGACTGGTCGTACCCGATGGAGGTCACCCCGTCCGTCGCGGGCCCGGTGCCCGCGGTGACGCTCACCTACGACTCCGGCAGCATCGACGGCCGCACCGCATCGACCAACAACCAGGGCTCGCAGGTCGGTGAGGGCTTCACCGTCTCCGCCGACTCCTACGTCGAGCGCCAGTACGGCGGTTGCGACAAGGACGGGCACGCCGAGGTCTTCGACCAGTGCTGGAAGTTCGACAACGCCTCGGTCGTCCTGAACGGCAAGTCCACGGAGCTGGTCAAGGACGACACCACGGGGAAGTGGCGGCTGGCCGACGACGACGCCTCCACCGTCACCCACTCCACGGGCGCCGACAACGGCGACGAGGGCGACAGCGTGGACGGCGCGGGCGAGTACTGGACGGTGACGACCGGCGACGGCACCCAGTACGTCTTCGGCCTCAACAAGCTCACCGGCGCGGGCACGCAGCGCACCAACTCCGTATGGACCGTCCCGGTGTTCGGCGACGACTCCGGCGAGCCCGGCTACGCCAAGGGCAGCGCCTTCGCCGACCGCTCCTACAACCAGGCGTGGCGCTGGAACCTCGACTACGTCGTCGACACCCACGGCAACGCCGAGTCGTACTGGTACACGGCGGAGTCCAACTTCTACAAGAAGAACGGCTCGAAGACCGCCAACGCCTCCTACACGCGCGGCGGTCACCTCGACAAGATCCTCTACGGGCAGCGCTCCGACACGCTCTTCAGCGCCACCGCGCCCTACGAGGTGACCTTCGGCTACACCGAGCGCTGCACCGCCTCGGACTGCTCGAAGCTGACCAAGGACACCGCGCACAACTGGCCCGACGTGCCCTTCGACGCGATCTGCGCCTCCGGCGCGTCCGACACCGACTGCGCCGCCCAGGCGCCGTCGTTCTTCACCCGCAAGCGCCTCACCTCGGTGCAGGCCCTGGTGCTCTCGGGGACCTCGTACACGCCCGTCGACACCTGGGCGCTGGCGGAGAAGTACCTGGACGCCGGTGACCTCGGCGACAGCAGCGACCAGACGCTGGTGCTCGACTCGATCAAGCGGACCGGCGAGGCCGGCACCGCGGTCCCGCTGGACCCGGTGTCGTTCACCTACCAGATGCTGGCGAACCGGGTCGACGCCACCGACGACATCCTGCCGCTGCACCGGCCCCGCATCCAGTCGGTCACCTCGGAGACCGGCGCGGTCACCAGCGTCACGATGTCGACGCCGGAGTGCGTGCGCGGCTCGCACATGCCCGCCGCCGAGGACAGCGACACCATGAACTGCTATCCGCAGTACTGGCACATCAACGGCGCCGAGGACGCCGGGCTCGACTGGTTCCACAAGTACCGCGTCGTGGACGTCACCACCTCCGACCCGGCGGGCAACAACGAGGCGCTGGAGCAGAGTTACGTCTACACCGACCCGGCCTGGCACTACAACGACAGCCCGTTCACACCCGACGACGAGCGCACCTGGTCGGTCTTCCGCGGCTACGGCACGGTCACCTCGTACTCCGGGACCGGCGCGGGCAACCGGCTCAGGACCGTCACCCGCTACATGCAGGGCATGAACGGCGACAAGGTGAAGGCGGGCGGCACCCGTACGGTCACCGTGGCGGGGCTGACCGTGCCGGGACTGACCACGGCGGCGCTCACCGACTCCGACCAGTACGCGGGCTTCCAGCGCCAACAGGTCACCTACAACGGGGACACGCCCGTCTCGGCGACCGTCAACGACCCGTGGTCGGTCAGGACCGCCACGCAGCACAAGTCGTACGCCGACGTCGAGGCGTACTACGTGCGCACCGCGAAGACGTACTCCGACACCTATCTGACCGTGCCCGCCAAGTGGCGCACCAGCACCACGGCCAGCACCTACGACTCCTACGGCATGCCGGTCACGGTCGACGACGCGGGCGACACCGCCAAGAGCGGCGACGAGACCTGCACCCGCACCTGGTACGCCCGCAACGACAGCGCGGGCATCAACTCCCTGACCTCCAGGGTCCGTACGGTCGGCCAGCCGTGCGGCACCGCCGACGCGTCGCTGTCGCTGCCCGCGAACAGCACCACGCGCGGCGATGTGCTCGCCGACACCGCGACCGTCTACGACAGTTCGGCCGCGACGGCCTGGACCGCGAACCAGAGCCCGGCCAAGGGCGACGCGATGTGGAAGGGCCGGGCCGCCGCGTACCCGGCGGGCGCGGACGCCAACGGCGACCGCAACCCCAGTAGTTGGCAGACCACCGGCACCTCGGCCTACGACACCCTCGGCCGGATGACCCTCGCCAAGGACGGCGCGGGCAACCCGACGTCCAACACCTACACCCCGACCGGCGCGGGCGTCCCGACCCGTTCGGTGATCACCAACGCCAAGAGCCAGAAGACCACGACCTTCTACGACGGTCTGCGCGGCCTGCCGACCACCACCTACGACGTCAACACCAAGAAGACCGAGCTGACCTACGACGGTCTGGGACGGCTGACCGGCGTGTGGCAGCCGGGCCGCGTCAAGTCGGCGGGCGACAGCGCCAGCATCGTCTACGGCTACCACATGGAGCGCGGCTCGGCGCCGTACGTCAGCACCTCCACGCTCGGCCCGAACAACGTCCGCAGGGTCACCTACCAGATCGACGACGCGCTGCTGCGCCCGCTCCAGACGCAGTCGCCGAGCCCGCTGGGCGGCCGGGTCCTCACCGACACCCGGTACGACTCACGGGGGTTGGCGTACGAGACCTTCGCCGGGATCTTCGACCAGGACCACACGCCGAGCGGCACGTACGCCCGCGCCGAATACGGCGGCGCGCCCACCCAGCACGAGATCACCTTCGACGGCGCGGGCCGCACCACCTCCGACAAGCTGCTCGTCTACGGCGTGCAGAAGGGCGTCACCGTCACCTCGACGTACACCGGCGACTCGACGGCCACCAGCGCCCAGCCGGGCGGCACCGCCTCCCGCGTGATCACCGACGCGCTCGGCCGCACCGTCGAGCGCCGCGACTACTCGGGCGCCTCGCCCGCCGACGCGGACTACGGCGGCGCCGCCCCGCTGCCCGCGCACACCAGCACCCTGTACGGCCTGACCAGGGACGGTAAGCAGTCCACCGCCACCGGCCCCGACAACGCCAAGTGGAGCTGGGGCTACGACCTGTTCGGCCGTCAGGTCTCCGCGAACGACCCGGACATGGGCGCCACGTCGACCACGTACAACGCGCTCGACCAGATCGCCACGACGACCGGCTCCACGCACAAGACGCTGCTGTTCGAGTACGACACGCTCGGCCGCAAGACCGGCGAGTGGGAGACGGCCAGGACCGACGCGACGAAGATCGCCGCGTGGACGTTCGACACGGCCGCCGCGGGACAGCTCGACACCTCCACCCGCTACGACGGCGGACTGGCCGGGAAGGCGTACACCCAGAAGGTCACCGCGTACGACGACGCCTACCACGTCACCGGCAGCGAGATCGACCTCGACGCCAACGACCCGCTGGTGAAGTCGGGTGCGGCGAAGGCCAGTTACAGCTACTCCGCCTACTACAACGTCGACGGCAGCCTCCAGCACACCACCGAGCCCGCCGTCGGCGGCCTGCCGCAGGAGTCGGTCAGCTACGGCTACACGCCGACCGGCCAGATCGAGACCGCCACCGGCACCAGCGGCTACCTCCAGGACACCTCCTACTCCGCGCTCGGCGAACCGCAGCAACTCACCCTGGCCACCGCGGCGTCCGGGGTGAAGAAGGCGTACATCACCAACGTCTACGAGGAGGGCACCAGCCGGCTGACCCGCTCCTCGGTCACCGACCAGACCCACGCGTACATGACGCAGGACCTCAACTACAGCTACGACGACGCCGGGAACGTCACCAAGATCGCCGACCCGACCACGCAGGGCGGCACCGCGCAGGCCGACACGCAGTGCTTCGGCTACGACGGCTACCAGCGGATGACCAGCGCCTGGACGCCCGCCAACGCCGACTGCGCGAGCACCACGACCGGCGGCGCGGCCCCGTACTCCACCGGCTGGACCTACAACCCGGCGGGGCTGCGGCTCACCCGGACCCAGCACACCGCGACCGGCGACAGCACCGCTCAGTCCTGCTACAACGACTCCGCCCACCCGCACGCCCTGACCACCGTCACGGCGGCGGCGAGCTGCACCGGGGCGACCGCCACGTACGGCTACGACGAGGCGGGCGACACCACCAAGCGGCCCGGCCCGAGCGGCACTTCGCAGACGCTGGCCTGGAACAGCGAAGGCGACCTGACCAGGACCACCGAGGGCGCCAAGGTCACCGACTACCTCTACGACGCGGGTGACAACCTGCTGATCCGCCGGGCGTCCGCGGGCGACGGCGAGAGCGTCGTCTACCTGGGCGCCACCGAGATCCACAGCAAGGTCAGCGCCGGGAAGACCACCACCTGGGCGGTCCGCACGTACACCGCGGGCGCCGGGGGACCGGCGATCGCGGTGCGCTCCACCCAGTCCGGCGCCACCACTCTGACCTGGCTCGCGGGCGACAACCACGGCACCAGCAGCCTCGCGGTGGACGCCGGCACGCAGGCCGTCACCAAGCGCTACACCGACCCGTTCGGCGCCGCCCGCGGCAGCGCGCCCGCGACGGCGTGGCCCGACGACAAGACCTTCCTCGGCAAGCCCGCGGACACCGGCACCGGACTCGTCCACATCGGCGCCCGCGAGTACGACCCGTCGACCGGCCGCTTCATCAGCGTCGACCCGCTGCTCCAGACCGACAAGGCGCAGACCCTCAACGGCTACGCCTACGCCGCCGACAATCCCACCGGGCTCGCCGACCCGACCGGCGAGGGCGTTCCCGAGTGCATGACCGGTGTCATCACCGGCTGCCACAACGGCGTGCCCGGCAAGGGCTCGGTCTACCACCCGGACCGCGACCCGGGGAACCGGCCGTCCCACAGCGGCGGCAAAGGCAACGGCAACAGCAACAGCAGTGGCAGCGGCGGCTGCGACCGGGCCTGCCAGAACGCGCTCGCCGCGCTCCAGCAGAACACCTGGAAGGACGACAAGAACGAGAAGAACGTCCACGCGGCGCTGGCCAAGGAACTGCGCGACTACGTCCTCGCCCTCGCCGGGAACACCAACCCCTGCAAGGTCGGCGCGTCCGTGACCTCCGGCACCATGGCCGCCTGCAACCAGATGGGCGGCAACTCGCCGCAACTGACCTGGACCGACCTGCTGCAACTGTGGCTCGGCGGCAAGGGCGCCAATGTGCCCTTCGACGCGAACAGCCTGCTCACCAAGCAGTTGGCGTTCAACGGCCACAGTCTCCAGATCATCAAGAATCTGGCCAGGGCGGTCTCGGACGCCGACTTCGGGGCCGACATTGACGCGCTGGGAGGCCAGGACGACTATGTCGACGGGAAGAACCTCGGGGAGAAGATGAAGAATCTGCCCAAGGACCTCAGCGGCATGGCCACCAGGGGGCGCGTGGGCACCAAGGTCCCCGAAGCCTTCACCGGCGGCTACGACCTCGTCTACCAGGTGATCAACCAGAACAAGAAGGACCACTCCATGACCGTGGCCTTCGCCGCGTTCAACGACACCGGCACCGCGTCCGCCTTCCACTTCGGGGTCCCGGACATCAAGCAGGGCTACGGAGGAGCGAGCGTGTACCAGGAGTACTACTGGTCCGTCACGGTGAGCGTCGAGTGACCACCGGTCCGCAGGCCACGCTCCCCGCCGCACCGGACGGCGGGGAGCCCGGGGGGCCGGGCTCCGGCGGTCACGGCTCCGGGCCCGCCGCCCGGCTCGACCGGCTCTGGGGGCCCGTCCGCTGGGCGCTGCTGGCCGTGCTGGTGCTGTCGTTCGCCACCGTCCTGCTGCGGATCGTGCCGGGCGGCGGGTCGACCGGCGCCCTGGCGCGGGACATCGAGGCCGGGCGGACCCACTCGGTACGGGTCGACGACCAGGGCTCCGACGGGATCACCGTCCGCTGGAGCGCCGGGCCGCTGACCGAACGGCAGTACACCTACCGGCCCGCGAACCCCTTCCCCGGCGGCCGGAACGGTGTCGTCGGGGAGTTCACCGCGGACATCAGGCGGCAGGCGGGACCCGCGGCGGACGGCCTCGCCGTACGGAGCTTCGACAGCTCCTACGGCGCCGGGGGCCTGACGCTGCTGGTGCCCGTCGCCTACGTCCTGCTCACCCCGTGGGCGTGGCTGCGGGTGGCGGCGCTGCTCGCCGGTCTCCTGGTGGTCGTACGGACGCTGGCGGTGACCCGGCACCGGCGCGCGAGCGGCCCCGCGTGGCTGCTGGCGTGCGCGGTGACGGGGGCCGGTTTCTTCGGCTACCTGTGGGCGGAGCCGGGAGGCGGCCCCGGCCCCGGCACCTCGGGGGACGGGTCCGTACGGGCGCCGCGGTGGACGCGGGCCTGGCTGGCGTCGCTCGCCTCGGCGGCCGGGCTGGCCGTCCTCGGCGCGCTGCTGCTGCTCGTCGCCGGGCGGTACTGACCCGGCGACCGGCGGAGGCGTACGGCCGCGGGCGCGCGCTCAGCGCAGGATGCCCGCGGCCGTCGCGGCCTTCAGCCAGGTCGGGAACTCGGTGAGCAGGCGGTCGTACAGTTCGGCGTCGGAGAGGCTGGCGATGTCGTCGACGGCGAAGAAGCCGACGTTGTCCACGCGGCGGCCGGTCATGGTGTCGAAGCGCTCCAGGACGCCGTAGTTGGACTGGCCGAGTCCGACGAACTGCCAGAACAGCGGCTCCTCGACGGCCCCGCGCAGCTCGCGCTCGATCTCCGCGTTGCGGTAGACACCGCCGTCGGAGAAGAAGAGCACGAGGGTCGGGGCGGCGGACGGCTCGCCGCGCACGTAGTCCCGTACCTGCGCGATGACCTTCTGCTCCTCGTTGCCGAAGCCGACCAGCTTCATGTCCACCTGGCCGTTCGGAGACGGCTTGCGGCGCTTGAAGATGCCGATCGCGCCGACCCGGACGTGCAGTTCCAGCCACTGCGGCAGCGAGCCGAGGTCGAGGTCGGGCAGCCGCGCCGGGTTGCTGGCGAAGGTCCACGCCTGCATGACGCCGTCCGGTACGAGCGCGGCGGCCACGGCCGCCATCCGCTCCACCACGTCGTGCACCACGCGCCGCGAGTACAGGTGGGACATCGACCCCGACGCGTCCAGCACGATGATCACCCGCGCCCGGACGTTGTCGGCGCCGTGCTTGCGCAGGCTCACCGCGACCTGCTCCTTGCGCAGCGACAGCCGCTTGCGCATGTCGACCGGCAGGTGCTCCTCGCCCTTGACGAGCGAGGGCGCGCCGGAGCCGGGGGCAGGCGCCGACGCGTATCCGGAAGCGGGCTGCGCGCCGTGCGCAGAGCCGTACGGGGAAGCGGGCTGCGCGGGCGCAGAGCCGTACGGCGAGGGCGCCGCGTACGGGGACGCGGGCGGCGGGGGCGCGGCGGGCGCCGTCACGGGAACGGGCGCCGCTTCCTCCTCCTCCGCGTCCACGCTGATGCCGAAATCGGTGGCGAGCCCCGCGAGGCCCGAGGCGTACCCCTGGCCGATCGCGCGGAATTTCCAGCCGTCCCCGCGCCGGTACAGCTCACCCGCGACGAGCGCCGTCTCGGATGTCGCGGTGACCGGGAAGTACGCCAGTTCGGCGCCGGACGCCGCGTCCAGCAGCCGCAGCCCGAGGCCGGTCATCGCGCCGAAGGTGCCGCCGTCGGCGGACGCGCACAGCATGATCCGCTCGATCCCCGGCTCGACGCGCGCCAGGTCCACCTCGATGGTGTCGGTGACCACGGCCGCCTGCCGCTTCCCCGCGTGCCGTACGGCCCCCGACGCGTGTCCTGGCTGGTTGTAGAAGACGAAGTCGGCGTCGTCCCGCACCTTCCCGCCGCCCGCCAGCAGCAGCGCCGACGCGTCGGCGTCGGGCCCGCCGCCCGCTCCCCAGGCCAGTTCGGCCCGTACGGCGGGCACGGCGACCGGCACATTCGCACCCTTGCTCAGCGGCGTAGACGTCATGGGGCAAGTCTGCCCGGAGTCGGGCGGTTCGTCAGGAGAAGAGCTTGTCCGGATTTCGTATCAACATCTGACGTACGGACCGGTGGGCGGGGCGGACGGGCCGACGGCCGGGCTCAGCGGGCGGGCGGCCTCGGTCAGGTGGGGCGGGTGGCTCCCGCGAAGGGCATCTCGGAGATCGGGGCGATACGGACCGGGGCGCCCGGGTGCGGGGCGTGGATCATCTGGCCGTTGCCGATGTAGAGGCCCACGTGGCTGATGCCGGAGTAGAAGAAGACCAGGTCACCGGGTTGGAGCTGGGACTCGGAGACCCGGGTGCCCGCGTTGATCTGGGTGTACGTGGTGCGCGGGAGCGAGACCCCCGCGGCCCTCCAGGCGGCCTGGGTGAGGCCGGAACAGTCGTACGAGTTGGGCCCGGTGGAGCCCCAGACGTACGGCAGGCCGAGCGCGCGGTAGGCGAAGGCGACGGCCTGGGCGGCGCGCGAGGACGGCGCGGCGACGGGCGTCGTGTCGCCGGGCAGCGGCGTACGGGCGCTGGCGCGGCTCGCGGCGGCCGGTCCCGACGACGGGGTGTCGGCGGCCTCGACGGCCGCGCGCTGGGCGGCCGTCAGCCGGTCGAGCAGCGCCCGCGCCGCCCGCAGCTTGCCCTGCACGGTCGCCTTGCGCGCGGCCAGCTTGGACTGCGCCTCCTTGAGCGCGTCGAGTTTCGCGTCGGCCGCGTCATGGGTACGGGTGACGTCCTGCTGCTCCTCGGTGAGCTGCGCGAGCGCGGTCGCCGTCCGCGAGTCGAGGCGGTTGAGCATCCCGGCCCGGTCCAGATACGTGTCGGGCGAGGAGCTGAGCGCGAGCTGCACGCTGGGGTCGAGCGAGCCGGTGCGGTACTGCGCCGCCGCGAGGGCGCCGATCGTGTCGCGGGTGGCGTTCAGCCGCGCGGTCTTGCGGGCCAGTTCGTTCTGCAGATCGGCGACCGCGGCGCGGGCCTGATCGGCCTGCTCCTTCGCGCCGTTGTACTGCTCGGTGGCGGCCTCCGCCTGCCGGTAGAGCGTGTCGACCTGGTCCTTCACCTCGCTGAGCGAGGCCGGTGCCTGCGGCCGCGGGTCCGCGAGGGCGGATTCGCCGAGCAGGCTCACGGAGGCGGCGGACGCGAGCGCCACGGTGAGGGCGGCGCGGGTCGCGGTGAGCGCCGACGTGCGGGCGGACGTACGCGCCGCCGAGGTTCTGCGGTGTGAGGCGGGACTGTGGGAGGCCATGCGGCCGTCATTCCTTCCAGTGCTCCGACGGGCCCGCGCGGAGGCCCGGCGACGCCTGCACGGGGGAGCAGAGCGCCGCCGGACCTTCGGCGGGGGTGACCGCGCCGCCACGGTCCTGACGGCTGTGGGGATCGGTCACCTGGGGAGCGACGCTAAACCTGACCGGGGGTGCGCCAGGGGAAGGAGACCGGGACTGCTCCGATTCGACCGGCCCGTGACCGTAAACGACCGCCGTTCGACGGGTGACCCGGTCATATGCGCGCGCCTGCTGACCAAAGTGCCCGGTCGGGAGGTCCGACCGGGCACGGGGTGCTATGCGGGGCTGTGAGCCCGGCGGTCCTGAGGCTCCGCGGACGCGGGCTCAGGCGATGCGGCGGGCCGCCGCGAAGGGCATCCAGCTCATCGGGGCGACCTCGACGACCGCGCCGCTGTGCGGGGCGTGCACGATCTGGCCGTTGCCGATGTACATGCCGACGTGGCTGATGCTGGAGTAGAAGAACACCAGGTCGCCGGGGCGCAGGTCGGACTGCGAGACCGCCGTGCCGTCCTTGACCTGGTCCCACGTGGTGCGGCCGATGGAGATGCCGGCGGCGCGGTAGGCGGCCTGGGTGAGCCCGGAGCAGTCGTACGCGTCGGGGCCGGTGCGGCCGGAGCCGTACGGCTTGCCGCGCTGCGACATCGCGAACTGGATGGCGGCGGCGGCGCGGCCGGACGCCGGGCCGTTGTAGGTGTAACTGACGTTGCTCGCCGTGGAGTTCGAGGAGTTCGAGGAATTCGAGGAGCCCGCGGTGTTGGTCGGGGCGGTGGGCCGCATCGCGGCGAGCTTGGCGCGCTCCTGCGCGTTGAGGCTGTTGAGCAGCTTCTGCGCGGCGGCCAGCTTCGTCTGGACGTTCTTCTTCGCCGCCGCGAGCTTGTTCTGCGCGCTGGTCAGCTCGTTGAGGCTCTTGGTGGCCTGCGCGCGCTGGATGGACGCCTGCTCCTGCTGGACCTTGAAGGTCTCCAGCGCCTGTTCCTGCGTGGTGGAGATGCGGTCCATCATGTGCGACTGGTCGAAGAACTTCTGGGGGTCGTCCGTCAGCAGCAACTGCGTCGTCTGGTCGAGGCCGCCGTCGCGGTACTGCGCGGTGGCGTACTGCCCGAGCACCCGCCGCGTCTCGTTCATCTTCGCGGTCTTCTGCGCGACCTGCTCCAGGAGCTGATTGGCCTTGGCCCGCTGGTTGTCGGTCTTCTCCTTGGCGGCGTCGAAGTGCTGCGTCGCTACCTCGGCGTCCTGGTTGAGCTGGTCGATCTGCGCCTTGACCTCGGTGATCGAGGGCTTCGCGGGCGCCGCGCTGGCGCTCTCGCTGAGCAGGGTGACCGACGCGAGGGCCGCTGTGGTGATCCCGACGGCGGCCCGTGGACCGGCCGTGGACAGTATGCGATTGCGCGGCTTGCGGTGCGACGCCAAGGGAGGCGACTCCTTCCGAATACCGCCGACCGGGTTAGCTGACGGGTTCGGGCTGAAGGTCGCCCTACGGTCCCGACGCCTGCTGCGGCGTCCGTTCCGATTCACCCCACGTGCTGTTGGGTCCCCGGCTCCGGCCTGGGCCGGATTGAGCGGAGGTGATTCGCTGTCGGCTCTTCAGCCGACGGGGAAGCTCACCACCTAGCGGGCTACCGTAGTCAACTTGTGCGAGCCTTGGGAAGTTTGGATTGCAATGTGACCGAAATCGCTTTGTGATCTTACCGTTTGTGAGCGCGACGGCGTCCGGACAAGTCGGACTATGCCGGGTGGACTATGCGGGACGGACCGCCCCGTAGAACGGCATTTCGGTAATCGGGGCGATCTTGACCACGGTGCCGGTGTGCGGCGCGTGGATCATCTGGCCGCCGCCGATGTAGAGGCCGACGTGGCTGATGTCGCTGTAGAAGAAGATCAGGTCACCCGGCCGGAGATCCGACTCCGACACCCGCGTGCCGACGTTCACCTGATCCCAGGTCGTGCGCGGCAGATCGACCCCGGCCGCCTTCCACGCCGCCTGGGTGAGCCCCGAGCAGTCGTACGACGTCGGCCCGGTCGCGCCCCACACGTACGGCTTGCCGAGCTGCTTGCGCGCGAAGGCGATGGCGTCGTCGGCCTTCGAGGAACCCGTGCTCGGCACGGTCGGCGTCGAGGAGTCCTTCGCGGCCTTCGCCGCCTTCGCCGCGGCCTCGGCCGCCGCCTTCTCCTTGGCCGCGATGGCGGCGGCCTTGACGCGCGCCTCTTCCTCCTGCTTGGCCCGCAGCGCTGCGAGCCGCGCCTTCTCCTGCGCGTTGAGGCTGTTGAGCAGCTTCTGCGCCTCGCCCAGTTTGGCCTGCACATCCCGCTTGGCGGTGCGCAGTTCGCCCTGCTGGGTGGTGAGCGTCGCCAGGCTCTTGGCCGCCTCGATGCGCTGCTGCGTGGCCGCGGCCTGCTGCACCCGGTACGACTCGACGGCCTTCTGCTGCCGCTTGCCGAGCACGTCCGACAGGTGCACCTGGTCGAGCATCGACTGCGGGTCGGTGGCCAGCAGGTAGCGGCCGGTCGAGTCGTCGCCCCCGGTGCGGTACTGCGCGGCGGCGTACTGCCCGAGGACCCGGCGCGAGTCGTTCAGCGCCTGCGTCTTCTTCGCCGCCTGCTCCAGGAGCCGGTTGACCTTCGCGTTCTGCGCGTCGGTCGACTCCTTGATGCCGTTGTACTTCTCCGTGGCGACCTCGGCCTGGTGCGTCAGCCCGTCGACCTTCGCCTTCACCTCGGCGATGCTCGGCTGCTTCGGCTTGGCCGGCTCGGCGCTGGCGCTCTCCGCGAAGAGGGTCACGGTGGCCAGCGCGGCCGTCGTGATCCCCACGGCCGCACGCGGGCCGGGGGTGCTGAGGATCGCGGCGCGAGCCTTACGGTGTGTCGCCATGGCGCGCGAACTCCTTTCGGACGCCCATCCGGACGCTGCTGGAGCGAGACCGTAGCCAACGCTCCGGGCTGCTGGGAAGAGCGGTGTCCGATAGGCCCGATACCTTTTCGTAATCATTTCCCATTGTCACGGTGCGTGGTAACGGGACTACGGGGTAAAGGTACGTGGTTGCCCCGGAGGCGGCCGTCGGGCGGGGGGCCGGGAGTGTCGGCCGGGACTCCGGGCGAAGGGGTTGGGGTGTCGGCCGGGGGGCCGTCGTACGGGGGCCGGGGGGTGTCGGCCGTGGGCTGTGCGGGGAAGGGCCGTGGGCTGTCGGTGCCGGGCTCTAGACTCGGGGAGCGATGAGCAGCCTCTTTGACGACAACTTCCTGAACGGTCTGCATGTGGCCCCCGAGCCCGCCGACCCCACCGCTCCGCCGCCCCCGGAGGACGGGGGCCCCGGCGGCGAGCACGTACCGGACGACCTGTTCGGCGGCCGGTTCGACGGACCGCCGCCGCAGGCCACCGGGCGGGACGCGTATTACCGTGACGGCGCCCCGCGGCCCGCCACCGACCCCGCGCAGCTCCTGGAAGGGCTCAACGAGCAGCAGCGCGCCGCCGTCGAGCACGCGGGCGGCCCGCTGCTCATCGTCGCGGGCGCGGGCTCCGGCAAGACCCGGGTGCTCACCCACCGGATCGCCTATCTGCTCGGCGCCCGGCACGTGCACCCCGGCTCCATCCTCGCCATCACCTTCACCAACAAGGCCGCGGGCGAGATGAAGGAGCGCGTCGAGGAGCTGGTCGGCCCGCGCGCCAATGTGATGTGGGTCTCCACCTTCCACAGCGCGTGCGTGCGCATCCTGCGCCGCGAGTCCAAGTCGCTCGGTTTCACCTCGTCGTTCTCGATCTACGACGCCGCCGACTCCAAGCGGCTGATGGCGCTGGTCTGCCGGGACCTCGACCTGGACCCCAAGCAGTACCCGCCGAAGTCGTTCAGCGCGAAGATCTCGAATCTGAAGAACGAGCTGATCGACGAGGAGACCTTCGCGGCCACCGCGGAGAACCCCTTCGAGAAGAAGCTCGCCGAGGCGTACGCGATGTACCAGTCGCGGCTGCGGGACGCCAACGCGCTCGACTTCGACGACATCATCATGACCACCGTCAATCTGCTCCAGGCGTTCCCCGACGTCGCCGAGCACTACCGGCGGCGCTTCCGGCACGTCCTGGTCGACGAGTACCAGGACACCAACATCGCCCAGTACACGCTGGTCCGCGAGCTGGTCGGCACCGATCAGGACGAGGACGCGGCCGAGCTGTGCGTGGTCGGTGACGCCGACCAGTCGATCTACGCCTTCCGCGGTGCGACGATCCGCAACATCCTCCAGTTCGAGGAGGACTACCCGCAGGCCCGCACGATCCTGCTGGAGCAGAACTACCGCTCCACGCAGACGATCCTCACGGCCGCCAACGCCGTCATCGAGCGCAACGCGGGGCGGCGGGCGAAGAACCTGTGGACCGAGTCCGGCGACGGCCCGGTCATCGTCGGCTACGTCGCCGACCAGGAGCACGAGGAAGCGCAGTTCATCGCCGAGGAGATCGACCGGCTCACGGACGCGGGCGACGCCCGCCCCAGCGACGTCGCCGTCTTCTACCGCACCAACGCGCAGTCCCGTGTCTTCGAGGAAGTCTTCATCCGCGTCGGCCTGCCCTACAAGGTCGTCGGCGGCGTCCGCTTCTACGAGCGGCGCGAGGTCCGCGACGTCCTGGCGTATCTGCGGGTGCTGTCCAACCCCGAGGACACCGTGCCGCTGCGCCGCATCCTCAACGTGCCCAAGCGCGGCATCGGCGACCGCGCCGAGGCGATGATCGACGCGCTGGCCGCGCGCGAGCGGATCACCTTCCCGCAGGCGCTGCGGCGGGTGGACGAGGCGTACGGGATGGCGGCCCGCTCGGCGAACGCCGTCAAGCGCTTCAACACGCTCCTGGAGGAGCTGCGCACCATCGTGGAGTCCGGCGCGGGCCCCGCGGTCGTCCTGGAGGCCGTGCTGGAACGCACGGGCTATCTGGCCGAGTTGCAGGCGTCCACCGACCCGCAGGACGAGACCCGCGTGGAGAACCTCCAGGAACTGGCCGCCGTGGCCCTGGAGTTCGAGCAGGAGCGGGACGCGGACGAGCCGGGCACCCTCGCCGACTTCCTGGAACGGGTCGCGCTGGTCGCCGACTCCGACCAGATCCCCGACGAGGACGACTCCGGCGGCGTCATCACCCTCATGACCCTGCACACCGCCAAGGGCCTGGAATTCCCCGTGGTGTTCCTCACCGGCATGGAGGACGGCGTCTTCCCGCACATGCGGGCGCTCGGCCAGGTCAAGGAGCTGGAGGAGGAGCGGCGGCTCGCCTACGTCGGCATCACCCGCGCCCGCGAACGGCTCTACCTGACCCGCTCGACGATGCGCAGCGCCTGGGGCCAGCCCTCCTACAACCCGCCGTCGCGTTTCCTGGAGGAGATTCCGCCGACGCTGATCGAATGGAAGCGGCTCGGCTCCGCCGGGGGGTCCTCGGGGCCCATGACCAAGTCCGCCTCCGCGGCCTCCTCCGTCACCGCCCGCGGCCGGTCCGGCGCCGCCGGCGGCTTCGCCACCCGCCGCTCCTCCGGTGACCGCCCCGTCATCTCCCTCAAGGTCGGCGACCGCGTCACCCACGACCAGTTCGGCCTCGGCACCGTCATCTCCGTCACCGGCCAGCCGGGCGACGAAAAGGCCACCATCGATTTCGGCGACGAACGCCCCAAACAGCTTCTTCTCCGCTACGCCCCCGTAGAAAAGCTCTAGCCCCTCCCGCGCGGGCCTCCCCCCTGCGCCAGCCCGCCGCCCTACACAGGGCCTGGTCTTTAGGGGCGCGGCCCCCGTGGGTTCACCTTGCGCAGGGCCTGGTTTTTAGGGGCGCGGGGAACTGCGCGACAAGCCCCCACCGGCGGGTGGTCCGGGGACAACCGGACCGCCCCGCCGGGGCGGGTGGTGACCTGCGGGAGCGCGGCGGCCGGCCGCGCAGTTCCTCCCCCCACCTCCGGCCGGGGGTGCCCCCAGCGCCCCAGACGGGGCACAGCCCACCCGCAGGGTGAACGCACAGGGGCCGCGCCCCTGACGGGCGCACCGTCATGCGCAGGGTGGACGTCGCGAGTGGGCCCGCCCGCAGGGCGTCAGCGGGGGTCGAGCCCGTGGGCCAGAAGCCAGGGCAGCGGATCGATCGGAGATCCCCCGTGGGGCCGCACCTCGAGGTGCAGGTGCGGACCGGTGGTGTTGCCGGTGTTGCCGGAGTAGGCGATGACGGTGCCCGCCTTGACCGACCCGCTGCGAATCTTCGTACTGCTGAGGTGGCAGTACCACGTCTCCGTGCCGTCGGCCGCCGTGACGATCGCCATGTTGCCGTAGGAGCTGTTCCACTGCGTGCGGACGGTGCCGTCCGTGACCGCCATGACCGGCGTCCCCACCGACACGGGGAAGTCGATGCCGGTGTGCAGCGCCATCCAGTTGACCCCGGCCTGGCCGAAGTACGCGCTGAGGCCCTTCTCCGTCACCGGCAGCAGGAACTTCGGCCGCAGCGCCTCCTTGCGGGCCGCCGCGTCCGCCTTGGCCTTCTTCGCCGCCGCCTCGCGGTCCTTGAGGTCGATCCGCTCCTGCGTCCGGCTCGCGCGGTCCGCGAAGTCGTTCGCGTCGGCGCTCACCCCGGCGAGCTGCCGGTCGAACTGCGTCGTCGGCGCGTTCGCGTCCGTCGCCGCGCTCCCGCCGTCGGCCTGCGTCTTCGAGGATTCGGCGACGCCGACCCCGGAGACCGCCGCCGCGCCCACGGCCGCCACGCCCATCACCGCGACGGAGGGGACCGCCACGGTCAGCAGCGCCGACCGCCGGGCGGGCTTTCGTCGTCGGCTGCGCGCCACCGGCTCGCCGTCTGCCGGGAACGCGTCCGCGTAGGCGTGCTCCACGGCGGGTTCGTCGTCGCGGGCCGCCTCGGCCGTCGCCGTCACGGGCTCGACCGCGTCGACCGCCTCGAACTCGGCCGTCATCGCGGCGGGTTCCGCCACCGGCTCCTCGACCCGCGGGTGCGGCTGCGGCTCCTCGTGGACCGGCGCCATCTGCTCGTACACACCGGTGTCGCCGCTGGCGTCGTAGCCGTACCCGTAGCCGTACGTCGGATACGCGCCCGAGTCCCAGTCCTGCTGCGGCTGTTGGGCCGGAGCCTGCGGTTCCTGATACGGCTGCTGGTAGAACGCCGTGCTGTCGTACGTCCCCGTGTCGTAGTACGTCCCCGCGGCCTGCGTCGCGTACGGGTCGTACGCCGCGTAGCCGCCGGTGTCGTACGTCCCGGTGTCGTACGTCCCGGTCCCGGCCGCGTACATGCCGGTGTCGTAGACGCCCGTGTCGTACGTGCCCGTGTCGTACGAGGTGTACGTGCCGGTGTCGTACGCGTCGGCGGGCTGGGACTGCGCCGGTACGTGGGGCTGCTGGACCTGGGTCTGGGCCTGCGGCTGCCCCTGGTCGTAGCCGTAACCGGTGTCGTAGCCGTACCCGTGTGTGTACTGCGGGGGCTGCGGGGCATACGCGTAACTACCGGTCGCGTCGGGCGCGTGGCCGTACAGCGGATCGGCGTCAGCGAAGGTGGTGCCGACGGTCTGGTAGGCGCCCGTGGAATAAGCGTCGTACCCGTAGGCGTCGTAGTCGGGGGCGTACCCCGACGCAGGACGTTCGTTCACCGCCAGCTTCTCTTTCGCCTAGGCAGCAGGAGAATTAGCGGTGACTGTAGCTCCCCGTACGGGGAGCCGACAATCTTCTGCGGTGACCTGGCGTCCGCCTTGCCCGGTGTTCGGTTGATATTCGACCGTTACGTGTCCGTTATGCGGCGTCGATCGCGCCCCTCCAGAGCTCCTTCCCGCTCAGCGCTTGCCGTATCTCGGCGGCCACACCCCGGTGCACGGGCAGTGCCAGGTGGCCGATCCCGCTCACCCGGATGTTCTCCGCCGAAAGATCCGGGTGTTCGAGGCGCGCCGCGGCCACCGGGACCATCAACTGGTCGAGGTCGCTCCAGAACGACACAAAGCGCGTCCCGCACCCCCGCGCGGGCTGCGACAGCTCCTCCAGCAGCGCCGACCCGGGCCGCATCTGCCGCACGATCGGCAGCGGCGTCAGCAGCGGCACCACCCTGGTCCCGGTGTGCGGCGTCCCCAGCGTGACCAGCGTCCGCACCCGCGCGTCACCGCCCAGCCGCTGCACGTAGTACCGCGCGATCAGCCCGCCCAGGCTGTGTCCCACCAGGTCGACCCGGCTGTGCCCGGACTCCGCGCAGATCCGCTCGACGTGCCGCCCCAGCAGCTCGGCCGCTCCGCGTATGTCACAGGTCAACGGTGAGTAGTTCAGCGCGTCGACCCGTGTCCAGCCGTGGTGCAGCAGGGAGCGGCGCAGCAGGGTGAAGACCGACCGGTTGTCCACGAAGCCGTGCAGCATCACCACCGGCGGGTGGGCCCTGCCCTCGGTCGGCAGCCGCAGCGCCCCGCCGGGCGCCCGGCCTATCGCGGGTGTCTTCGGTGAGGGGGCGGCCGTCCGCGCGGGGAGTATCCCCGTGGGGTAGAGCAGCAGGTGGCCCGCCAGGATCGCCAGGTCGAACGCGGTGGCCTTGACCAGCGCCGCGCCGTGCAGCAGCCGGGCCAGCGGGGCCGTCGCCGCCCCGGCGGACGGACGGTCCGCCTGCGGGTCCTCCGCGGCCCGCGCAGGGCCGGTGGCGGCCGGGGTGCCGGCCGGTGTCGTGGCGTCCGGCGAATCGGCTGGTCCGACGGTCATGGCCCACCTCCCGTCACGGCACGCTCCGTGCGGCCCGGTGGCCCGGCGTGCCCTGTCGAGGGCCGGAGCGGAGGCCGTGTCCCCGTGCTCTGCGGCTGCGAGCGCGGGAACACGGCATCCTGGCAGCGGCTCCTCCACAGCGGGCCGGACCGGTGAGCGACGGCTCCGGCGTGTCCCACACCGTGACGAGCCGTTTCCCGGGGTCCCACCCGTGGTGAATGTGTCCCACTGTGTGATTTCCCCCTCCCTGGGTCCCGCGAAACTGTCGGGCGGCGGAGCGGGGCGATAACGTTCGTTCACACTGTGGGACGCTCTCCGCGACCGCAGCCCCGAATTCCCGGCCCGCGAGCCGTACGCATGGAGGCAGTGATGGGAGTGTCCGGTCCGATCCGCGTGGTGGTGGCCAAGCCGGGTCTCGACGGCCACGATCGCGGGGCCAAGGTCATCGCCCGCGCCCTGCGGGACGCCGGTATGGAGGTCATCTACACCGGCCTGCACCAGACGCCCGAGCAGGTCGTCGACACCGCCATCCAGGAGGACGCCGACGCGATCGGCCTGTCGATCCTGTCCGGCGCCCATATGACGCTCTTCGCGAAGGTCCTCGAACTGCTCAAGGAGCGCGACGCCCTGGACATCAAGGTCTTCGGCGGCGGCATCATCCCCGAGGCCGACATCGCGCCCCTCAAGGAACTCGGCGTCGCCGCGATCTTCACCCCCGGCACCCCGACCACGGCCGCCGTGGACTGGGTGCGCGCCAACGTCCACCAGGCCACCGGCGCCTGACCGCCGCCGCCCCGTCCGCCCGAGCCCGCCGGGCCCTCCGAGCCGCGCCAGGCCCCGGAGCGCCCGGGCCGCGGTGCGCACCGCCCGCCGTACCGTCCGCATGATCACTCACCCCCGTCCCCCGGCGCCCCGGGGGCGGTGGCCTCGCCGCGCAGCTCGGCCAGCATCACCGCGCGCAGCCGCAGCGTGCCCGTCAGCCGCTGGAACGCCTCCGACCAGTACGCGCCCGCGCCCGGCGAACCGTCCGGCGGCTCCTCGGCCGCCGCGCTGAGCACCCCGACCTGGTCGGCCGCCGCCGGATCGAGACAGCGCTCCGCCAGACCCATCACGCCGCTGAAGCTCCACGGGTAACTGCCCGCGTCCCGCGCGATGTCCAGGGCGTCCACCACGGCCCGGCCCAGCGGCTCCGACCACGGCACCGCGCACACGCCCAGCATCTGGAACGCCTCGGACAGCCCGTGCGTGGCGATGAACTCCGCCACCCACGTGGCCCGTTCGCCCTCCGGCAGGATCGACAGCAGCTTCGCCGGGTCGCCGACCGCCGCCACCGGCGAGGACGGCGCCGGGGGAGGGCCGAGCAGGGCCCGCGCCCAGCCCGTGTCGTGCTGCCGTACCGCCGCCCGGCACCAGGCGGCGTGCAGATCGGCCTGCCAGTCGTCCAGGACCGGGAGGGCGATGATCTGTTCCGGGTCGCGGTCGCCGAACCGCGCGCCCCAGGTCGCCAGGGGCGCCGCGTCCACCAACTGGCCCAGCCACCAGGCCCTTTCGCCCCGCCCGCTCGGCGGCTTGGGCGCCACCCCGTCCCGTTCCATCCCCGCGTCGCACTCGTACGGCGCCTCCACCGTGATGCCGTCGGGGCCCAGCGACACACAGCTCCTGGCCCGGTCCGCCATCCGCCCGGCCAGCGCCGACTCGGGCAGCGCGGCCAGCAACTCGGCCGCCGTCGAGCGGACATTGCGGCTGCGGTCGGTCAACGCCTGTTCCAGGAAGGGCTCGTCGGCCCCCGACAGGCCCACCCGCAGCGAGTCCAGGAACATCAGCCGGTCCTCGGCCCGCTCGCCGCTCCAGGTGGACACCAGCAGCGCCAGCGCGCGGGCCGGGTCGGCCAGCCTGATCCGGGTGAGCAGCGCGACCCGCTCCGCGAACAGGCCCTCCTCCCACAGCCGTTCGGCCGCGTCCGGGTCCTCGGGCGCCGCCGCCAGGCCCCGGTGGCCCGAGCGCAGCACGAACTTCCAGTCCGGATTCAGCCCGGCCAGCCACAGCCCGCGCGGTCCCGCCAGCGCCACCGCGTCCGTCCGCAGGTCCGTCCGCGCCCTGGCGGCGTCCAGCAGTGCGGGCAGCAGCGCGGGCGGCGCCCCGTACCCGAGGAGGTTGGCCTCCGCGAGCCACTGCGGCAGCAGCTCGGCCAGATTCGGCGCCGACCCCCGCCGGTTGCCGGAACCGCCGCCGGTGCGGTCCGTCAGCAGCCGGTCCAGCCGCTGCCGGGCGGCCTCGGGCAGCGGCCGTCGTGTGTCGGGCGGCGCCAATCCCGGCCGCTCCCGCGCCACCCCAGGCCGTACACCGGCACGCCGCCGCACCACCCCGGCCGCCGCCGCGTCCAGCAGCCCCGCCGCCGCCTCGTCCGCGTCGCCCGCCACGATCGCGGGCCGCCGCCGCTCGGTGCCCAGCAGCGCGCTGCCGACCAGATCGTCCCAACCGATGCTCATCACATTCCCCCTTCGCACTCCACGACGTCGCCTCGCGGATCTCCTCCGCGTCGTCCGCTTCCCCTGCGCTGATGCCGCTGATCCCGCTGCTGCCTGATGCCGCTGCTCCGGCCGGGTCCGGCCCGCCGGGTTCCCGCGCGCGGCTGCCCCCTCCGCAGTCGCGCACCGTCCCCCGGGCGGGCCGCCCCGCGCCCCCGTACCCGTCCCCCCGTAAACCGTGCGTTCCACGCCGGGCCCTGCTCCGGGCTCCCCGCGCTTCCGGCGCGGTTAGAGCGGCACCGTCTCCCCGCCGTCCGGCCAGACCGCCAGCGCGCGCAGGCCCGTCGGACCCAACTCACCGAAGACGGTGACCGGGTGGCCGCCGGAGACCGAGGCGAGGCGCCACAGGCCGGTGGTGGCCGGGGTGAGCGGGACGGCGTCCTGCCCTTCCCTGTGCGCCAGTTGCCAGCGGTTCGGCCCCGGTATGGGGACGACTCCCGACAGGACGACGGGCCACGCGTCGAGCCAGGGGTCGTCCGCGAGCGCGCTGCCGTAGGACGCGAGCGCCGCGTCGATCCCGGTCCCGACCGGTGCGCCGCCCGTACCGCCGCCGGAGGGGCCGCCGCCCGTACCGCCGCCGGAGGGGCCGCCGCCCGCGCCGACCGTGCCGTGCCGGGTGCCGAGCGCGGCCCGCAACGGCAGCGCCGCCGGGTGGTAGGCCAGCTCCGCGTCGAGCACCGCGCCCACCGGCAGGGCCAGTTCGGGCGCGCGGCCGACCGCCCCGAAGGACAGGAGCAGCGCGAAACGGCCGGGCTCCCGGTCGTACAGCCAGATCCGCCGAGTCGTCAGCCGCTCGTCCGCGCTGTCGTACTGCGCGAGGACCTGCCAGTGGCCGCGGACGGTCGGCCCGGCCAGCAACTCCGCCGTGTCGACGGTGAATCCGACCCGCGACCTGACCGTGTCGGCCAGCGGCCCCGGCAGCCCCTGGCGGCCGAGGAAGCCGCGCGCCAGCAGATGCAGCAGCGCCGTCTCCTCCAGCATCCGCGACGGCCAGTCGCCGCCCGCCGCGACGACCGTCCCCAACTCCCGCACCCGCGTGGCCAGTCCCGGCGCCTGCGCGTCGACCATGCGGGCCGCGATCTCGTCCCACTGCTGATAGCCCGCGCGGTCCGCGCCCGCGAGCCCGCCGCGCAGCAGGTCGGTGAGCCGCTGCTCCAGCTCGGCGGCCCCGCCCTCGACGCGGACCGCGCGCCGCTCGGCCCGCCGCCGCGCCGCCGTCGGGTCCGCGGGGCCCGACTCCGCCCGGACCGCGGCCGTCTCGGCCACCGTCTCGGCCTTCTTCCGCCGGGCGTCGATCCACTGCTCGGCCCACTCCGGCACGTCCCCCGCGCCGACCGGCCCCGCCCCGCCCTCGGACCACAGCAGCAGCAGTCCGAGCGCGTGCTTGCACGGGAATTTCCGGCTCGGGCAACTGCACCGGTACGCGGGCCCGTTCACATCCACGACCGTCTGGTACGGCTTGCTGCCGCTGCCCGCGCACAGCCCCCACACCGCGCCGCCGGCCGTCCCCGCACCGGACCACGGCGCGGGTGTGGCGAGCCGCGCGCCCGCCTTGCGTGATGCGGCGTCAGGCGCGAGCGCCAGGACCTGATCCGCTGTCCACCGTGCTTCCGTCTCCATGTCCCCGAAGGTAGAACCCCCCACTGACAATCGCTCTGACCTGCGCGGATCGCGCGCTGTGACCGATTGTCAGTGGTCGGGTGCATCGTGGAGAACAGCTCGGACCACGCGGGTCCGACGGATGAGTGGGGGAGAGCCATGACCGGTACGACGGGTGCCGAGACCGACAGCGGCACCGGCGCCGAGCAGGCCCTGAGGCCGCACGCGGAGGACGCGTTCGCGGACGAGCTCAAGGCGCTCGCCGCGGCGGACGACCGGCCGCGCCCCGCCCGGTGGAATCTCTCGCCCTGGGCCGTGGCCACCTACCTGCTCGGCGGGACACTGCCCGACGGCACGGTCGTCACACCGAAGTACGTGGGCCCGCGGCGGATCGTCGAGGTGGCCGTGACCACGCTCGCCACCGACCGGGCGCTGCTGCTGCTCGGCGTGCCGGGCACCGCGAAGACCTGGGTGTCGGAACACCTCGCCGCCGCGATCAGCGGCGACTCGACACTGCTGGTGCAGGGCACCGCGGGCACCCCCGAGGAGGCCATCCGCTACGGGTGGAACTACGCGCAGCTCCTCACCAACGGCCCCAGCAGGGACGCGCTGGTGCCCAGCCCCGTCATGCGGGCGATGGCCGAGGGCCGGCTCGCGCGCGTCGAGGAGCTGACCCGCATCCCGGCGGACGTCCAGGACTCGCTGATCACGATCCTGTCCGAGAAGACCCTGCCGATACCGGAGTTGGGCGCCGAGACACAGGCCGTACGCGGCTTCAACCTCATCGCGACCGCCAACGACCGCGACCGCGGGGTCAACGACCTCTCCAGCGCGCTGCGCCGCCGCTTCAACACGGTCGTGCTGCCGCTGCCCGCCTCCGCCGAGGACGAGATCGACATCGTCTCCCGCCGGGTCGACCAGCTCGGCCGCGGCCTCGACCTCCCGGCCGCCCCGGAGGGCGCCACCGAGATCCGCCGGGTCGTCACCGTCTTCCGCGAACTGCGCGGCGGCGTCACCGAGGACGGCCGCACCAAGCTCAAGTCCCCCTCGGGCACGCTCTCCACGGCCGAGGCGATCTCCGTGGTCACCAACGGCCTCGCGCTCGCGGCCCACTTCGGGGACGGCGTGCTGCGGGCCGGTGACGTCGCCGCGGGCATCCTCGGCGCCGTCGTCCGCGACCCGGCCGCCGACCGGCTGATCTGGCACGAGTATCTGGAGACGGTCGTCCGCGAGCGGGACGGCTGGAAGGACTTCTACCGCGCCTGCCGCGAGGTGTCGGCATGACGGTCATGGACGCCGCCACCGGCGGCACGACGACGGGTGACCGCGCGGCGGGAGGCACGCGGACGGCTGACGGTACGGCGGTGCCCGGTCGCGCGGAGGACGGTGCGACGGCGGCCGGAAGCAGGCCGGAGGACCGCGCGGCGGAAGGACTCCGGGCCGGGGCGGTGCCCGCCGCCGTCGTCCGCGGCGGTGCGGGCGGCCACTACGGCGACGACCTCGTACTGCTCGGGGTCCGGCACCACGGGCCCGGGTCCGCGCGGGCGGTGCGGGCCGCGCTCGACGCGTACCGGCCGCAGGCCGTGCTCATCGAGGGGCCGCCGGAGGCCGACGCGCTGCTCGCGCTGGCCGCCGACCCCGCGATGCGCCCGCCCGTCGCGCTGCTGGCGCACGTGGTGGACGACCCGGCGCGGGCCGGGTTCTGGCCCTTCGCCGAATTCTCGCCCGAGTGGGTGGCGATCCGGTGGGCCGCGCAGGCGGGCGCCGACGTCCGCTTCATCGACCTCCCGGCCGCGCACACCCTCGCGCTGCGCGCCGCCGCGGAGGAAGAGGAGGCCGCGTCCGGCGGCCCGGACGCGGAAGGGCCGGTACGGGGGCCGGTGCGAGAAGGAGAGGAAGGGCAGCAGCCCGCCGAGGGGGAGGCGGCCGGAGGGGATACGGACGACGGCGGGGCGGCGGCTGCCGCGCGGATCGACCCGCTGGCCGTGCTCGCCAGGGCCGCCGGGTACGACGACCCGGAGCGCTGGTGGGAGGACGCGGTCGAGCACCGCGGCGGCACGGCGGACGGCGACGGCGACGGCGACCCGCTCGTCCCCTTCGCGGCGCTCGCCGAGGCCATGGCGGCGATCCGCGAGACCTACGGCGACGGCGGCCACGCCCAGGACCCGCTGCGCGAGGCCCACATGCGGCTGCGGGTCCGCGAGGCGCGCAAGGCGTACGAGCGGACGGCGGTGGTCTGCGGCGCCTGGCATGTGCCCGCCCTCACCGAGCGGACGACGGCCACCGCCGACCGGCAGCTCCTCAAGGGCCTGCCCAAGGCGAAGGTCGAGACGACCTGGGTGCCGTGGACCCACCGTCGGCTGGCCAGGGCCAGCGGATACGGCGCGGGCATCGACTCGCCGGGCTGGTACCGGCACCTGTTCACCGCGCGGGACCGCCCGGTGACCCGCTGGATGACGAAGGTGGCGGGGCTGCTCAGGGAGGAGGACCTGCCGGTCTCCTCGGCCCACGTCATCGAGGCGGTACGGCTGGCCGACACGCTCGCCGCGATGCGGGGCCGCCCGCTGGCCGGTCTCGGCGAGACCACCGACGCGGTCCGCGCGGTGATGTGCGACGGCTCCGACGTGCCGCTCGCGCTGATCCAGGACCGGCTGGTCGTCGGCGACGTGCTCGGCGAAGTCCCGCCGGACGCGCCCGCGGTGCCGCTCGCCCGTGACCTCGCCCGCGAGCAGCGCAGGCTCCGGCTCAAGCCCGAGGCGCTGGAGAAGGAGCTGGAGCTGGACCTGCGCAAGGAGACGGACGCGGGCCGCAGCCGCCTGCTGCACCGGCTGACGATGCTCGGCATCGGCTGGGGCGAACCGGCCGTCGCTCGGCACGGCAAGGGCACCTTCCGTGAGACGTGGCGGCTGCGCTGGGAGCCGGAGCTGGCGGTACGGATCGCCGAGGCCGGGATCTGGGGCACCACCGTGGGGTCGGCCGCCACGGCCAAGGCCGAGGACGCCGCCGTGCACAGCGACGCGCTGGCCGCCGTCACCTCGGTCGCCGAACAGTGCCTGCTCGCCGGGCTGTCCGACGCGCTCCCCGTCGTCATGCGCGTCCTCGCCGACCGCGCCGCGCTCGACGCCGACGTCTCCCACCTCGCCGCCGCGCTGCCCGCGCTGGTCCGTGCCGTCCGCTACGGCGACGTCCGCGGCACCGACTCCGCCGCCCTCGGCGAGGTCGCAGAGGGCCTGGCCTCCCGTATCTGCGTCGGCTTCCCCCCGGCCTGCGTCGGCCTCGACGCCGACGGCGCGGCGGCGCTGCGCACCCACATGGACGAGGTCCACCGCGCGATCGGCCTCCTCCCCTCCCCGACCCCGCACCCTGCGGTCGGCCCAGGACCTGCGGTTGGCCCGGCGCAGACGGACGCACCCGCACCCGCACCCGCCTCCGGCACCGCACCCGCGCCCGGCACCGCACCCGCACCCGCCTCCGGCACCGCACCCGCCTCCGGCGCCGCGCTGGTCTCCGGGGCCAGCGCGCGGGGGCGGGGGAATGCTTCTGAGGGGGACCTTCGGGAGCGGTGGGCGGGGACGCTGCGGGGGTTGGCCGAGCGGGACGGGGCGATACCCGGGCTGCTGCGGGGGGCCGCGACGCGGCTGCTCATGGACGACGGGCGGATCGAGGCGGAGGACGCGGCGCGGCTGATGGGGCTGGCGCTGTCGCCGGGGACGGGGCCCGCGGAGGGGGCCGCGTGGATCGAGGGGTTCCTGTCCGGCGGCGGGATGCTGCTGGTGCACGACGAGCGGCTGCTGGCGCTGGTCGACGGCTGGCTGGCGGCCGTACCGGCGACGGCGTTCAACGACGTGCTGCCCCTGCTGCGGCGGACCTTCGCGGACTTCGAGACCGGGGTGCGGCGCAGCGTGGGGGAGTTGGTGCGGCGCGGCCCCTCGGCGGCGCGCCACCCGGCCACCGCGTCGGACCCGGGCCTGCCCGGCTTCGGCACCGGCCTCGACGCGAGCCGCGCCGACGCCGTCCTGCACACCGTCCGGCTGCTGCTGGGCACGACCACCACGACCGATCTCGCCGCCAGGCTGACCAACGAGGGGGACCAGGCAGATGACTGACACCGATGAGCGGCTGCGCCGCTGGCGGCTCGTGCTCGGCGGCGGGGGCGCCGACGGCACCGGGTGCGAACTGACCGGCAGGGACGCGGCGATGGACCGTACCCTCGGCGCGCTGTACGGCGGCACGGGCAGCGCCTCGGGGCGCGGGGCCGACCGTTCGGCGGGCCTCGGCGGCTCCGCGCCGCAAGTGGCCCGCTGGCTCGGCGACATCCGTACGTACTTCCCCAGCTCCGTCGTCCAGGTGATGCAGCGGGACGCGATCGACCGGCTCGGGCTGTCGGCGCTGCTGCTGGAGCCGGAGATGCTGGAGGCCGTGGAGGCCGACGTGCACCTGGTCGGCACGCTGCTGTCGCTGAACAAGGCGATGCCCGACACCACCAAGGAGACGGCGCGGATGGTGGTCCGCAAGGTCGTGGACGACCTGGAGAAGCGGCTCGCCACCCGGACCCGCGCCACCCTCACCGGCGCGCTCGACCGCTCGGCGCGGGTCAGCCGCCCCCGGCACCGGGACATCGACTGGAACCGCACGATCCGCGCCAACCTCAAGAACTACCTGCCCGAGCACGGCACCGTCGTGCCCGAGCGGCTGATCGGTTACGGCCGCGCCGACCAGGCGGTGAAGAAGGACGTCGTCCTCTGCATCGACCAGTCGGGTTCGATGGCCGCCTCCGTCGTCTACGCGTCCGTCTTCGGCGCCGTCCTGGCCTCGATGCGGTCGATCGCCACCAAGCTCGTCGTCTTCGACACCGCCGTGGTCGACCTCACCGACGAGCTGGACGACCCGGTGGACGTGCTGTTCGGCACCCAGCTCGGCGGCGGCACCGACATCAACCGGGCGCTCGCGTACTGCCAGGGCCTGATCACCCGTCCGGCCGAAACCGTCGTCGTACTGATCAGCGATCTCTACGAGGGCGGTATCCGCGACGAGATGCTGAAGCGGGTGGCGGCCATGAAGGCGGCCGGCGTCCAGTTCGTGGCGCTGCTCGCGCTGTCCGACGAGGGCGCGCCCGCCTACGACCACGACCACGCCGCCGCGCTCGCCGCCCTCGGCGCTCCCGCGTTCGCCTGCACCCCCGACCTCTTTCCCGATGTGATGGCAGCGGCGATCGAGAAACGCCCGATTCCGATACCGGAGGCGTGAACGACGATCGGGAACGGACCCGGACGGTGATCTGTGACCGTTCTCACCGCCCACATGTGATCTGCGATTTAGCCCGTCACCGCCCTCGGCGATAACCTGCGAGACGGACATGCCGCGTACTCGGTCACCGTGTGCGCTTCCCTTGTGACAGTGCAGTCGCCCTGCCCGTAGCGGCACGCCCAGGCAGATCAGGCAGAAACGCACGCAGCGCCGCACACATCAGGCGGCAGCAGCTTGCGAAATGCTGAATTCCAGGGAAACCAGGAACCCTGGAAACCAGGGAAAAGGGAGACGGACGCGCGTGGACCTGTTCGAGTACCAGGCGAGGGACCTCTTCGCCAAGCACGGTGTACCGGTGCTGGCCGGTGAAGTCATCGACACGCCTGAGGCGGCGCGCGAGGTGGCGGAGCGACTGGGCGGCCGTGCGGTCGTCAAGGCTCAGGTCAAGGTGGGCGGCCGCGGCAAGGCCGGTGGCGTGAAGCTGGCCGCCGACCCGGCCGACGCGGTGGCCAAGGCCGACGCGATCCTGGGCATGGACATCAAGGGCCACACGGTCCACAAGGTGATGCTCGCCGAGACCGCGGACATCAAGGAGGAGTACTACGTCTCCTTCCTGCTGGACCGCACCAACCGCACCTTCCTCGCCATGGCCTCCGTCGAGGGCGGTGTCGAGATCGAGGTCGTCGCCGAGGAGAACCCGGACGCGCTGGCCAAGGTCCCGGTCGACGCCCTGGAGGGTGTGACCCCGGAGAAGGCCGCCGAGATCGTCGCCGCCGCGAAGTTCCCGGCCGACATCGCCGACCAGGTCGCCTCCGTCCTCCAGCAGCTCTGGACCGTCTTCGTCAAGGAAGACGCCCTGCTGGTCGAGGTCAACCCGCTGGTCAAGACCGGCGAGGGCAAGATCGTCGCGCTCGACGGCAAGGTCTCGCTCGACGAGAACGCCGCGTTCCGGCAGCCGGAGCACGAGGCGCTCGAGGACAAGGCCGCCGCCAACCCGCTGGAGGCGAAGGCCAAGGCCAAGGGCCTCAACTACGTGAAGCTGGAAGGCGAGGTCGGCATCATCGGCAACGGCGCGGGGCTCGTCATGAGCACCCTCGACGTCGTCGCCTACGCCGGTGAGGCGCACGGCGGCGTGAAGCCCGCCAACTTCCTGGACATCGGCGGCGGCGCGTCCGCCGAGGTGATGGCCAACGGCCTGGAGATCATCCTCGGCGACCCGGACGTCAAGTCCGTCTTCGTCAACGTCTTCGGCGGCATCACCGCCTGCGACGAGGTCGCCAACGGCATCGTGCAGGCCCTGGAGCTGCTCAAGTCCAAGGGTGAGAACGTCACGAAGCCGCTGGTCGTACGCCTGGACGGCAACAACGCGGAGCTGGGTCGCAAGATCCTGTCCGACGCGAACCACCCGCTGGTACAGCGCGTGGACACCATGGACGGAGCGGCCGACAAGGCCGCCGAGCTGGCTGCGAAGTAAGGGACGAGGACACCGACAACCATGGCTATCTTCCTGACCAAGGACAGCAAGGTCATCGTCCAGGGCATGACCGGCGCCACCGGCATGAAGCACACCACGCTCATGCTCGCCGACGGCACGAACATCGTCGGCGGCGTCAACCCGCGCAAGGCGGGCACCACCGTCTCCTTCGACCAGGGCGAGGTCCCGGTCTTCGGCTCCGTCAAGGAGGCCATCGAGGCCACCGGCGCGGACGTGACGGTCATCTTCGTCCCGGAGAAGTTCACCAAGGACGCCGTGGTCGAGGCCATCGAGGCCGAGATCCCGCTCGCCGTGGTGATCACCGAGGGCGTCGCGGTGCACGACTCCGCCGCGTTCTGGGCGCTCGCCCAGGCCAAGGGCAACAAGACCCGGATCATCGGCCCGAACTGCCCCGGCCTGATCACCCCCGGCCAGTCCAACGCGGGCATCATTCCGGGCGACATCACCAAGCCCGGCCGCATCGGCCTGGTCTCCAAGTCCGGCACCCTGACGTACCAGATGATGTACGAGCTGCGCGACATCGGCTTCTCGTCCGCCGTCGGCATCGGCGGTGACCCGATCATCGGCACCACGCACATCGACGCGCTCGCCGCGTTCGAGGCCGACCCCGACACCGACCTGATCGTCATGATCGGCGAGATCGGCGGCGACGCCGAGGAGCGGGCCGCGGCCTTCATCGAGAAGAACGTGACGAAGCCGGTCGTCGGCTACGTCGCCGGTTTCACCGCGCCCGAGGGCAAGACGATGGGCCACGCGGGCGCCATCGTCTCCGGCTCCTCCGGCACGGCGCAGGCCAAGAAGGAGGCCCTGGAGGCCGCGGGCGTCAAGGTCGGCAAGACGCCGTCCGAGACGGCGCGCCTCGCGCGGTCGATCCTGGCCGGCTGACCCGCGGTCGGTTCGGCACGCCACACGGCGCGGGTCCGGTTCCCTTCCTCGGAAGGGGCCGGACCCGCGCCGTTTCCGCGTCGCGCGGACGGAGCTCGGCCCAGCGGCCGTTCGCCGCTGCCGTCCCCGCCCGGACCGCGCCCGCGGCCAAGTCCTCAGGGCAGCGGCGGTTTGCCGGTGTCCGGGCGGAGTCGCGCCCCGTGCGCGTCCCGTAGGCCGGGGCGGGGGTTGCGGTGTGCGGTCGGGGGGACGCGGGGCGGGACGGGCGGGGGTACGTCGGTGCGTGCGTCCGCTGCCGCGCGCGCCGGGTCGTCGGAGGGGGCGTGGCCCGGGGCGCCGGGGGTGTCGGCGCGGTTCTGGCCCGCCTCGCGAGCGTGCCGGGGCGGCACCGGCTTGCTGTGGTCGGGCGCGACCGCCATGGTCACGACGGTGGCCGTCACGATCAGGGCGGTCAGGGCGAAGGCCGCGACCGTACGCCGCCGTACACCGCGCTCGCTCGCGTCCCGTACGGCGGCCGGTTTCCGGGTACGCGCGGGCGCGGCGTCGTCCTGCTCGTCGGCGAGCAGCGCGCCGAGTTCCACGGACAGGGGCTGGCCGTCCTCGGAGAGTTCCGGCAGCGCCGTGGTCAGGGCGGCCCGCGCGTGGGTGATGCGTGCCGCGGTGATGGGCGTACTGGACTCGGTCTCGGCGGCGGTGCCGGGCAGATCGAGGCCGAGGCCGTCGTAGAGGAGCAGGGCGCGGCGGTGCTCGGCCGGCAGCCGCAGCAGGGCCGCCGCCAAGGGGACGGGGGCGGCCGGGGCGGCGGGTTCGCGGCGGTGGGCCGGGACCCAGCGCTGCCAGGGCGCGAGGGCGAACGCGTAGGCGTTCGCGCGCAGCCAGCCGACCGGATCGGCGTCCCGCGCCACCTCCGGCCACCGCTGCCACGCCTGGTCGAAGGCGCGGGCCACGGCGTCGTCGGCGAGCCGCGGACTGCCGGTCAGGACCAGGACCTGGCGTACGAGCGGGTCCGCGCAGTGCGCGTACAGCGCGTCGAAGGCGGCCTCGGGGCTCGGGCCGGGCAGCACCGGCGGGTCCTGTGCCACGACGGGCGCGGCGACGACCGCCACGCGGCCCAGACCGACCGGCTCACGGGTGGGCGCGGGGGAGCGCGGGGGCCTCTTGCGCGCCGGAGCCGTGGGCGGAGGGGTCTTCGCCGCGGGGCTCTTGGACGGCGGGCTCTTCGCGGCCGGCCCCTCGGGCGCCGGTCTCTTGGGCGCGGGACCCGCGGGGCTCTGGGACGGAGCCGGGTCCGCGGCAGGTGCGGGCGCGCCGGACGACGGCGGATTCTGCCGCTGCCGCGACGTCGGCTTCTGCTTGGCCGGTACGGGCTTGGGCGGTGACTGTGTCCCGCCGGTGCGCCTGCGGGCGCTCACCGCGGCGACCCCGAGCCGTCACGCCGTACCCGTGCTCGTACGGATACCCGTACATGTGACAGTGTGAAAAAAGGACACATAGCGCCCATCATGTGCGACACGACGACTTTTCGCCCGCTGCCGGGGCGAAACGGGTGTTGTTGGCACCATGGGTCGCCGTGACCCATACGACCGATCGCATCGCGGCACTGTCCGCCGAGGCCGCTGCCCGGCGGGTCGCGGCGGCACGCGCCACCGCGTTCGCCGGGGGAGCGGTCGCCGCCGGGCTCGGCCTCGGCGTCCTCGGCGCCGTCGTCCTCCTGCTCTGGATCGCCTCGCCCTTCCCCGACAGCGGCCTCGGCGGCGCCCTGCACGTCGGCGCCGCCCTGTGGCTGCTGGCCCAGGGCGCCGACCTGGTCCGTACGGAGACGCTCTCCGGCGCCGCCGCGCCCATCGGTGTGACCCCGCTGCTGCTCACCGCCCTGCCGGGCTGGCTGCTCTTCCGCGCCGCGGCCTCCGCGGTCCGCACGGCGGCCGGGGGCGAGGACGGCCCGCGGCCCGCGGTCGACGTCCGTACGGTGGCCGCCACCGCGGGCTGGCTGCTCGGCGGATACCTGGCCGCCGCGTCCGGCGCCGTCGCGTACGCCGCGGGCGGGTCCTTCCGCGTCGACATCCTCGCCGCGCTGCTCTACGTGCCGCTCTTCGCGACCGCCGTGACCGCCGCCGGGGCGTGGTCGGGGTGCGGGCGGCCGTCACTCGCGCGGGTCGGGCCGTACGGCCGGGAGGCCGTCGTCGCGCTGCGGGCCGCCGGGACGGCGGTGGGCGTCGTCATCGGCGGCGGCGCGCTCATCGGCGCCGCCGCCCTTGGGTGGCACGCCGGGGCCGCCGGGCGGACCTTCGCGCAGCTCAGCGCGCCACCGGCCGGACAGCTCGCCGTCCTGCTCGTCGCGGTCGCGCTCGTCCCCAACCTCGCCGTCTGGGGGGCCTCGTACGCGCTCGGGCCGGGGTTCGCCGTCGGCGTCGGCAGCGCGGTCGCTCCCGCCGGGGCCTCCGGCTATCCGACGCTGCCCGGATTTCCGCTGCTCGCCGCGTTGCCGGACGAGGGGAGCGGGGGGTTCGTCGGGTGGGCCACCCTCGCCGTGCCCATTTGCGCGGGGGTTCTCGTCGCCCGGTCCGTGGGGCGCGCCGCCGACGCGTGGAGCCTGCGGCGTACGGCCTCGGTGGCCTCGGTGGCGGCCCTCGTCACCGGGGTCGCCTTCGCGCTGCTCGCCGCCGTGTCGGGCGGGCCCCTCGGCACCGTCACCCTCGCCGCCTTCGGCCCCTCCTGGTGGGCCACCGGCCTCGCCGCGCTCGCCTGGACGCTGCTGCTCGGTGCGCCCGGGGCCGTGGCGATGCGCTGGCACCGGGACGGGGCCGCGGTCTTCCGTCCCCGGACCTGGGCCGGTTGGGTCCGGGCCCTGCGGCCCCTCGGCTGGCCTGCCGCCACCGCGCGCGCCGCGCGCGGGCTCTGGGGGCGGTGCGGCCCCGCGGTGCGGCGCCGTGTCGCCGCCTTGCGGCCGACCCGCGCCGTTTCGGCGTCCGCCGAGGTCCCGGTACCTGCGGTTCCACCGCCTCTTCCTGCGGAGCCGCCTCCTCCGGCCGTTCCGCCCATGCCGACGCTGCCGCCTGCTCCGATCGCCGCCCCGGACCCCGTCGCCGCCCCGGACCCCGTCGTCCCCCGGCCCGAGCCGGACCCCGGGCCCGAGTAGGCCCCCCACCGGGCTTTCAGCCCGAGAACCCACAGCGTCTGCCCCGCCGGGGCCGGTTCTCCCCCGCGCCCCCGGTGGGGGCTCGCCGCGCAGTTCCCCGCGCCCCTAAAAAGCAGGCCCTTCGTCTGCGCCCGGCGGAAGAGGTCGAGCCCCGTAGGGGCGCGGGGAACTGCGCGACAAGCCCCCACCGGGCGGACGCTCGGCGAATACGCGACCCGAATTTCACGCGCCACCCCCCCGGAGGGGATCAGCGGAGGCCGGGGAAGTCGCGGAGGGGGCTGGGGAGGAGATTCTGGCAGGAGTGCGACGCGGGCGTGGTGAGGGCGTCGCTCTTGCAGGTGAAGTAATCGCGGTAGGCGTACTGCAAGGAGTACGTGGTGACGACCAGCGCGAGCGTCACGGCACTGGTGATGATGCCGCTCCAGGCCGCGGTGACGAAGGAGCGCTGGGCGTCGGGCCCGGGCGCGGGCGGGGCGGGCCGGGGCGTCTGGGTGGCGTCGGCCAGGGCGGAGGCCGCCTCGGCGCGGGCCTTGGCCCGGTCCTGCGGGCTCATGCGGAGCGCGGAGATCCCCCAATAGAGGGCGAGCGCGCCGAGCAGGAGCCCCACCGGGGTCCAGCCCAGGAGGGCGAAGATCAGTCCCCAGCCGCCGCAGACCAGCGAATAGCGCGACCGCCGCTGGGCGGGGTCGGTGGGGTCGAAGCGCGGGCCGCTGCCCGCGGGCCCGGTGGGACCGCCGCCCTGCTCCGGCCTGCGTCCGAACGGGTCAGGGCGTCCGCCCTGGGGCTGCTGATTGCTCCACCCGTGGCCCCACGCGGTGGGCGCGCCGTGCGGTGGCGGGGGCGGACCCTCCGGCTTGTCCCCGGAGCCGCCTTCCGACGAGCCTTCCGACGAGCCCTCCTTCGACGAACCATCTGAGGGCTGCTGTCGCGGCTGCCACGGACGGTCGGGCGCGCCCTCAGGCGGCGGCGCGAAGGGATTGTCCTGCTGATCGCCCTCGGGCGCGCGCAGCGCGAGACGAATACGGCCGCTGCTCATGATGTGATGCGCCATCCCCTTGGGCTCGACTCCTTCTTCGGCTTGTACCGACGTGTACTGACGTCTTGCAACGACCGTACGACGATGTGCCATCCCTGTCAGATGCGTCACTTACGCCCGCGTGCGGGGCGCGCGAAGTGCCGCTCTCCCGGCAGACGCTACCGTCCGCGCGCTCCCCCGTCCCGTGGGGGCCGCCGGGAGTGCCGGTATCGTTGCTGACGGTCGGCGGCCTCGTAGGGTTCCCCGTCATCCGATCGGCCTCCGACTCGTACGATCCTCTAAACGAGAGAGCACCGCCAGTGGCCGCGCCCGCACACGCCTCCACCCCCGCCCGTCTCGTCGTCCTGGTCTCCGGTTCGGGGACCAATCTCCAGGCGCTGCTCGACGCCATCGAGGCCGATCCCTCGTACGGGGCCGGGGCCCGTGTGGTCGCCGTCGGCGCCGACCGCGACGGCATCGCGGGCCTGGACCGCGCCGTCCGCGCGGGCCTGCCCACCTTCGTCGTCCGCGTCAAGGACCACGAGGACCGCGCCGCCTGGGACCTCGCGCTCGCCGAGGCCACGGCGCGGTACGCGCCCGACCTCGTCGTCTCCGCGGGCTTCATGAAGATCGTCGGCAAGGAGTTCCTGGCCAGGTTCGGCGGCCGGATCATCAACACCCACCCCGCGCTGCTGCCGAGTTTCCCCGGCGCCCACGGCGTACGCGACGCGCTCGCGTACGGCGCCAAGGTGACCGGGTGCACCGTCCACTTCGTCGACGACGGCGTCGACACCGGCCCGGTCATCGCCCAGGGCGTGGTCGAGGTCCGGCCGGACGACACGGAGGACGCGCTCCACGAGCGCATCAAGGAAGTCGAGCGACGACTGCTCGTCGAGACCGTGGGGCGCCTGGCGCGCCACGGCTACCGCATTGAGGGACGAAAGGTTCATGTCGGTGAATAAGCCCATCCGTCGCGCGCTGATCAGTGTCTACGACAAGACGGGTCTCGAAGACCTGGCCCGCGGTCTGCACGAGGCGGGGGTGGAACTGGTGTCGACCGGGTCGACCGCCGCGAAGATCGCCGCCGCGGGCGTCCCCGTCACCAAGGTCGAGGAGCTGACCGGCTTCCCCGAGTGCCTGGACGGCCGGGTCAAGACGCTGCACCCGCGCGTCCACGCGGGCATCCTCGCCGATCTGCGCCTGCCCGACCACCAGCGGCAGCTCGCCGAACTCGGCGTCGAGCCGTTCGAGCTGGTCGTCGTCAACCTCTACCCGTTCAAGGAGACCGTCGCCTCGGGCGCGAGCCCTGACGAGTGCGTCGAGCAGATCGACATCGGCGGCCCCTCGATGGTCCGCGCCGCCGCCAAGAACCACCCGTCGGTCGCCGTCGTCGTCAGCCCGAACCGGTACGCCGACGTCCTGGCCGCCGTCCGCGACGGCGGCTTCGACCTCGCCGCCCGCAAGCGGCTCGCCGCCGAGGCGTTCCAGCACACCGCCGCGTACGACGTGGCCGTCGCCTCCTGGTTCCTGGACGGCTATGCGTCCAACGAGGAGTTCCCCGAGTTCAGCGGGCAGACGTACGACCTCCAGCAGACGCTGCGCTACGGCGAGAACCCGCACCAGGGCGCCGCGCTCTACAGCGACGGCAGCGGAAAGGGGCTGGCCGGGGCGGAGCAGTTGCACGGCAAGGAGATGTCGTACAACAACTACGTCGACACCGACGCCGCCCGCCGTGCCGCGTACGACCACGAGGGCGTCTGCGTCGCGATCATCAAGCACGCCAACCCGTGCGGGATCGCGGTCGGCACGGACGTCGCCGACGCCCACCGCAAGGCGCACGCCTGCGACCCGGTCTCCGCGTACGGCGGCGTCATCGCCGTCAACCGGCCCGTGTCGGTGGCCATGGCCGAGCAGGTCGCCGAGATCTTCACCGAGGTGATCGTCGCTCCCGGGTACGAGGACGGCGCCGTCGAGATCCTCGCGCGCAAGAAGAACATCCGCGTCCTGCGCTGCGCCGACGGGCCCGAGACCGTCACCGAGTACAAGCCCATCGAGGGCGGCCTCCTCGTCCAGGCCAAGGACCGCTTCCAGGCCGAGGGCGACGACCCCGAGACCTGGACCCTCGCCACCGGGGACGCGCTGACGGCGGCCCAGCTCGCCGAACTTGCCTTCGCCTGGCGCGCCTGCCGCGCCGTCAAGTCCAACGCCATTCTTCTCGCGAAGGGCGGTGCCACGGTCGGCGTCGGCATGGGGCAGGTCAACCGGGTCGACTCCGCCAGGCTCGCCGTCGAGCGCGCCGGGGCCGAGCGCGCCACCGGCTCCTACGCCGCCTCCGACGCCTTCTTCCCGTTCCCCGACGGGCTCGAGGTCCTCACCGCCGCCGGGGTCGCCGCCGTCGTCCAGCCGGGCGGGTCCATCCGCGACGAAGCCGTCATCGAGGCGGCGGCCAAGGCGGGAGTCACGATGTACCTGACGGGGACACGGCACTTCTTCCACTAGGCCCCTGGCGGTAGGCCGATCCTTCACAGGGCGCGGGGACCGCGCGTCCGGCCGTGACGTGCTCGCACGTCACCACCGGCCCCGGCGGGGCGGACCGGTGGTCTTCGGACCACCGGCCGGTGGGGCCGGCCGCGCGGTTCCCCGCGCACGCGGCCCCGCGGGTCGGCCGATGACCCGTTCGTCATCTACACCGCTCGCGGCCCCGCGCACGCGGCCCCGCGTCAGCGCGGGGTCGGTCAGGACTGGTCCTTGATGACCACGGTGTGGACCATCTTGTCGGCGAAGGTCTGCTTCTTCGCGTCCCACAGCGGCCAGAGGAACCCGAGGTAGCACGGCAGGCCGTCCAGGACGTGGAGCAGGCGGCGGCCGAAGGCGAGGCCGAAGCCGAGGGTGGAGCCGTCGTGTTCGCGCAGGAGGCGGATGCCGACGATCTTCTTGCCGGGGGTCTGCCCGGTGCTGCCCTCGCGGTAGCAGAGGAAGAGCATGGCGACGAGGCTGAGCAGGCCGCCGATGAGGATCAGCGCGACGGAACCGCCGGAGACGTGCGGGTTGGGGCACGCGTCGCGGGGGATGCCCGCGTCGTCGCAGTCCTGCCAGCGGTCGGCGAGCTTGACGGACATCTGGGTGTAGCCCGCGATGACCAGGCCGCCCGGTACGAGGTTGAACATCAGCGCGTCGAGCAGCGTGGCACCGAGCCGGGCGCCCCAACCGGCCAGCGGGGGCATGCCGGGCGGCAGGTTCCCCTGCGGGTAGCCGTACGGCGCCTGGCCCGGGTAGCCGCCGCCGGGGTAGCCGTAGCCGCCGGGCTGCTGCTGTTGCTGCGGGTATCCGGGGTAGCCGCCGGGCTGCTGCTGGTACGGGCCCGGCTGCTGCGGGACGCCCTGGCCGTACGGGTTCTGCGCGTAGGGCGGCTGCTGCGGCGGCTGGGACGGTCCGCCGTAGGGGTTTCCGGGGCCGGGAGGGCCGGGGGGTTGGCTCACGTGCTGCTTCCTTACGCGCGCGGCTGGGACGACAGGGCCGGTCGGGACGGCGGCGGCCGGACCGCATCCGTCGTATATCCGTCGTACTGGCCCAATCGGGGGACGAGGCCACATCGTGGGGCCCCTGTGCCCCGGTGCGCAAGGGACCAGAGGTGTCGGACCGAGGTCGGGACGGTGCCTCCACGGTGCGGCGGTCCGGGGCGGCGGCCGGGGCACCGGTCGAGGCACCCGTCCGGGCGTCGGCGGGCGTCGGCGGGGGCCGGGCACGGCACAGGCGGCGCTCAGGTGGCACCCAGGCGGGGTTCGCGCCGGGGGCGGATTGGTCCGGCGCGGGTCCGATCCGCGAGAATGGCGGGCATGACCGCCCAGATTCTCGATGGCAAGGCCACCGCCGCCGCGATCAAGTCCGAACTCGCCGAACGCGTCAAGGCGCTGAAGGCCCGCGGGATCACCCCGGGCCTCGGCACGCTGCTGGTCGGCGACGACCCGGGCAGCAAGTGGTACGTCGCGGGCAAGCACCGCGACTGCGCGCAGGTGGGCATCGGCTCCATCCAGCGTGAACTCCCGGACACCGCCACGCAGGAGGAGATCGAGGCGGTCATCCGCGAGCTGAACGCGGACCCGGCCTGCACCGGCTACATCGTGCAGCTCCCGCTCCCCAAGGGCATCGACACCAACCGGGTGCTGGAGCTGATGGACCCGGCCAAGGACGCGGACGGGCTGCACCCGATGAGCCTCGGCCGACTCGTGCTCAACGAGACCGGGCCGCTGCCCTGCACCCCCAACGGCATCGTGGAGCTGCTGCGCCGCCACGGCGTGGAGATCAACGGCGCCGACGTGGTCGTGGTCGGCCGCGGCATCACCGTGGGCCGCTCGATCGGCCTGCTGCTGACCCGTAAGTCGGAGAACGCGACGGTCACCTTGTGCCACACCGGCACTCGTGACCTCTCCGCGCATCTGCGACAGGCCGACATCGTCGTGGCCGCCGCCGGTGTGCCGCACATCATCAAGCCGGAGGACGTGAAGCCGGGCGCGGCCGTCCTGGACGTCGGCGTGAGCCGCGACGAGAACGGCAAGATCGTCGGCGACGTGCATCCGGGCGTGGCCGAGGTGGCCGCCTGGATCTCGCCGAACCCCGGTGGCGTCGGCCCGATGACGCGGGCGCTGCTCCTCCAGAACGTGGTGGAGGCGTCCGAGCGGGCCGCGGGCGATGTCGGCTGATCCGGGTCCCGCGGCAGGGGCCGCGGACTTCGGCGCCGGGGGGCCGGGGACCGGCCGGACGCCGGGGGAGGGCCGTGAGAACGGCTCGGGCCCGGCGTCGGCGCCGGTGCCCGCGCCCGCGTCCGCCGGGCACTCCTCTGGGCACTCCCTCGGACAGGCGGCCGGAATCACCGGGGAGCACGGCAGGCACGAGGCCGGGCCCGGCAGGACCACCGCGCGTCCCGAGGGCGGCGGCCGGGCGGCGGGCAAGGACGCCCCCGCGCCCGCCCGGCAGTGGCCGATCCTGCTGGTCATCTGCGGCGCGGCCATCGGGCTGATCGTCACGGCGGCCGGCGCCTTCCGCGCGGGCACGATCGTGATCGGGGCGTCGCTGCTGGTCGGCGCCGCGCTGCGCTGGGGCGTGACGGCGGTCGGCATGCTCGCGGTCCGCAGCCGGTTCACTGATGTGATCACGTACGGGCTGTTCGGTCTCGCGATCGTGCTGCTGGCGCTGATGGCGCAGCCGGATCCGCTGATCAGGATTCCGTTCCTGGAGGACATCATCCACTTCTCGGTGCGGTAGCCCGGAACGGTGGGCTGACGCGGGGCCAGGTTCTTTGGTGGCGCCGCCGCGTGGGCGCTCCGCTTAGGTCACCACCGGTCCCGGCGGGGCAATGCGGTTGTTTCCCGGCCACCGGCCGGTGGGGGGTTGCTCGCGCAGTTCCCCGCGCCCCTGACGGGGCGGGCCCCTTTCGCCTGGGCGGCGGGCCGGTCTTTTTGGGGGCGCGGGGAACTGCGCGGCCAGCCATGGCGCTCCGCGCAGGTCGCCACCGGTCCCGGCGGGGCAGTGCGGTTGTTTTCCGGTCACCGGCCGGTGGTGGGTTGCTCGCGCAGTTCCTCGCGCCCCTGGCGGGGCGGGCCTCTTTTCGTATGGGGGGTGGGCCGGTCTTTTTGGGGGCGCGGGGAACTGCGTGGCCAGCCACGGCGCTCGCGCAGGTCACCACCGGCCCCCGGCGGGGCAATTCGGTTGTCCCCGGACCACCGGCCGGTGGGGGCTGGCCGCGCAGTTCCTCGCGCCCCTGACGGGGCGCATTCCCCGGGGCGGGCGCTGGGCCGCGACAGCGGTGGCGCGGACGAAGGGCTGGCCTCGGAGGCGGCCGGGGCCCGGCACCCGGTAATAGCAGGTCCGGACGAGTTCGGGGACGCTGTCCGGAAAGTCCCCCCGACAAGGGGACACCCGTTCTAGCGTTGCCCCCGGCGGGGGACTCGTTGAGACAGGGGGCACGATGGGGCAGTGGGAGCCGTTGGCGGAGCGGATTCCGGTGGATGTGCGGCGACTGGCCGTGCAGTTACGCCGGATGAAGGACCGCGGCGGCCTGACGGTCCCGGCGCTGGCGGCGCGCACGGCGCAGTCCGCGGAGTCGTGGGAGAAGTACCTCAACGGCAGGCAACTGCCGCCGCTGGACGCGGTGGAGGTGCTGGCGCAGGCGAGCGGCGCGGACTACGACCGGGTCGGCGCGCTGTGGAAGCTGGCGGAGAAGGCCGCGACCGGCACCGGCGACAGGGGCCGGGGCAAACCCGTACCGCATCCCGATCCGCTGGACCCGCTGGGCCCGGAGGAGGGTCTGCCGGGCAACCGCCGCCGCAGGGCGCTGCTGTTCGGCACGGCGGGGGTGCTGGCGATCGGCGCGGCGGTGACGGTGCTGCTCGCGGCGGGCCCGAGCACCGGGCGGGCCCCGGTGCCCGAGGCGGCGCCGACGGTGACCGACCGGGCGACGGCTCCCCGTCCGCCGGTCCGCCGGGAACACCCGGTGCCACGGCCACCCACGGCGCGGGCCCCGGCAGCGCGCCGGGCGGCGGCGCTCCCGGCACCGTACCGACCGATTCCGGGTCCCCTTCGGCGCCCGCCTCCGGAGGAACCGTTTCTCCTACGGATACGCCCACCGGTCCGCCGTCCCCGACCGCGACCGCCACCGGCCGCGGCGGCCTGTGCCTCGGCCTGCTCGTCGTCAACCTCTGCCTGGGCGGCCAGGGCTGAGACGCGCGGACCCAAGTCCGCGCGGACCCGCGGCGCACCGCGCAAACCCGCGGACGCGGGTCCCGCGCGGCACGGGAACGTCACCCGGCGGCCTTCCCGGTGACCGGGGCCACACGCCCTCGCGTCACCGGCGGCGCCGCCGCGCGATAGCCTGACAGACGGCTCTCTTGACGACGAGAGAGTCACGTTCCGGGGCCGCTCGGGCCACTGCCGGGGCGGCAATGCCAGGTACCCGCAGGAAAAGGCCAGGAGAAGGCAATGACTCGCACCCCCGTCAACGTCACCGTCACCGGAGCGGCAGGCCAGATCGGCTACGCCCTCCTCTTCCGCATCGCCTCGGGCCACCTGCTCGGCGCGGACGTGCCGGTGAGGCTCCGTCTGCTGGAGATCCCCCAGGGCCTGAAGGCCGCGGAGGGGACCGCGATGGAGCTGGACGACGCCGCCTTCCCGCTCCTCCAGGGCATCGACATCACCGACGACCCGAACGTGGCCTTCGACGGCGCCAACGTCGCGCTGCTGGTCGGCGCCCGCCCCCGCACCAAGGGCATGGAGCGCGGCGACCTGCTGGAGGCCAACGGCGGCATCTTCAAGCCGCAGGGCAAGGCCATCAACGACCACGCGGCCGACGACATCAAGGTCCTGGTCGTCGGCAACCCGGCGAACACCAACGCGCTCATCGCGCAGTCCGCCGCCCCCGACGTACCGGCCGAGCGCTTCACCGCGATGACCCGCCTGGACCACAACCGCGCGGTCGCGCAGCTCGCGAAGAAGACCGGCGTGCCGGTCTCGGAGATCAAGCGGCTCACCATCTGGGGCAACCACTCGGCGACCCAGTACCCCGACATCTTCCACGCCGAGGTCGCGGGCAAGAACGCCGCCGAGGTCGTCAACGACGAGCAGTGGCTGGCCGACACCTTCATCCCGACCGTCGCCAAGCGCGGCGCCGCGATCATCGAGGCGCGCGGCGCGTCCTCCGCCGCCTCCGCCGCGTCGGCCGCCCTCGACCACGTCCACACCTGGGTCAACGGCACCGCCGAGGGCAACTGGACCTCCATGGGCATCGTCTCCGACGGCTCCTACGGCGTCCCGGCCGGTCTCATCTCGTCCTTCCCGGTCACCACGAAGAACGGCGCCTTCGAGATCGTCCAGGGCCTGGAGATCAACGAGTTCTCGCGCGCGCGCATCGACGCGTCCGTGAAGGAGCTGGAAGAGGAGCGCGCCGCCGTGCGCGAGCTGGGCCTCATCTGAGTCCCGCCTCTTTTCCGCCGGTAAGGGGTCCCGCCCTGGTGCGGGGCCCCTTACGTTTGCCCCATGGACGTCATCCTGCGCGAGGTACGCGACTCGGACCTGCCCGTCTTCTTCGTTCAGATGCAGGACCCCGAGGCGGTACGGATGGCCGCGTTCACCGCCGAGGACCCGTCGGACAGCGCCCGCTTCCACGCCCACTGGGCCCGCGTCCGTGCCACCCCCGGCGTCGTCAACCGCACGGTCGTCGCCGCCTCCGACGGTACGGTCGTCGGCCACGCCGCCGTCTACGGCCCGCCCGAGGAGCGCGAGGTCACGTACTGGATCGGCCGCGAGTTCTGGGGCCGCGGCGCCGCCACCGCCGCCCTCCGCCAACTCCTCGCCGTCGCCCCCGAACGCCCCCTGCACGCCCGCGCCGCCGCCGACAACCCCGGCTCGATCCGCGTCCTGCGCAAATGCGGCTTCCACCCCACCGGCACCGACCGCGGCTTCGCGAACGCCCGCGGTGAGGACATCGACGAGGTCCTCCTCACCCTCCCCGCCTGACCTCGACTCCCTTCTCCGCCGGCCCACTTACCCGGGTGCCAGGACCTCGCACAGGCGGGAGAGGGCGCCGGAGAAGGCGTGGTCGGGGGGCGTGGCGTAGCCGATGACGAGGGAAGTGGGGGCGTGGGCGGTGGGGGCGCCGTAGACGGGGAGGCCGCTGAGGGCCAGGCCGAGGGCGTGGGCGCGGTCCACGAGGGCTTGCAACGGGCCGGTCTCCGGGGGGAGTTCGAGTACGGCGTGCAGGCCCGCGGCGATGCCGGAGACCCGGACGTGGGGGGCGTGTTCGGCCAGGGCCGCCACCAGGCGGTCGCGGCGGGCGCGGTAGTGCAGGCGCATACGGCGTACGTGGCGGTCGTACGCGCCCGATCCGATGAATTCGGCGAGGGTCAACTGGTCGAGCACCGGCGAGTGGTGGTCGGCCATCCGCTTCTCGCGCACGACCGCCTCCAGCAGGTGCGGGGGCAGCGCCAGCCACGCCAGCCGCAGGCCCGGCGCGAGGCTCTTGCTGGCCGTGCCCGCGTACACGACGTGTCCGGGCGCGAGGCCCTGGAGGGCGCCGACGGGCTGCCGGTCGTAGCGGAACTCCCCGTCGTAGTCGTCCTCCAGGATCACCGCGCCGGTGCTCCGCGCCCACCCCGTGACGGCCGTCCGGCGCCCGGGGGACAGCGGCACACCGGTCGGGAACTGGTGCGCGGGGGTCAGCAGCACCGCCTGCGCCGAGCCGTCCAGGCGGTCCACCCGCGCCCCGTCGCCGTCCACGTCCAGCGGCACCGTCTCAAGTCCCGCCGTGCGCAGCAGCGTTCGCGTGTCCGGGAAGCCCAGCGCCTCGACGGCGATCCGGCGGGCGCCCCGGCCGTACAGCGCGCGGGCCAGCAGACCGACGCCCTGCACGTACCCCGTGCAGATCATCAGGTGCTCCGGGTCGGTCCGCACCCCGCGCACCCGCGCGAGATACGTGCTCAGCGCCGCCCGCAACTCCGGCCGGCCGCGCGGGTCGGTGTACCCGAACGCCTCGTTCGGCGCCGCGGCCAGCGCCCGCCGCGCCGCCGCCGACCACGCGGCGCGCGGAAAGGACGACAGGTCGGGCGAGCCGGGCCACAGGCTGTACGGGAGGCCGGTCGCGTTGTCCGGCACCAGCTCGACCGGGGCGACGGGCGTACGGCGCACGGGGGCGCGCTCCGCCCGGCCGGGGACCGCGGCCGGGCGCGGTGCCACCGTCGTGCCCGAGCCCTGCCGCGCGGTCAGCCACCCCTCGGCGACGAGCTGCGCGTACGCGTCCGCGACCGTGTTGCGCGCGAGGCCCAGATCCCCGGCCAGCACCCGGCTGGACGGCAGGCGGGTACCGGGGGAGAGGCGGCCGTCGCGCACGGCCTCGCGCAGGGCCCGCTCAAGACCGGCCCGCGCGCCGCCGCCCGCCGCGGCCCGCGCGGCGGGGAGGTCGAGCAGCAGGTCGTAGTCGGCGGTGCGCTCACCGCGAGTGGCCCAGTCGTTCATGCTCCAAGTGGACCACGGCATGGAGCCACTTTCCTCCTACGGTGGAGGCATGACGACGACGACCGACGACACCGCTACCGTTCCCGCGCCCGCGCGCCGGATCGACCTCAACGACAAGGCCCCCGACTTCTACGCGGCCATGGCCGCCCTCGACAAGGCCGCCGCCCGCGGCCTCGACCCCGCCGTCCGCGAACTCGTCCGCGTCCGCGTCTCCCAGCTCAACGGCTGCGCCTACTGCGTCGACAAGCACAGCGCCGACGCCCGCGCCCTCGGCCTCACCGAGCAGAAGCTGTACGGCGTCACCGTCTGGCGCGAGACGCCCTTCTTCACCGCCCGCGAGCGCGCCGCCCTCGCCCTGGCCGAGGCCGTCACCCACCTCGGTGACCATGGCGTCCCCGACGCCGTCTTCGACGAGGCGGCCCGGCTCTTCGACACCGACGAATTCCCCCGCCTCCTGGCCATGTGCGTCACCATGAACGCCTGGAACCGGATCGGCGTCTCCTGCCGGATGTCCCCGGCGGTCCGCGCGTAAGGCGCGGTACGGCCGCCGGTCAGGTCACGCGCGGGGCGGCGGTACGGCCGCCGGTCAGGTCACGCGCCGGGCGGCGGTACGGCGCCGGTCGCGTCACGCGTCGGGGTGGCGCGCCGCGTCGAGCAGGGAATGGGCGCCCCGCGCGACGAGTTCCGCGGCCAATTCCCTTCCGAGCCTTTCCGGCCGCTGCGCCGGACCGCTGACGGTGGCGGAAATCTGCGTCCTGCCGTCGAGAGACGTGACCTGTCCGAACAGCCGCAGATTTCCGGCCGGGTCCAATTCGGCGTAACCCCCGACCGGAACGCTGCACCCGCCGTGCAATTCGGCGAGGAAGGCGCGTTCGGCGCGGACCCGCGCGTCGACGGAGGCGTCACCGGCGCAGGCGAGCAGGTCGCGTACGGCGGTGTCGTCCGCGCGGATCTGGATGCCGAGGGCGCCCTGGCCCGGACTCGGCGGGAAGAGGTCGAGCGGCAGCACCTCGCTCACAGCGCCGTCGAGACCGAGGCGGCGCAGGCCCGCCAGGGCCAGCACGACCGCGTCCAGCCCCTCGGTCGCCAGCTTCTCCAGGCGCGGCGGTACGTTGCCGCGAATCGGCACGATCCGCACGTCAGGGCGTACGGCCAGGAGTTGGCCGATCCGGCGGGCCGCCCCCGTACCGACCCTGGCCCCCTCCGGCAGCCCGGCGAGCGTCGCCCCGCACAGCGCGTCGGCCACGTCCTCCCGCCCCGGCGGCGGCAACAGCGTCAGGCCCGGCGGATTCGACGTCGGCAGGTCCTTGAGGGAGTGGACGACCACATCCACGTCACCGCGCGCCAGCGCGGCCTCCTGCTCGGTGCTGAACGCCGAACCGCCGCTCACCGCCGACACGTTGGCCAGCGGTGAGCGCCGGTCGCGGTCGCCGCCCTCCACGATCACCCGATGCGTGAAGGTCACCTCGGGAAACCGCTCCCTCAACGGCGTCAGATATTCACGCACTTGCGCCCTGGCGAGGTCGCTCCCGCGCGATCCGACAATGCAACGGCCCTGCTTCACATTCGCCAATTGCCCATGCCTCCAAGTGTTTCCGCTTCACCCTAAACCCGGCCGCCACCTCCTTTTGCACACACGTTGTCGGCATTACCGCGCGCCAGTGGACCGACAGGGGACCGGCCGTCAACCGGCCGTCAACCGGCCGTCAACCGGCCGTGGAGCGGCCGTCAACGGGCGGTGCCTCAGAAGCCGATGGGCTCGCGGAGCAGCAGTACGGTGCCGCGCCCCGGCACGTACTCCGCGTTGAGGACCAGGAGCCGGTTCACGGTGCTCGGCCAGCCGTGCACCTCCATGGTCCTGGCGCTCTCCAGCGGCAGGCAGTGCTCCTCCACCCGGCGCAGCGCCGTCTCCAGGTCCGGCACGACCTTCTGCGCGCCCACCACCCAGATCGCGCGCCCCGCCCCGCCCGCGTACCCGGGCAACTGGCTCCCGCTGCCCGACGCGATCACCAGCGACCCCGTCTCGGTGACGGCGGCGACGCTCCCGACGCTGACGTCCGGAGCGGCAAGCGCCCGCCGGATCGCGTCCGCCTCGCTCGCCCGGTCCATGGCCAGCACGCGCGGCTTGACCGCCTCGTACCGCCCGCTCCCGTTGATGTCCTCCTCGATCCCGGACAGCCGCAGCGTCTCGCTGGCCCCGGTGAACACGCTCGCGCCCGGCGGGATCAGCTCGCCCACCCGGACCCGCGCGGCGGCCACGTCGTCGAGGATCTCCGCGTCGAAGCCGTGCAGCACCAGAGCCTCCGCCGCCCGCTCCAGCCGCTCCGCCGCCACCGCTTCCGTGAACGCGACGGCCGATGTCCGCGTACCCATGATCACTCCCGGCTTTCTGCCCGACCTGACGAATCAGCGCACCGCCCGTGGGTGGGCGGTGCGCTGATGTGTCGCACGGAAGCGGCCGAATGTGACCGACGGGGCCGGCTTACGGCCGAAGCACGGCCGAAGCGCGGCAGGAGTCGCGGCCGGGCCGACCCCGCAGCGCCGTTACAGCCGCGTCGCGGCCTTGGCGGACTGCTGGTGCGGGACGGCCGAGAGGCCCTCACGGCCGAAGGGGTACTCGCGCATCTTGCGCCAGACGCCGTCCTCGCCCTGCTCGTAGAGGGCGAAGCTGATCGCGGTCCAGGCGGCGGAGAAGGTGGCGAGCTCGGACTGGGCCAGGTCCATGGCGGGGTCGGGGATGCCGTGGGCGACCGTGACGTGCGGGTGGTACGGGAACTGGAGCTCGCGGGAGACGGGTCCCGAGCGGACCTGCTCCTGGAGCTGGGCGCAGGCGTCGCCGCCGTCGGCGAGGCGGACGTAGACCACGGGGGAGAGCGGCCGGAAGGTGTCCGTGCCGTGCAGCCGCATCAGGAAGGGGCGGCCGTCGGCGGCGACCTGCGCGAGGTGGCGGCGCAGCGCCGGAAGCGCGCCGCAGTCGACCTCGGTGGGCGGCAGCAGCGTGACGTGGGTGGGGATCGCGTACGCCGCCGGATCGCCGAAACCGGCGCGCCGCTCCTGGAGCAGGCGCCCGTACGGCTCCGGGACCGCGATGGACACGCCGATCGTGGTGGTCGTGGAGGTCCCCACTGCGCTCACCCCTTTCCCCGTTCAGCCGGCCGCGTGGTCACCCCCGCGCGATGACCCCGCATGGTCATACAGCCATCATGCGGGACAATCATGCGAGAGCAGAAAAATCGTCCTCGGTACCGCCCCGTACCGTACTCAGTGCTTGGCGGGCAGGAACCCGACCCGGTCGTACGCCCCGGCCAGCGTCTCCGCCGCCACGGCGCGCGCCTTCTCGGCACCCTTCGCCAGCACCGCGTCCAACGTCTCCGGGTCCCCCAGATACTCCTGCGTACGCTCACGGAACGGTGTGACCCACTCCACGAAGATCTCCGCGAGGTCGGTCTTCAGCGCACCGTAGCCCTTGCCCTCGTACCGCTCCTCGAGTTCCGGAATTCCGGTACCGGTGAGCGCGGAGTGAATCGTGAGCAGATTGCTGATGCCCGGCTTGTCTTTTTCGTCATATTTGACGACCGTGCCGGTGTCCGTCACCGCGCTGCGGAACTTCTTCGCCGACGTCTTCGGCTCGTCCAGCAGATTGACCAGGCCCTTCGGCGACGCCGCCGACTTGCTCATCTTGGCCGTCGGGTCCTGGAGGTCGTAGATCTTCGCGACCTCCCGCACGATGTGCGGCGCCGGGATGGTGAAGGTCGGGCCGAAGCGCGTGTTGAACCGCTCCGCCAGGTCGCGGGTCAGCTCGATGTGCTGCCGCTGGTCCTCGCCGACCGGCACCGCGTCCGCCTGGTACAGCAGGATGTCCGCGACCTGGAGGATCGGATACGTGAACAGGCCGACCGTCGAGCGGTCCGCGCCCTGCTTGGCCGACTTGTCCTTGAACTGCGTCATCCGGGACGCCTCACCGAAGCCGGTCAGGCAGTTCATCACCCAGCCGAGCTGGGCGTGCTCGGGCACATGGCTCTGGATGAACAGCGTGCAGCGGTCCGGGTCGAGCCCGGCGGCCAGGAGCTGGGCGGCGGCCAGCCGCGTGTTCGCCCGCAGCTCGGCCGGGTCCTGCGGCACGGTGATCGCGTGCAGGTCGACCACCATGTAGAAGGCGTCGTGCGTCTCCTGGAGCGCCACGTACTGGCGGATCGCCCCCAGGTAGTTCCCCAGGTGGAACGAACCGGCGGTGGGCTGGATACCGGAAAGCGCGCGCGGGCGATCTGTTGCCATGTCCATCATTCTCTCAGGTGGTGACCCCGCTCCCATACCCCTGGTGGACACCACTGGCCGCCGTCGGTGAGGTTTCGCCGTGATCGCGGCGAGCGACGATAGAAAGGGGCGTCACCCCGCCCCTTCGCCCTGGCCTCCGACGTACAACGAACGGAGAACGCACGTGACCACCACCACCGCAGGTCCTTCCGGCACCGCAGGTACCACCGGCACCACCGGTGAGCGGATCGCCGCCGCCGAGGCGCACAGCGCGCACAATTACCACCCGCTCCCCGTCGTGGTCGCCACGGCCGAAGGCGCGTGGATGACCGACGTCGAGGGCCGCCGCTACCTCGACATGCTCGCGGGCTACTCGGCGCTGAACTTCGGCCACGCCAACCCCCGGCTGATCGCGGCGGCCAAGGCGCAGCTCGACCGGGTCACGCTGACCTCCCGCGCCTTCCACCACGACCGCTTCGCGGACTTCTGTACGCGGCTCGCCGAGCTGTGCGGCATGGAGATGGTGCTGCCGATGAACACCGGCGCCGAAGCAGTGGAGACCGCCGTGAAAACGGCGCGCAAGTGGGGCTACCGGGTCAAGGGCGTACCGGACGGCCGGGCCAGGATCGTTGTCGCGGCCGGGAACTTCCACGGGCGCACCACCACGATCGTCAGCTTCTCCACCGACCCCGAGGCGCGGGCGGACTTCGGCCCGTACACCCCCGGCTTCGTGACCGTCCCCTACGGCGACCTCGCCGCGCTCGAAGCGGCCGTGGACGACGAGACCGTCGCCGTGCTGCTGGAGCCGATCCAGGGCGAGGCGGGCGTCCTCGTGCCGCCGCCGGGCTATCTCGCCGGGGTGCGCCGGGTCACCGCCGAGCGCGGGGCGCTCTTCATCGCCGACGAGATCCAGTCCGGCCTCGGCAGGACCGGCCGCACCTTCGCCTGCGAGCACGAGGACGTCGTCCCCGACATGTACGTCCTCGGCAAGGCGCTCGGCGGCGGCGTCGTGCCCGTCTCGGCCGTGGTCTCCTCCCGCGACGTCCTCGGCGTCTACCGGCCCGGCGAACACGGGTCCACCTTCGGCGGGAACCCGCTGGCCTGCGCCGTCGGGCTCGAAGTCCTCGCCATGCTGCGCACCGGGGAGTACCAGGAGCGCGCCGCCGAACTCGGTGACCACCTGCACCGCGAGCTCGCCCTCCTCACCGGCTCCGGCAAGGTCACCGAGGTGCGCGGGCGCGGGCTGTGGGCCGGGGTCGACATCGATCCCGCCGTGGGGACCGGCCGCGAGATCTCCGAGCGGCTCATGGCGCTCGGGGTTCTCGCCAAGGACACCCACGGCAGCACCATTCGGCTGGCGCCGCCGCTCACCATCTCCAAGGACGACCTCGACTGGGGCCTCACCCAACTCCGCACGGTCCTCTCCGCCTGACCTTCCCCCCTCCCGCCGGGGGGGGCGGTCCCCTCCTCTCCGCACCACCGGCCGGTGGGGGCCGGCCGCGCAGTTCCCCGCGCCCCTGGCGCGGTGGGCCGATCTTTTGAGGGGCGCGGGGAACTGCGCGCTCAGCCACATTGCTGCCGCAGGTCACCACCGGCCCCAGAGGGGCAATTCGGTGGGCTTCCGGCCACCGGCCCGGTGGGGGCTTGTCGCGCAGTTCCCCGCGCCCCTGACGGGGCGCACCGGTTGTTTGCGGACCACCGGCCGGTGGGGGCTTGTCGCGCAGTTCCCCGCGCCCCTGGCGGGGCGGGTCGTCTTTCGGTCGGGGGGTGGGCCGGTTTTTTGAGGGGCGCGGGGAACTGCGCGACGCGCCACGACGGGCGTGCGGGTCACCGCCGGGACCGGAGGGGCGATTCGGTGGGCTTGCGGCCACCGGCCGGTGGGAAGGGACGGCTCGCCGTCCGCGGCGGAGGAAGCGCTCGGGGCGGGGCCCGGGGTGCTGGACGCCCTAGAGTCAGTGGCGTGCTTCTGGGAATGGTGTGTGCGCTGGGCGCGGCCGTGTGTTTCGGGGTGGCGTCGGTGCTGCAAGCGGTGGCGGCGCGGGCGGCGGCGGAGCCGGGCGGAGGCTCGGGCTCGGCGGTCGACGCGCGGCTGCTGGGCAGGGCCCTGCGCGAGTGGCGCTACGTGGCGGGCCTGGGCCTCGACGGCGTGGGCTTCGCGCTGGAACTGGTCGCGCTGAGGTCGCTGCCGATCTACGCGGTGGGCGCGGCCCTGGCGGCGAGCCTGGCCGTCACGGCGGTCGCGGCGGCGCGGCTGCTGGACACGCGGCTGTCGCCGCGCGAGTGGGGCGCGGTCGCGGCGGTGTGCGGCGGCCTGGCGCTGCTGGGCATGGCCTCGGGCAGCGAGGGGGCCGGCGCGGACCACGGCGGCACGGCGCTGCGCTGGGGCACGCTGGCCACGGCCCTCGCCGTCCTCGCGGCGGGCACGGCGGCCGGCCGTCTCCCCGAACGCTCCCGCGCGGCGGCGCTGGGCCTCGGCGCGGGCCTCGGCTTCGGCGTGGTCGAGGTCGCCGTCCGCGTCATCGACGGCATGACCCCGGTGGCGCTGCTCACCAACCCGGCCGTGTACGGCCTCCTCGTCGGCGGCGGAGCCGCCTTCCTGCTGCTGACCTCCGCCCTCCAGCGCGGCTCGGTGACGGCCGCCACCGCGGGCATGGTCATCGGCGAGACCGTCGGCCCCGCGCTCGTCGGCGTCCTGGCCCTCGGCGACCGCACCCGCCACGGCTGGGCCCCGGTCGCGGTCGCGGGCTTCGCCCTCGCCGTCGTCGGCGCCCTGGCCCTGGCCCGCTTCGGCGAGGTCGCCCCGCCCGGGGAGGACGCGGAGAACACGACGGACGAGGCGACCCCCAGCCGCCTGTGAGCGGGGGTACGGACGCTCAGCCCGCCGCGCGCGGAGTCAGCGGAGCCGTCAGCGTACGGAGATCGATCGCGTTCGCCATCGCGCGGTAACCGGCGTCGTTGGGATGCAGGTGGTCGCCGCTGTCGTAGGCGGGGGACAGGCGGTGCGGCCGGGCGGGGTCGCGCAGCGCGGCGGACAGGTCGAAGACGGCGTCGAAGGCGTGGCCGCCGAGCATCCAGCGGTTGACGGTCTCGCGGGTCCGCTCACCGGCGGGGGTGTAGGGGCGGGAGCCCTGGAAGGGCGGCAGGGTCGCGCCGTAGATCCGTACGCCCGCCGCGTGCGCCTGGCGGATGAGGGTGCGGTAGGCGTCGATGAGGTCGGCCGCGGCGAGGTGCCCGTGCGGGCCGCGGTCGACGCTGATGTCGTTGATGCCCTCCAGCAGGACCACGGCCGTGACGCCGGGCTGGCCGAGGGCGTCGTGGGCGAAGCGGTGCAGGGCGCTGGTGCCGAAGCGGGTGCCGGTGTCGGTGAGCACCCGGTTGCCGCTCAGGCCCGCGTCCACGACGCCGAGGAGCGGGCCGCCCGGCCGGTCGCGCAGCCGCCGGGCGAGGACGTCGGGCCAGCGGGCGTTGGCCGACGTGCTGGAACCCGCGCCGTCCGTGAGGGAGTCGCCGAAGGCGACCAGGGTGCCGCGGGCGGTGGCGGACTCGACGTCGAGACCGCTGAGGTAGTACCAGACGCCGTTCGAGACGGGGTAGTGCGCGGTGGTGTCGGCGGCGGCGAAGTCGCCGGGCGCCGAGTAGTACGTGGTCTCGGCGGCCAGCCAGTGCCGCCCCGACGCGCCCGCGTCACCGGGGAAGTAGACGCTGACCAGCAGATTCTCGTCCGCGTTGACGGTCATCGCGAGGGGGTCGGTCGCCGCGTCCCGCCCCGCCGGGATCGTCGTGGCGCCCGCCCCGGAGAACGTCGCGGTGTGATGCGTGCCGGGTGCGGCGTCGCCGCCGTGCGCCTGGACGGCCACGTCCACGGCCCCGACCGGCAGCGGCCCGGTCCCGTACCGGTTCGACAGCCGCACGCGTACGCCCGTCCCGCCGATCGTCGGGTGCACGACCATGCGGACCGTGCGGTGGTGGACCCGCTGGCCGCCGCCCGCCAGCGCCGCCGTCCACACGCCGACCCGGGTGAGCACGGGCCTGGGCGGGGCCGCGCTCTGCACGGCCGACCTGGCACCGGTCCCGGACAGGCCCGCGACGGCGAAGACGGAGCTGACGACGACCGCGAAGGCCACGACCGGCGGGGTCAGCCACCGCAGCCGCCGCCCCCGAAGTCCTCTCCCGTCAGCGGGAGTCGCCCCCATGGCCCCCTCCTCCGGAACGCGGTGTCACCGTCTGTGGAGCGTACGACACGGCCGCCCGCCGCCGACGGCGCGCGGCGGAGCCGGTGCCGGGTCAGACCGGCAGGCGGCGGAAGAGCGGCCTCGGGACGTGCCGCAGGGCCGACATGACCACGCGCAGGGTGCCGGGCACCCAGACCGTTTCGCTGCGGCGGCGCAGCCCGGTCTCGATGGCGACCGCGACGGCCTCGGGGGTGGTGGCCAGCGGGGCCTCTTCGCGCCCCGCGGTCATCTTGGTGCGGACGAAGCCGGGGCGGACGATCATGACGTGCACGCCGGCCCCGTGCAGGGCGTCGCCGAGGCCCTGGGCGAAGGCGTCGAGCCCGGCCTTGCTGCTGCCGTAGATGAAGTTGGCGCGGCGGGCGCGCTCGCCGGCCACGGAGGACAGCACGACCAGCGAGCCGTGGCCCTGCGACTGGAGGGCGCCCGCGCAGACCAGGGAGGCGGAGACGGCGCCGGTGTAGTTGACCTGGGCGACGTGGACGGCCGAGAGCGGTTCCTGCTCGTCGCGGGCCTGGTCGCCGAGGACGCCGAAGGCGAGCAGCACCATGTCGATGTCGCCCTCGGTGAAGAGCTTGCCGAGGACCTCCTCGTGCGAGGCGGGGTCGAGGGCGTCGAAGCCGACCGCGTGGACGTCGGCGCCGAGCGCGCGCAACTGCGTCGCGGCGGCGTCCAGCGCCTCGGAGGGGCGGCCCGCGAGATAGACGGTACGGGTGCGGCGGGCGATGAGGCGGCGGGCGGTGGCCAGCGCGATCTCGGAGGTGCCGCCGAGGATCAGCAGGGACTGGGGGGCGCCGAACGCGTCCTTCACGGGAAGCTCCTTCGAGGCTGTGGCGGCGGGCCCTAGAGGGCCAGGCGGCGGGCGAGGTCGGACGTGATCACGCCGCGCGGGTCGTACGTGGCGCGCAGGGTGCGGAAGTCGTCGAGGCGCGGGTACATCCGGGCCAGGAGTTCGGGCCGCAGCCGCGCGTCCTTGGCGAGGTAGACCCGGCCGCCCGCCTCCGCGACCTCCTCGTCCAGCTCGTCGAGGAACGCGCCGAGGCCGGGGAGCGCGGCGGGGATGTCGAGGGCGAGGGTCCAGCCCGCCATCGGGAAGGAGAGCCAGCCGGGGTCGCCCTCGCCGAAGCGCTTGAGCACGGCGAGGAAGGACGGGCAGCCGCGGGCGCCGATCCGTCCGACGATGCGCCGCAGCGCCTCCTCCTGGCCGTGGCCGACGACGAACTGGTACTGGACGAAGCCGCTGCGGCCGTAGATCCGGTTCCAGTGCGGCAGCCCGTCCAGCGGGTGGAAGAAGGTGGACAGGCGCTGGAGTTCGCCGCGCCGCTCGCGCGGGGCCCTGCGGTACCAGAACTCGTTGAACAGGCCGACGCTGGTGCGGCCGAGCAGGCCCTCGGGGACGAAGCGCGGGGCGGCGGGCAGCCGTCCGGGGCGGAAGGCGAGCGGGTCGCGGCGGGCGCGGGACGTGGCGGGCAGCGCGTCGAGCGGGGCGTGGTCGCCGCGGGTGAGGACGGCGCGGCCGGTCTTCGCGCCGCGCGCGAGCAGGTCGATCCAGGCCACCGAGTAGCGGTACGTGTCGTCGGTCGCGGTCAGCCGCGCCATCAGGTCGTCCAGGTCGGTGGCGCGTTCGGTGTCCACGGTCATCAACGACGTCTGGACCGGCAGGAGCTGGAGGGTCGCGGCGAGGATGACGCCGGTCAGGCCCATGCCGCCGGCCGTCGCCCAGAACAGGCCCGGCTCGTCCTCGGGCGTGACCAGCCGGGTCTCGCCGTCACCGGTGAGCAGTTCGATGGCGCGCACATGGCGGGAGAAGGACCCGGAGCCGTGGTGGTTCTTGCCGTGGATGTCCGCGCCGATCGCGCCGCCGACCGTCACATAGCGGGTGCCGGGCGTGACGGGCACGAACCAGCCGAGCGGCAGCAGCACCTCCATCAGGCGGTGCAGCGAGACGCCCGCGTCGCACACGACCAGGCCGTTGACGGCGTCGATCTCGTGGACGCGGTCGAGTCCGGTCATGTCCAGGACGGCGCCGCCCGCGTTCTGCGCCGCGTCCCCGTAGGCCCGGCCCAGGCCCCGCGCGATGGCGCCGCGGCTGTCGCTGCCGGTGACCGCCGCGACGGCCGCCTCGTACGTCAGGGGGCGCAGGACGCGGGCGGTGGTGGGGGCGGTGCGGCCCCAGCCGGTGACCGGGCCGACGCGGCTGGGGAGGTCGGCGGGGCCGGAGCCGCGATCGAGGGGGGCGGCGGTGGGGTCGGCCGAGGCGTCGGTGGGGTCGGCCGAGGCGTCGGCGGCGGTGCGGCCCTCGCCGGTGACGGGGACGGTCGTCGCGGAGGGTACAGGCATGTCCGTGACCGTAGCGCTCTGAGTGGTGCGAAAGATCACGAATAGTGCGTTATGCGGCTTTTCTCACTGAAAAGGGTGAGTGGTGGTGCGTGAGGAGCCGTCGCGCACGGTAAGCACTCGGGGTCCAAGTGTGATGACCCGACAATTCGCCCAGGTGGGGCGGCCGGTCGCCCAGCTGTGGCGGCCCCGGGTCACGAGCCGTCGCTGCGAGGGAGTACCGACCAGTGCGCTACCCCGACTCCGCCGCGGAACGCGCGGACCACCACCTGCTGGCCGCGCTGCGCCGCCGCGGCACCGACCCCCGCGTCGCGGGCGCGGCCCGCGCGCTGTCCTGGGCGGGCGAGCACGGCGCGGTCTGGCTGGCCGCCGGTCTCGCCGGCGCCTGCGCCGACCCCGGCCGCCGCGGCGCCTGGCTGCGCGCCACCACACTGGTCGGCGCGGCCCACGCGGCGAGCATGGGCGTCAAACGGGTCGTCCGCCGCCCGCGCCCGGTGCTGCCGGACGCCGAACCGCTGGTCCGCACCGCCGGACGGCACAGCTTCCCCAGCTCGCACGCCACCTCGGCCGCCGCGGCCGTCGTCGCCTTCGGGGCACTGATGCCCCGTACGCCGTTCGCCGCGCCGCTCCCGCCGCTCGCCGCCGCCATGTGCGTGTCCCGGATGGTCGTCGGCGTCCACTACCCGAGCGACGTGGCCTGCGGCGCGCTGCTCGGCGCCGTCACCGCCCGGCTCGGCCGGAACTGGGCCCTGCGCGGAGGGCGGCCGTCATGACGGAACGCACCGCCGCGCTCATCGACGACGTACCGGCGACCGCCGTCCCCTCGGCCGGACGCTTCCCGCCCCCGGTCTCCGTACGGGGCCTGCCCGCCGGTCTGGTGCGGACCGCCCGGCCCCGGCAGTGGGTCAAGAACGTCCTCGTGCTGGCCGCGCCGCTGGCCGCCGGGCGCCTGCTGTCCGCGCACGCCGTACTCCAGCTCGCCGTCGTCTTCGTGCTCTTCACCGGCTGCTCCGCCGCCGTCTATCTGATCAACGACGCCCGCGACGCCGACGCCGACCGCGCCCACCCCGTCAAGTGCCGCCGCCCGGTGGCCTGCGGACAGGTCCCGGTGCCGGTCGCGTACGCCGCGGGCGGCGCCCTCGCGGTCCTCGCGCCCGCGGCGGCCGGGGTGCTCTGCAACCCGGACACGGCCGGGCTGCTCGCCGGGTACGTGGTCATGCAGCTCGCCTACTGCGTGTGGCTCAAGCACATGCTGGTCGTCGACCTCGTCATCGTCACCACCGGCTTCCTGATGCGCGCCATGGCGGGCGGCCTCGCCCTCGGCATCGACCTGTCCCGCTGGTTCCTGATCACCTCGGGCTTCGGCGCGCTGTTCATGGTCGCCGCCAAGCGCTACTCCGAACTCGTCCTGATGTCGCGGCTCGCCGAACGGGCCACGGCGGCGGCCCCCGCGGCCCCGACGGTCGGACCCCAACCGGACGCCACCGCCCCGGCGGCCCCCGCGCCGCCCGAGGACTCGGAGGGCTCCGAGGTCGGCGCCTCCCGCGCCCTCCTCGGCGCGTACACCACCGGTTACCTGCGCTTCGTCTGGCAGCTCGCCGCGGGCGGCGCCGTACTCGCCTACTGCCTGTGGTCGATGGAGACCGGCGCCTCGCCCAACGGCTGGCTCCCCTGGCGGCAGCTCTCGATGATCCCCTTCATCCTCTCCGTCCTGCGCTACGCCGTCTTCGCCGACGCGGGCTCCGCGGGCGCCCCCGAGGACGTCGTCCTGCGCGACCGCGCCCTGGTCGTCATCGCCCTGGCCTGGGTCGTCCTCTACGTCCTGGCGGCGGTCAACCGGTGAGGGCGCGCTCCCCTCGGGGCCTCAGCTCGGAAGTGCTCGGCTTCGCCCTCGCGGGCGGCGCCGCGTACGCCGCCGACCTCGGGCTGTTCGTCTGGCTGCGCGGCCCCGGCGGGTTCGGGCCGATCGGGGCGAAGGCGCTGTCGTTCCTCGCCGGGTGCACGGTGGCGTATCTCGGCAACGCGCTGGGGACCTACCGGGGCCGGACCCCGGCGGTCGGCAGGGCGCGGCAGTACGGGGTCTTCTTCGCGGTGAACGTGGCGGGCGCGCTCGTGCAGTTGGGCTGTCTGGGCGTATCGCACTACGTGCTCGGGCTGGCCAGTGCGCGCGCCGATGTCGTGTCGGGCGCGGGGATCGGCATGGCTCTCGCGACCGCGCTGCGCTTCTGGGGAACCCGCACCTTCGTGTTCCGCGGGACTGCGCGGGCCGGGGGAGGGTAGGCCCCCCGGTATGGACTGGTTGACAAGGTTGCCCTGGATCGGCCCCCGCATCGCCGCGGCGATGCGGACACACGGCTGGCGCGCCTTCGCGCACCTCCAGACCGTCCACTGGACGCGGCTGGCCGCCGCGATGACCTTCACCAGCTTCCTCTCGCTCTTCCCGCTGCTCGCGGTCGTCGCGGCGATCGGCGCCGCGCTGCTGTCGCAGCATCAGCTCGACACCCTCCAGCACAAGATCTCCGACCAGATCCCCGGCATCGCCGACCAGCTCGACATCAACGGCCTGGTCGCCAACGCCGGGACCATCGGCGGGATCGCCGGTGCCGCGCTGCTCTTCACCGGTATCGGCTGGGTCGGCTCGCTGCGCGACTGCCTGCGCGCGGTCTGGGACAAGGACGACGAGGAGCGCAACCCCGTCGTCGCCAAACTGGTCGACGGCGGCATCCTGCTCGGCCTCGGCGCGGCGGCCCTGCTCTCGCTCGCCGCCTCCGGCTTCGCGACCGCGGCCGTCGACTGGACCGTCCACAAGGCCGGGCTCGCCGACCACGGCCCCGGCCGCGCGCTGCTGACCGTCCTCGGCTTCTGCATCGCCGTCCTGGCCGACTTCCTGATCCTGACCTACCTGCTGACGCTGCTGCCGGGCGTCGAACCGTCGCGCCGCGCCGTGGTCCAGGCGGCGTTCATCGGCGCGGTCGGCTTCGAACTGCTGAAGGTGCTGCTCAGCGGCTACCTCCAGGGCGTCGCGGGCAAGAACGTGTACGGCGCCTTCGGTACGCCGGTCGCCCTGCTGCTCTGGATCAACTTCATGGCGAAACTGCTGCTGTACTGCGCCGCGTGGACGGCGACGCCCAGGCACGCGCCGCCGCCCGAGAAGGACGGCGAGGACGGCGGGGACGGCGGGGACGGCGACGCCGCCGGGGAACCGGTGGAAGGTGTCGAGACCGTGGAGGTCGTCGAGGTGATCGAGGTCCACGGGGCCACGCGGGCCCCGGAGTCCGTCAGCCCTTCCGGCGCCGGGAGCGGCGGTCGGGACCGGACGCCGGACCGGACGCCCGATCGGGATCGGGATCGGGATCAGGGCCAGGATCAGGATCAGGGTCAGCACCGGGACGCGGAGCGGGATCAGGACGCGGGGCAGGATGAGGACCACCGCCGGCCGGGGACGGCAGCGGGCGGAGCTTCCGTACCACGATGAACGCCACGGCCAGGACGAGCAGGGAACCGGCGGCGACGCCCAGCGCCGTCCACAGGCCGTCGTGGGAGGAACCGGCCGTGGCGGAGGCGGTGGCCGGTCCCTTGTCGCCCTCGGGCGCCTTCGTCGTGGCGGTCGGCGGCGGCAGTTGGCTCAGCGGCGGGACCAGCGTGCCGACCGGCTTGACCGTAGGGGCGGCCTTGAAGCCCCAGTCCAGCAGCGAGGCGGCCTCGCGGTAGACCAGGTCGTGCTCGGCCTTCGGCGTCATGACGGTGACCAGCAGCGTACGGCCGTCGCGCTGCGCGACCCCGGTGAAGGTGGCGCCCGCGTTGGTGGTGTTGCCGTTCTTGACGCCCGCGATGCCGGGGTAGGGGGACAGGCCGTAGTCGCCGCTGAGCAGCCGGTTGGTGTTCTGGATGCCGAACGACTCGCGCTTCTTGGTGGTCTTGCCGGTCTTCTTGTTCTTGTCGACCTTCCACTCGCCGGGGAACTGCGCGCTCACCGTCGAGCAGTACTCGCGGAAGTCGGCGTTCTGGAGCCCCGAGCGGGCGAAAAGCGTGAGGTCGTACGCGCTGCTGACCTGCCCGCGCTCGTCGTAGCCGTCTGGCGTGACCACATGCGTGTCGGCCGCCTGCAACTCCTTGGCCCGCGCGTTCATGTCCGCGACAGTCCTGGCGACGCCGCCGTTCATGGCGGACAGCACGTGCACCGCGTCGTTGCCCGAGCGCAGGAAGACACCGAGCCACAGGTCGTGGACGGTGTAGGTCAGATTCTCCTTGATGCCGACGAGGCTGCTGCCCTCGCCCATGCCCTGGAGGTCGCTCGGCAGCACCTTGCGCACGGTGTTCTTCGGGAACTTCGGCAGCACCGTGTCGGCGAACAGCATCTTCAGGGTGCTGGCCGGGGGGAGCCGCCAGTGCGCGTTGTGCGCGGCGTAGATCTCGCCGGTCTTGGCGTCCGCCACGATCCAGGACTTCGCCGTCAGCTTCGCGGGCAGCGCGGGCGCGGACTGTCCCGGGTCCACCTGCGTGCCCGGCACGCCCAGCCGGTCGCCGCCCACCGTGGACATGTGCTCGGGCGGTCTCGGCGCGGGCTTGGTGCCGGCGGCCGGAGCCGCGCTCGCGGCCCCCGTCAGGACGGTGCCGCCGAGCAGCGCGGCGACGGCGGACACGGCGAGAACGGCCAGGGCGGAACGGTGCGGCGCGGTGCGGCGCGCGGCGGTCGTAGGCATGGGCACCCGAGGAAACGTACATGTCCTTTCCTGGCCGCCGCGCCCCCGGGTGCGGGCCGTCCGCCGTGACGATCCGCACGTCCCGCGCGGGGAACCGGCCACCCCCGTCGGCCCTCCTACCGGGGGGCCCGCACATACTGGGACGCATGAAGCTCAGTCGGCGCGTGTCCTGGTTCCTGGTCGCTTTCGGTGTGTGGTCGTGGATCGTCTGGGTCACCTTTGTCAAGAATTTGTGGAAGGACACCAGCGGTCTGGCCTTCCACGACGGCGACCACGGATCGCCCACCGCCTACTTCTGGATCCACCTCACGCTCGCGATCGTCTCCTTCCTCCTCGGCACCGCCATCGCGGCCCTCGGCGCGCGGAGCCTGCGGGCGCTGCGCCGCGAGGCGGCGCAGGCCGGTCCGGCCGACCCGGCGGAGGCGACCGCCCCGACTAGCCCGGCTGCCCCGGCTGATCGGGAGTCGGCCGACTCGACGGTGTGACCGCGGTGCGGCCGATCGTCGGGAGGATGAAGTCCTGGATGAGGGACTTGGCGTCGCGGACGACGGGGCGGAAGACCCGGTAGCGGGACAGGCCGATGACGCGGGCCGCCACGGGGGTGGAGCGGTGCACGAACTCGCGGGTCCGCGCGGTGTCGGGGGTGCGGTCGAAGACCCAGTAGAGGACGACGACCATGAGGTGCAGCCAGAGCAGTTCGGGGAGCAGCTCGGCGAGTTCGGAGTCGAGCTTGGGGGCGAGGTCGGAGCCGGAGAGCACGTCGCGGAAGAGTTCGACGGCGGTGGCGCGGGCCGGGTGCGACTCGTTCGAGAACGGGCTGAGCGAGCTGTCCGGGTCGGCGGCCGTGCGGAAGAACTGGGCGGCGAATTCGTGGTACTCGGCCGCGGTGTCCAGCCAGGACGCGAGCGTGATCTCCAGGCGCTCCGCGAAGTCGGTCACCCCGCGCATGCGCACCCGGGCGTCGGCCGCGTGGTCGTGCGTCATCCGGTCGTAGAACCCCTGGATCAGGAATTCCTTGGACTGGAAGTAGTAGTAGGCGTTCCCGACCGAGACGCCCGCCTCCTGGGCGATGGCGCGCATCGTGGTCTTGTCGTAGCCGCGCTCGCGGAACAGCCGCATCGCGGTCTCCAGGATCACCGCGCGGGTCTGCTCGCTCTTGCCGGTCTTGGGCCGGGCCCGGCCGCCGGGCAGTTCCTCGCCCAGGCCGGGGCCCGGCTCCGCCGCCGGACCCGTGGCCGCGGGCTCCGGCTGGTCTGTCACGTGCTCCACCCGGGTGAGCCTATCCGTCGCCCGCACAGCCGTCGGCGCAGTCCTCGCCCCGGCCGCGCCGCGGGTCGGCCGGCGGTACGGCCGGCGGTGCCGACGGGGCGCCCGGGTCGCTCTGCGTCCAGCCGGTCGCCTTGTCGTAGATCCAGCCGGGTACGGACCTGACCGGCGCGGGGCCGGGCGCGCCCGCCGCGTTGCGCCCGGGGAACCAGGTCGGGGCCGCGGCCGAACGCTGCTTGCTCTCGCGGTACTTGGCCGCGGTCAGCACCGCCGCGCGGGCGAGCCTGCGGCCCGCGGGGGTGGCCAGGGTGTGCGAGAAGGCGCGGTGGTCGGCGAGCGCCCACAGGCACACCACCCAGGCGGAGTCGCCCCGGTAGAGCTGGCCCGCGTCGCCGACGACGGTGATCTCGCGCCCGGTCGCCGCGTGGTCGAGGCCGGGGAAGCGGTGCATGGCCTCGGGGGAGCCGACCGGCACCATGTCCAGTCTGACGAGCTGCCGCTGCCGGACGAGCCAGTCCCGTACGAAGGCGCACAGCCGGCAGGCGGGGTCGTACAGCACGGTGAGCCGCCGTACGGGCGGGCGGGGCGTCCGCGCCACGGGCCGCGCCGTCGGCCGGTCGGGCCGCGCGGTCACCGCGCTCTGCGTGAGGCGCGTCATGTCACACCCCGGCCGGGGTCGGGCCGTTCGGCTTCGTCCAGCCGTCGCTGTCCACCGGCGGGTACTGCTCGCGCTCCATCAGCCCGCGCCGCCGGATCTTGTTGAGCACGTAGACGTTGCCGAGGTGCATCACGCCGAGCACCAGCAGCACGACGCCGAGCTTGACCGACAGCGCCTCGAACAGGCCGCGCGCGTTGTCGACGGCGTCGGCCGACTTCAGGTAGAGGGCGACGAAGCCGAGGTTCACCAGATAGAAGCCGACCACCAGGAGGTGGTTGACGGCGTCGGCGAGCTTCTCGTCGCCGTGCAGCACGTCGGCGAGGAAGATCCGGCCGTTGCTGCTGAGGGTACGGGCCACCCAGACGGTCAGGCCGATACTGACGGCCAGATAGATCACATACGCGAGGACGGTCAGGTCCATAGCGGGTCCACCCCTTGTTTGAACGTGTTCAAACCTACTGACGCGACGACTCTAGACCCGGTTTTGAACATGTTCAAGGCCGGTGCTCCGGGCATACGGAAGGGCCCGGCTCCGAAGGTTCGGAACCGGGCCCTGACGACAGACGCCACCGGGGGAGCGGCGGCGCCCGGCCGCGGTCAGTCCTGCGAATAACTCAGCTCCAGATCGACGTCACCGTCCCCCTCGCCGCCGTCGTCCGGGACCCGGACGGTGGCGGGGAACGGCGGATAGCCCATGGTCAGCAGCGTGTACCGGCCGGGGTAGAGATTGCCGAAGGCGTACGAGCCGTCCTTGCCGGTCCGCGTCTCCGCCACCTCGTGGCCGTCCGCGTCGTGCAGCACGACCCGCGCGTCCTCGACCGGCTGGCCGTCCGCGCGCCGCACCGTACCGGTCAGCGCACCCGTCCCCGTGAGGCGCAGATCACACTCCACCGGGCGGTCGGAGGCCAGCACGCTCGCCGTCTGCGGGTGGTGTCCCGGCGCGTTGGCGACCAGGACGTACGAGCCCGCGCGCGGTGTCGGCAGAGCGAAGGCGCCCTCGTCGTCCGCCGCCGCGCGGCCCACCTGGCGGCCGTCCGCCGCGATCAGCGTCAGCTCCGAGCGCGGCACCGGCAGCCCGGCGGCGCCCGTGACCCGGCCGCGTACGGCGGGCCCGGAGACGATGTCGGTACCGGCCCCGGCGGCCATCAGCGTGCCCGTCGGCGCGCCTGCCGCGGGGCCGTCGTCCTCGGCCGGCTCCACCGCCAGGTGCGGCAGCCGCTTGTTCAGCCACGCGGGCAGCCACCAGTTGGAGGTGCCGAACATGTGCATCAGCGACGGCACCAGCACCGTCCGCAGGATGAACGCGTCCAGCGCGACCGCGCCCGCCAGGCCGATGCCGAACATCGCCAGCACCCGCTCGCCGCTGAGCACGAAGGCGCCGAAGACGCAGATCATGATGACCGCCGCCGAGTTGATCACCCGGCTGGTCTCGGCGAGCCCGACCCGTACCGCCCGCGCGTTGTCCTTGGTGTGCACCCACTCCTCGTGCATCCGGCTGACCAGGAAGACCTGGTAGTCCATCGACAGGCCGAAGAGCAGCGAGAGCATGATGACCGGCAGGAAGGCGTCGATCGGCCCCTCGCGCCCGGCCAGCGAACCGCCCCAGCCCCACTGGAAGCAGGCCACCAGCACCCCGAAGGAGGCCGCCGCCGCGATCAGGTTCATCGCGGCGGCCGTCAGCGGCACCACCAGGCTGCGGAAGGCGACCAGCAGGAGCAGGAAGCCCAGCACGATGATCACGCCGATGAACAGCGGCAGCTTGTTGAACAGGACCGTCGCGAAGTCCTCGAAGATCGCCGTCTGGCCGCCGACGTACGCCCGCATCGTGCTGCCCCGCTCGGCGGCCGGGACGACGTCGTCGCGCAGGTGGTCGATCAGGTCGGAGGTCGCCTTGTCCTGCGGCGAGGTGGTCGGCACCGCCTGGATGAACGCCACCTTGTCGCCCGGCTTCATCGGCAGGGCGGCGGCGTACGCGATGCCGTCGGTGTCCTTCAACGTCGTGACCAGGCCGTTCAGCGCGGTCCTGTCCGCGCCGGTCGGCACCTCGGCGAGGATCGTCAACGGCCCGTTGAAACCGGGGCCGAAGCCGTCCGCGAGCATGTCGTACGCCTTGCGGGTGGTGGTCGTCGTCGGGTTGTTGCCCTGGTCGGAGGAGCCCAGGCGCAGGCCGAGCGCCGGGATCGCCAAGGTGGCCATCACGGCCACCGCCGCCACCGCGAGCGCCCGCGGGTGCCGCTGGAGGAACGACGACCAGCGCGCCGCCGCGCCCGTCGCGACCTCCGGCTGCGGTCCCTCGGCCGCCAGCGCGCGGCGCTGCCCGCGGCTGAGCACCCGCATGCCCAGCAGGCCGAGCAGCGCGGGCAGCAGCGTCATCGCGGCGGCGACCGTGATGACGACGGTCAGTGCCGCCGCGACGGCCACACCGTCGAGGAAGGTCAGCCGCAGCGTGAACATGCCCAGCAGCGCGATGCAGACCGTGCCGCCCGCGAACAGCACGGCCCGGCCCGAGGTGTTGAGCGCGGTGACCGCCGCGTCCTCGGGGCTCTTCCCGCGCAGGATTCCCCTGCGGTGCCTGGTCACGATGAACAGCGCGTAGTCGATGCCGACGCCCAGACCCACCAGCGTCGCGAGCTGCGGCGAGAAGTCCGCCACGTCCATGCCGTGGCTGAGGATGATGATCGCCGACGACGAGATGCCGATGCCGAACAGCGCCGTCACGATCGGCAGCAGCATCCCGAACAGCGAGCCCAGCGCCAGGAACAGCACCACGGCCGCCGCCGCGATGCCGACGCCCTCGGCGAGGCCCGGCAGCGGCTGCTCCGCCTGCGCGGGCTTGTTGCCGCCGACCTCGACCCTCAGGCCCTTGGCCGCCGCGTGGTGCGCGGTGTCGATCAGCTTCTGCGCCTGGTCGTCGGAGAGGTCACCGCCGAGCTTGGTGTACGTCACCGTCGCGTACGCCGTACGGCCGTCCTTGCTGATCTGCGCCGCGCCCGCCGGGTCGTACGGGCTGACGACCTGCCCGACGTCCTTCTGCCGGGCGATGTCCGCCAGCGCCGGGTCGAGCCGCGCCCGTACCGAAGCGTCGCGCACCGTACCGGAGTCGACGTGCCACACCACCGTGTCGGCCTCGCCGGACCGCTCGGGCACCACCTGGTCCATCAGGTCCAGGACCTTGGTGGACTCGGTGCCCTTGAGCGAGAACGCGTTGGAGTAGCCGCTGCCGAGCGCGTTGCCCACCGCGCCGACGCACAGCAGCGCCGCCAGCCAGAACGACATCACCAGCCATTTGTGCCGAAAACACCATCGAGCCACAACGGCCACGACCACATCCCCCATCAACGAGCGTTCCACGACCGACGAGTTGACCAACGGGACCGCGCACTGACCGACGGACCCGCGGACTGACCAACGAGCCTCTTCAGCCTCCGTGGCTGTCGCGCCGACCGCCAAGCCGATCCCGCTTCTCTCAAGGAACTCCAAAGTTCCGGCCGGGACGGGGTCGCGGGGGGAGTGCGGATACTGGTGGGCATGGACGCCACCGTGCTCATCGTGGAGGACGAACCGGGGATCGCGGACATCCTGCGCATCACCCTGAAATACAACGGCTTCACGGTGCACAGTGCCGCGACCGGGCGCGAGGCGCTGGCCGCCGCGCGCGAACACCGGCCCGACCTCGTACTGCTCGACGTGATGCTGCCGGACGGCAGCGGCTGGGAGGTCTGCCGCGCGCTGCGCCAGGAACGCGCCGCCGAGACCGACGCCGACGACCTCGCCGTCATCTTCGTCACCGCGCGGGACGCCCCGCGCGACGTGGTCGCCGGGCTCGCGCTCGGCGGCGACGACTACATCACCAAGCCGTTCGGCGTCGACGAGGTGGTGGCCCGCGTGCACGCGGTGCTGCGCCGCACCCGGCGCCGCGAGGGCGCCGACGGGCGCGTCCTGCGCCACGGCGACCTGGAGATGGACGAGGCCACGTACACCGTCCGCAGGTGCGGGCAGCCCGTCGAGCTGACGCCCACCGAGTACAACCTGCTGCGGCACCTGCTGCGCAACGCCGGGCGGATCGTCACCAAGGAGCAACTGCTCCAGCACGTCTGGCAGTACGACACGGCCGTCTCGTCCACGGTCGTCGAGACCTACATCTCGTATCTGCGGCGCAAGCTCGACCGGCTCGGGCCGCCGCTGATCGAGACCCGGCGGGGGATCGGATACGGGCTGCGCGCGGCGGAACCGGGCGCCGCCGCGGCCGGGGGAGCGGTGTGAAGGTGAACAAGTGCGGCCTGTGGCCCCGCCCGCACTCGCTGCGCGGGCGCTTCACGATCGCCAACGTGACCTTCCTCGCGGTCGGCCTGCTGCTCGCGGCCTGCGCGAGCATCGCCGCCACGTACATGGTGCTGGTCGGCGAGATCGACGACTCGCTGAAGGGCTCGCAGTCCTCGCTCGCCAAGACCTCGATCGACGCGGACATGGTGCGGCGGCTCTGCCAGCTCGCCGACCTCCTACAGAGCGGGCAGGGCGGGCAGAACGGGGGCGGCGGGCAGGGGAGTTCGGCGATCGCGGTGGCGTTCCAGCAGGATCTGTTCGTCATGCTCGACCGGCGCGGCGAGCCCGCCGCCGTCTGCCAGGACGGCACCATTCCGGTCAGCTCCGAGCAGCGGCGGCTCGCCGAGGCGATCCCCGACCCGGCGGGGCTGGTCCGCAGCGGCGGCGCGAAGACCGTGAAGACCGGCTCGATGGAGTACCGGGTGGTCGCGATCCGGCTCTCCGACGGCACCATCGTGGTCAAGGGCATACGGCTCAGCGGCGTCAAGCACGCGATCGGCAATCTGCTGATCGTCGAATCGGTCGTCGGCGTGGTGCTGCTCGCGCTGCTCGCCACCGGCTCGCTGACCGCGGCCAGGCGGCGGCTGAGCCCGCTGGAGGACATGGTGGAGACCGCGTCCGCCATCGCCGGGGGCGACCTCGGGCGGCGGATCGGCACCGCGCGGCACGGCTCCAGCGAGGTCGAACAGCTCAGCGGCGCGCTCAACGCGATGCTCCAGCAGATCGAGACCGCCGTGACCGAAAGCGAGCGCGCCACCACACAGTTGCGGCGATTTCTGGCCGACGCCTCGCACGAGCTGCGCACCCCGCTGGCGTCGGTGCGCGGCTACCTCCAGCTCTACGAGAAGGGCATGCTCGACGCCGACGAGAAGGAGCGGGCGCTGAGCCGGGTCAGCTCCGAGGCGCTGCGGATGAGCCGCCTGGTCGACGAACTCCTCGCGCTGGCCAGGCTCGACGACCGGCCCGCGCTGCCGCACGGCGCCGTCGACCTGTCCCGGCTGGTCCGCGACGCCGCCGCCGACCTGGCCGCGCAGCAGCCGGAACGGCCGCTGACGCTGATGGTGCCCGACTGCCGGGCCGACGGCGGACCGCTGCCCGAAGTCCTCGGCGACGAGGCCGCGTTGCGGCAGGTCGTGGGCAATCTGCTGAGCAATGTGCGGGTGCACACCCCGGCCCGATCCCCGGCCAGCGTCGAAGTCGCCGCGCGTGGCGAGAAACTGCTCTTGCGGATCACCGATTCGGGTCCCGGTATGAGCGAGCGGGACGCGGAACGCGTCTTCGACCGGTTCTTCCGCGCCGACGCAGGACGCGCCCGCGACAGCGGCGGCGCGGGCCTCGGCATGGCCATCGTGCAGGCCGTCGTCCAGGCGCACCACGGCACGGTCGCGTTGGAGACGGCGCCCGGCCGCGGCCTCACGGTCTGCGTGACGCTGCCGACGGTGGGCGCGGGGACGGCGGTCGGCGAGGACCCGGCGGTCGGCGAGGACCCGGCGGCGGACGCGGCGAGGGGCCAGGAGACGGTGGTAACCGGTGCGAAGTCCACTGTCCCCGCCGCTACTTGACCAAATCTATAACAAACGGAAACCCGTACAACCCCTGTGCGACATCGGCCGTCCAACTCCCCACAACGAACCACCACTCGAAGTGACGGGGAGACACCATGCGAGGTCGAGCATTCACCGGACGGCTGCGCCCGGCGGCGCTGGCCCTTGGGGCGGCCGGGGTGTTGACGCTCGGCGGCGGAGCCGTGGCCTTCGGAGCCGACGGGCCGCCGGCGGACACCGCGCCGGCCGATTCGATCGACCTGGGCCTGCGCGCCTACGACGTGACCTTCGCGCCCACGGCGGCCGGGGCGGAACCGGTCACCCGCTCGATGGCGGTCACGATGTTCCACCACGACCCGAACGTGGCCGTGCCCGCCCAGCGATTGACCTTCTCCGCGGCGGGCATGAAGAACGTCGCCGAGGTCGTCTGGCCGCAGGGCTGTACGGTGACCGGCGCCGACGCCGTCTGCACCGTGCCCGGCGCGCCCGTCGGGCGGCTCGACCTGCCCGACGTCGCGGTGAAGATCCGGCCGCTGCCGGGCGTGGCCGCCGGGGCCAAGGGGTCGTTCAGCGTCAGCCACCGCAACACCAACGGCAAGACGCAGACCTTCAAGCCGACGGTGACGCTGGCCGACGGCCCGTCCCTGGTCGTCGGCCGGGCGGCGGCCACGACCCTCGCCCCCGGAGCGAACGGCGACGTGCCGGTCACCGTCACCAACGAGGGCAACGCCGACGTCGCCTCGGTCCAACTGGAGCTGCGGTGGTCGCACGGCCTCACCCCGGTCGAGCGCTTCTCCAACTGCGTGTACGACACCTCCCGCGACCCGCGGCAGGGCGTGGACCGTACGGTGGCGCGCTGCGCCGTCGACCAGCCGCTCGCGGCCGGCGCCAGCTACGGCGTGCGCGACACCGTCTCGATGAAGGCGAACGCGGACGCCTACGCGGAGAGCGTGGACGTCACGGCGTTCACCCCGAAGGAGGCCACCGCGCACCCCGCGGGCGAGCCGGGCACCGGGCCCGCTCTGCACCTGGTGCCGGTTCCCGGCGGGACCCCGGGGGCGGACGGCCGTAACGACACCTCGTACGGCGGCGCGGACTTCACGGTCACCAACACCGCGGACTTCGGGATCTCCGCGCCCGAGGTCACCGGTGCGAACGGCGCGCAGGTCAAGCTCACCGTGCACGTGGACAACCACGGACCCGCCTCGATCGACCCGCTCGAGTACTTCACGCCGGTCACCCGCTTCGACGTCCGCGTGCCCGACGGCACCGCACTCGTGGAGTGGCCCGTGACGTGCGCGCCGCGCGACACCGCGAAGCGGTACCTGCGCTGCGCGTCGGACACGGAGTCCGACGTCGAGCGCCCGGTCACCCTCTACAGCGGGAAGTCGTACGACTTCCCGCTCACCCTGCGCGTCACGTCCACCGGCATGCACAGGGGCGAGGCGGCGCTGCTGACGACCGGGCCGAACCGGATCGAGCTGCCCTTCGACCACAACGCGGCGAACAACACGGTCGCGCTCGTGGTCAAGACGTCGGCCTCGAACGCCTCGGCCACCGCCGGTTCTTCCGGCTCCTCCGGCTCCAACGGGACCACCGGATCGGCCGGGTCCTCCGGCGCGGTGTCCGGCGGCGCGGGCAACGCCTCGCTGCCCGCCACCGGCGCGGGCGCGACCCGGCTGATCGGCGGGATCGCGGTCGGCGCCGTCGCGTTCGGCGGCGCGGTGCTGTTCACCGCGCGCAACCGCCGCCGTACCGCGTAGTCCGCGGGTTCCCGACAGCTCCCCCCACGGGGTGATCAGACGGTGACCGGTGCCCGCTCCCTGGGGGCGTCGGTCACCGTCGTCGCGTGCCGCACACCGGGGACGGCCGCCGTCCCCAGGCACAGGGCGGCGACCAGCGCCGCCGCCACGTACAGCGGCACGGCGGGTCCGAAGGCGTCGCAGGCGAGCGGCGCGAGCGCGTATCCGACCGGCATCGCGGCGAGCGAGAGCAGCCAGTCGTACGAGGTCACGCGGGCCAGCACCCCGGCGGGCACCGAGCTGAACACGTAGGACTCCCAGACCGGGTTGAAGAAGCCGAGCGCGCCGAGCGCGAGGCCGTAGGAGACGATCAAGGGCACGGCGGGGGCGTCGGCGGCGAGCAGGACCAGCGGCAGCGCGTAGCTGGTCAGGGCCAGATTGCCGGTGAGCACGGGGCGGCGCAGCCGGGCGCGGGAGGCGAGCAGCGAGCCGGTCAGCAGGCCGACGGAGCCCGCTTCGAGCATCAGCACCCACATGCCGTCGCCGCCGCGCCGGTGGTGCGCGATCAGCGGGCCGAGGGTGGCCAGGACGGCGGCGGCCCCGTTCCACACCGCGTGGGCGATCAGGCTGGTCCAGTACCAGTCGCGGGCGCGGACCTCGGTCCAGCCCTGGACGAGGTCGGCGCGCATCGAGCGGCGCGGGATGGGGGTGCGGCGCACCCGGACGAGGGTGAGCAGCGCCGCACTCGCCGCGAAGGACGCGGCGTCCAGCAGGAACGCCCAGCCGGGCCCCGCGGTGAAGATCAGCAGTCCGGCGAGCGCGGGGCCGCCGAGCCGGGTCGCGCTCGCGGCGGACGCCATCAGGGAGTTGGCGCCGAGCAGGCCGTCCTCCTCGACGGTGCCCGCGACCAGCGGCGCGGAGGTCGGGATGGCGAAGGCGGAGGCGGCCCCGCCGACGGTCTCGGCGACCGCGAGGACCCGGATGCTCGGGTCGCCGCCGACGAGTTCGAGGCCGACGAAGATCTGCGCGGCGCAGCGGACGAGGTCGGTGGTGAGCGCGACCTTGCGCGCGTCGAACCGGTCGGCGATCACGCCGCCGACCGGCAGCAGCAGGAGGCGCGGCACCATCGCGCAGCCCAGCACGACCGCGAGCGCGGACGCCGAGCCGGTCGCGCGGCTGATGGCGATGGCGAGCGCGGCCGGGACGACGGCGTCGCCGAGGGCGGAGAGCGTCCGGCCGAAGAAGAGCAGGCGGAACGAGCGGTGCCGGAGCGGGTGTCGGGGCTTGGGGGGCGGGGCGACGGGGTCCTGGCGGGAGCCGTCGCGGGGGGCGTCGTGCCGGTCGTCGCGGGGGTCGTCGTGCCGTTCGTCGCGGGGGTCGTCGCGCGGGTCGTCGTGCCGGTCTTCGTGCGGGGGCGGGGTGGTCACGGCGAACAAGGTATTTCGGCGTCGAACATTTCGTCAACGAATATTTCGGCACCGACGTATCTCCGGTGGGTAGGCATAGGATCGGCCCATGCCCACCCCGCACGACTGGACCGACGGCCACGTCGCCCGCTGGCAGCCCGTACTGCCCGACCTCGACCCCGACGTCGAGGGCGCCGCCACCCGCGCCATGCTGTTCACCGACCACATCCGCAGGGTCAAACAGCGCTCGCTCGTCGACCACGGCCTGCACAAGCACGAGTACGAGACGCTGCACACGCTCGCCGGGCGCGGCGGCCGTACCGTTCCCTCCGAACTCGCCGCCGACCTCAAGATGGCCCCCGCCTCCATCACCGGCCGCCTCGACGGCCTGGAGCGGCGCGGGTACGTACGCCGTACGCCGTCGGCCGCCGACCGCCGCCGGGTCGACGTCGAACTCACCGAGGCGGGGCGGCAGGCGTGGCTCGGGGCGCTGGAGTTCCAGGGCCAGGAGGAGCGCCGGCTGCTGGGCGTGCTGACCCCGGCCGAACGGCGCACGCTCTCCGACCTGCTGCGGCGGGTGATGCTGGCGGCCGAGGGGAACGGGGACGGCGGTCGCGACTGCACGGGCTGAGCTGGCGTGGGACTTGCGCTGGAGTCGACTCCAACCCCTAGCGTCGTCGTCATGACCACCGCAGACGGCTCCGACCCCACCGACCGCGCCGAATCCGCTCCCGCCGACGACCGGTACGCGCGCGGCCTGGCCGCCCTCCGCACGGTCACCGGCGACGAGCGCCCGGCCCTGCTCGACTCGGTCGCGGAGATCGCCCCCGACCTGGCCCGGATGACCATCGAGTTCGGCTACGGCGACCTATGGTCACGCCCCGGCCTCACCCCGCGGCAGCGGCAGCTCGCCACCGTCGCCGCGCTCGCCGCCCTCGGCAACGCCGCCCCGCAGCTCCGCTTCCACATCGCCGGAGCGCTCAACGTCGGCTGCACCCGGCGCGAGATCGTCGAGACCTTCATCCACACCACCGTCTACGCCGGTTTCCCCGCCGCGCTCAACGCCCTCGGCGCCGCCCGCGAGGTCTTCGCGGACCACCCGGCCGACGACGACCCGGTCGTCAAGGAACCGGTCGACGGCGGCCGTTACGAACGCGGCCTGGACGCCCTGCGCACCGTCGACGGCCCCGACGGCGTCCGCGTCGTGGCCACCCTCGACGACATCGCCCCCGACCTCGGCCGCTACATCGTCGAGCACGTCTTCGGCGACATCTACTGCCGCACCGGCCTGGACCTCGTCACCCGCGAACTCCTCACCATCGCCATCTGCACCGCCCTCGGCACCGCCGCCCCCCAGCTCCGCATCCACATCCGCGCCTTCCTGCGCCTCGGCGGCACCCGCACCGAAGTCGTCGAAACGCTCACCCAAATGGCCGGCTACGCCGGTTTCCCCGCCGCCCTCAACGGCGTCGCGGCAGCCCGCGACATCTTCACCGAGCAGGACGCGGCCGGGACCGCGGGCTAGCGCGCGCGAAGGGGACCGCGAAGGGACCCGCGTACGGACACGCGAAAGGGCCCGCCCGTGGCCGGTGGTGGCCGGTCGGGGCGGGCCCTTGGGGGCGCAGGGGTCAGAAGCGGCGGGTGATCAGGGCGCGCTTGACCTCCTGGATCGCCTTCGTCACCTCGATGCCGCGCGGGCACGCGTCGGTGCAGTTGAAGGTGGTGCGGCAGCGCCAGACGCCGTCCTTGTCGTTCAGGATCTCCAGGCGCTGCTCACCCGCCTCGTCGCGGGAGTCGAAGATGAAACGGTGCGCGTTGACGATGGCCGCGGGGCCGAAGTACTGGCCGTCGTTCCAGAAGACCGGGCAGGACGACGTGCACGCGGCGCACAGGATGCACTTGGTGGTGTCGTCGAAGCGCTCACGGTCCTCGGCGGACTGAAGGCGCTCACGCGTCGGCTCGTTGCCCTTGGTGATCAGGAAGGGCATCACATCGCGGTACGCCTGGAAGAACGGGTCCATGTCGACCACGAGGTCCTTCAGCACGGTCAGGCCCTTGATCGCCTCGACCGTGATCGGCTTGTCCGGGTTGATGTCCTTGATCAGCGTCTTGCACGCCAGCCGGTTCTTGCCGTTGATCCGCATGGCGTCGGACCCGCAGATGCCGTGCGCGCACGAGCGGCGGAAGGTCAGCGAGCCGTCGATCTCCCACTTGACCTTGTGCAGCGCGTCCAGGACGCGCTCCTTCGGGTCGATGGCCAACTGGTAGTCGACCCACTCCGCGTCCGCCGCGACCTCCGGATTGAACCGGCGGATCCGCAGCGTGATCGTGATCAGGTGTGCGTCGGTCACCTCGGCGGCGTCGAGGGCCGCCGAGTGCTTGTCGAGCGTCGGGGTGCTCATCAGTACTTACGCTCCATCGGCTGGTAGCGGGTCTGCACGACCGGCTTGTAGTCGAGGCGGATCGACTCGACGCCGGTCGCGTCCACCTCGCGGTAGGCCATCGTGTGCCGCATGAAGTTGACGTCGTCGCGGTTCGGGTAGTCCTCGCGGTAGTGACCGCCGCGCGACTCCTTGCGGGCGAGCGCGGAGACCGCCATGACCTCGGCCAGGTCGAGCAGATTGCCCAGCTCGACGGCCTCCAGCAGGTCGGTGTTGAACCGCTTGCCCTTGTCCTGGATCGCCACGTTCAGATAGCGCTCGCGCAGCTCGCCGATCTTCTCGACGGCCGTCTTGATGGTCTGCTCGGTGCGGAACACCATCACGTTGGCGTCCATGCACTCCTGCAACTCCGTGCGGATCACCGAGACCCGCTCGGTGCCGGTGGACGCGCGCAGCCGCTCCACCTGCGCCTCGACCAGCGACGCCGGGTCGTCGGGCAGCGGCACGTAGTCGTGCGCGTGCGCGTACTCGGCGGCGGCGATGCCGGAACGGCGGCCGAAGACGTTGATGTCCAGCAGCGAGTTGGTGCCCAGCCGGTTCGCGCCGTGCACCGACACGCACGCGACCTCACCGGCCGCGTAGAGGCCCGGCACGACGGTGCTGTTGTCGCTCAGCACCTCGCCCTGCACGTTGGTCGGGATACCGCCCATCGCGTAGTGCGCGGTCGGCTGGATCGGGATCGGGTCGGTGTACGGCTCGATGCCCAGGTACGTCCGCGCGAACTCGGTGATGTCCGGCAGCTTCGCGTCGAGCTGCTCCGGCGGCAGGTGCGTGAGGTCGAGGTAGACGTGGTCGCCCTCGGGGCCGCAGCCGCGGCCCTCACGGATCTCGGTGTAGATCGCGCGGGAGACGACGTCACGCGAGGCGAGGTCCTTCATGACCGGCGCGTACTTCTCCATGAAGCGCTCGCCGTCCTTGTTGCGGAGGATGCCGCCCTCACCGCGGGCGCCCTCCGTCAGCAGGATGCCCATCCGCCAGATGCCCGTCGGGTGGAACTGGAAGAACTCCATGTCCTCCAGCGGCAGCCCGCGCCGGTACACCGCGGCCTGGCCGTCACCGGTCAGGGTGTGCGCGTTCGACGTCACCTTGAAGAACTTGCCGGTGCCGCCCGATGCGTAGATCACGGCCTTCGCCTGGAAGACGTGGATCTCGCCGGTGGCCAGTTCGTACGCGACCACGCCCGCGGAGCGCTTGACGCCGTCGACCTCGACCAGGAGCTGGTCCAGGACGTAGAACTCGTTGAAGAACTCCACGCCCTCCTTGACGCAGTTCTGGTACAGCGTCTGGAGGATCATGTGGCCGGTGCGGTCCGCGGCGTAGCAGGCGCGGCGCACCGCGGCCTCGCCGTGGTTGCGGGTGTGGCCGCCGAAGCGGCGCTGGTCGATCCGGCCCTCGGGCGTCCGGTTGAACGGCAGGCCCATCTTCTCCAGATCGAGGACCGCGTCGATGGCCTCCTTCGCCAGGATCTCGGCGGCGTCCTGGTCGACCAGGTAGTCACCGCCCTTGATCGTGTCGAAGGTGTGCCACTCCCAGTTGTCCTCCTCGACGTTCGCGAGGGCGGCGGCCATGCCGCCCTGGGCGGCGCCGGTGTGGGAGCGGGTCGGGTACAGCTTGGTCAGAACGGCGGTGCGGCTGCGCTTGGTGGCCTCGATGGCCGCGCGCATGCCGGCGCCGCCCGCGCCGACGATGACGGTGTCGTACTTGTGGATCTGCATGGGGGTCGCTTCCCTGTTCCAGCCCTGGCTCAGCGCTTGGCGTCAGCGGCTTCGCGGCTTGGCGGTGATGGCCGTGTCGGCCGCGTTAGCGGATGTTCGGGTCGAAGGTGAAGATCACCAGCGAACCGAGCACGATGGTGAACGCCGTCGCGGTGAACAGCAGCGTCTTCAGCCAGATGCGGGTGTTCGGCCGCTCGGCGTAGTCGTTGATGACGGTCCGCAGGCCGTTGCCGCCGTGCAGCATGGCCAGCCAGAGCATCACCAGGTCCCAGCCCTGCCAGAACGGCGAGGCCCAGCGGCCCGCGACGAACGCGAAGCCGACCTTGGTGACACCGCCGTCGAGCACGAGCTGGATCAGCAGGTGGCCGAGGACCAGGACGACCAGCACCACACCGGACAGCCGCATGAACAGCCAGCCGTACAGCTCGAAGTTGGTGCGGGAGCTGCGCGGGGTCCGCTTGGTGCGGGCGCGCGGCGGCTCGATGACCGGGGCCGGGTTGTCCGGGCTGTACGTGACGCTGGAGCCGGTCAGCTCGACCGCGTCCGCGGGAGTGATTTCGGTGGACATGTGCGGTCAGCTCCCGAACAGGACTCGTGCGGCGTGGCCGAGGACGGGGTAGATCGCGCCGACCATCAGGAGAGCCCACAGGCCGAGCACCGTCCACAGCATCTGCTTCTGGTAACGCGGGCCCTTGGTCCAGTAGTCGACCGCGATGATCCGCAGGCCGTTCAGCGCGTGGAAGAGGATCGCGGCCACGAGGCCGTACTCCAGCAGGCTGACGATGGGGGTCTTGTAGGTCGCGACGACCTTGTCGTAATCCTCGGGGGAGACCCGCACGAGAGCGGTGTCGAGGACATGGACGAACAGGAAGAAGAAGATGAGGACACCGGTGACTCGATGAGCCACCCAGGACCACATGCCTTCCCGGCCGCGGTACAGCGTTCCAGCCGGCACGGAAAAAACCCTCCGGGAGCGGGGCGAGGGGTGCCGGCTTCGGTGTCGGTCACGCCCGGCCGGGTACGGTCCACCGGCCCCGGCCATCGTAGCGACGCGATGTCGGCTCCGGACCGCGGGGTAGGCCAGGTGTGATCGATCCCGCACGGTCGGGTGAACCGGCGGGGGTCTTTCGCGGGCCGGACTCGGCCAGATGCCCACCGGTGTCCGCGAGTCGCAGCAGCCGCGCGCGGCAGATCCGGCGCAGCTGCTCGGCCGTCGCCACCGACTCCTCGTCCTCGTCGTGCCCCAGGCGCTGGCGCAGGCTCGCCAGCGTCAGGTCGAGGGCAGCGGCCGGATCGTCGGGGTCGTCCAGGTCGGTCAGCGCGATCACGAAGGCGTGGCCGAACTTCGCCTCGTACGCCGCGTTCGCGGCCCGCAGCGCGGTGTGCACGGTCAGGCCGCCGCGGTCGGGCAGCGCGGTGGTGGCCTCGCCCGCCAGCGCCTCGGCGAGATCGCCCGACGTCAGGTCGTACGCCGCCTCGTCGGCCGCGGCGAGCAGCGCCTCGACCGTCGGATACGGCCGGTGCGCGGCCACCCGGCGGGCCCAGCGGTGGCTGCCGCAGCAGGTGCGCAGCGCCGCCTCCGCGACCAGGGAGGGGGCCCGGTTGAGCAGATACAGCCCCTCGGGCGGGGTGTCGCTGGACAGCGCTGGGCTCCTGGATCGGGTGGACCGGGGGTACGGAATCGGCACGGCGGTACGACAGGTGCGGATTCGGTACGGCTTCGGCTCGGGAAGGTACGGCAGGGGGAGTGCTCCCACTTTAGGGGCAGCCGGTTCGAACATGTCCGACGGGACCTTGAACTTCACTCGTACGTGAGGCGGCGCGCCCGCCGTTGACGCGCCCCCCGTTGACACGACCTCCGTTGACGTGAGCCCCGTTGACGCGCCCCCGTCGGCCCGCCCCGGCCCGGCGCCGCTCAGTCCCACCAGAACGACCACAGCCGCTCCCCGCGCAGCGCCTCGGCGTAGTCGGGGAACGGAAACGTCCCGTCGTTCAGATTCGACGCCCCGGTCAGCACGTGTTCGAGCGCGACGTGCCCGGCGTGCGCGGAGGCCAGCGGCGGCGAGGCCACCGACACGAAGACCGACGAGCCCTCGAAGCCGATCACCCGCGCCCCGAACCGGTCCTCCCACGTACGCAGCAGCGCCGACAGCTCCAGCGCGGGCGCCTCGGTCTCCCAGCCCGCCAGCGCCGGGATGTCGGCGCTGCGTTCGGCGCGGACCAGCGCGATGTGCGCGATGAAACGGGTCGTGAAGTAGTGCAGCATCTGCCCGACGGCCGCGCGCGCCACCGCGTCGGGCGAAGGGCCGGGATGCGGCGGCGAGGCGGCGGCGAGCCCGGGAAAGGCGGTGAAGGGCGGCCCCGGGTCGGCCGCCAGCAGCGCCGCCGCGTCGTCCGGCCACACCTCGTCGATCGCCGGGTGCGGCGGAAGCAGCGACCGCGCCTCCTGGTACGTCCCCCACGACTCGCGCAGCGACGCCTCCGCGTCCACCGCGTCGATCTCGGCCGCGCGGTGCCCGAAGCCGTTCGCGCACGGCCACGCCATCAGCACCGGCCGCCAGCCGGTCTCCTCCTGCTGCGCCTGGTAGCGGGCCCACAACCGGCCCGGTGCGACCACGGGTTCGTCGCTCAGCCACAGTCCCGGCGCGGAGCCGGGGACCAGCCGTCCCGGCGGCAGTCCGCCCGGGAGCCCGTCGAGGAGGCGGTCCAATGACATCGGAGGACTCCTCAACGACCGTTCATGAGGGGACTGCGTGGGGAAGTTGACGACGGCCGGGGGCCGCCTCCCCCCACAGGAGCGTCCCCGGCCGCCGTCTTGTACGGCGTATCCCCGTTCAAAAGTGTCACCGCTCCCATGGTTCAAAAGTGTCAGCGCTCCCACATGAGGCAGGATGGGGCGAGTGTTCGAGGGGGTGGGGCCAGAGGTGGACCTGGAGACCGCGGTAGCCGGGGCGCAGCGCGGGGACGAAGCCGCGTTCCGCGTCGTGTACCGCGCTGTGCAACCGCAGTTGCTGCAATACGTCCGCAGCCTGGTCGGACCGGTGGACGCCGAGGACGTCGCCTCCGAGACCTGGTTGCAGATCGCCCGCGACCTCCCCAACTTCCGCGGCGCGGGCGACTCGGTGCGCGGCTGGGCGGCGCGCATAGCCCGCAACCGCGCGCTCGACCACATCCGTGCCCGCGCCCGGCGGCCCGTCTCCGGCGCGGGGGTCGACGAACTCGTCCAGCTCCCCGACCGGGCCGACACCGCGGGCGAGGCGCTGGACGCCGTCGCCACCGACCGCGCCCTGGCCGCGATAGCCGCCCTGCCGCGCGAGCAGGCCGAGGCCGTCCTGCTCCGCGTCGTCATGGGCCTGGACTCCACCAGCGCCGCCCGCGTCCTCGGCAAGCGCGCCGGGTCCGTCCGGATGGCCACCCACCGCGGCCTGCGCCGCCTGGCCGAACTCCTCGAACACGACGACGACCCGCGCGCCGACGCCGACCACGTCGGTGTGACCTTCTCGACCTCCAAGGCCCTGTGACGCGACCCGCGGGGCCCGGTACGGCGCCGCGCGGGGCGCTTCCGGGACCCGCGGCCCCGGCCGCCGACCCCTCCGACGAATCATGGGACGGCCGGGGCGGGTGCGGCCAGGTGACACTTCCGCGTGCCGGTGCGCTGTAGGAAGTGGACCGACTGGTCATCGGTCCTGCGGACCCCGGTTCTCCCCGTATCGGGGTCCGTGCAAAGGGCGCGGCCGGGCGCATTCCCCCTGCCCGGCCGCGCCCGTCACCACACGGATCGACGCTGCCCGCGTCACCAGTAGACGACGACCTTGTCACCCACCTTGACCTGGTCGAACAGCGCGGAGACCGCCGCCTTGTCCCGTACGTTCACACAGCCGTGCGAGGCGCCCGCGTAGCCGCGGGCCGCGAAGTCCGAGGAGTAGTGCACGGCCTGGCCGCCGCTGAAGAACATCGCGTACGGCATCGCCGTGTTGTAGAGCGTCGAGACGTGGTCGCGGCTCTTGAAGGTGACGTGGAAGAGCCCCTCGCGCGTCGGGGTGTACTGCGACCCGAAGCGGACGTCCATGGTGGCCCTGACCTTGCCGTCGACCACCCACGACAGCGTGCGAGTGGTCTTGCTCACACACATGGCGCGGCCGGTCATGCAGCGCGGGTCGAGCTTGCCCGCGGGCTTGGGCGGCGCGACCGGGTACAGCTCCTTGTGGGTCGGGGCGTGGGTCAGCGAGCGCAGCTTCGTCCAGGTGTCCTGGGTGACGCGGCCGGTGATGGCCAGGCCGTGCCGCTCCTGGAAGTCGCTCACCGAGTGCTGGGTGACGGTGCCGTAGTAGCCGGTGGGGGACTGGCTGAAGAGGTGGAGCTGAGCGAGCCTGGCCTGGAGTTCGCGGACCTTGGCGCTGGTCGAGCCGGTGGCGATCACGGCTGGCACGACGGGCGGCGCGGTCGTGGCCGGAGCCGTCGGCGAGGCCGGTGCGGTCGTGGTGGGCGCGGCCGACGTCGTCGGGGGCGCGGTGGTGGCCGGCGGCTCCGACGACGGCTGCGCGGTCGTCGCGGTCGGCGACGGCGCGGCCGAGGTGGCCGGCGGCCTGTCCTTGCCCGAGGCCCCGGTGTCCTGCGGTCCGCAGGCCGCCAGCACGGCCGTCGAGAGCGCCGCCGTCACGACCGCCGCGGCCACCGCCAGCGGCGATCTGCTGCCCGTCCCCGTCATCGTCCTCATCCCCTGCGTCCCCCCGCTCGTACTTCCTGTTCTTCCCTAGACATCGATTCCCGGCCGTGCGGTTGCGCGAACCGCGGGGAAGACTGTGAGGAAGGTCCCAGGCCGCCGCGGTGCACCGCACGCAGGGCCGCCGCTACAGTCCGTTACGCCAGCCACACAGCCATTCAGCAGCACACGGAGGCGTGAAGATGACACGCGAGTCGGAGTCGGGACTGCCGATCGAGCCCGTTTACGGGCCGGGTGTGTTGGAGGGCTGGGATCCCGCGGCCGAGCTGGGGGAGCCGGGCGCGTTCCCGTTCACCCGCGGTGTGTACCCGTCGATGTACACCGGCCGTCCCTGGACGATGCGGCAGTACGCGGGCTTCGGCACGGCGGCGGAGTCCAACACCCGCTACAAGGGCCTGATCGCCAACGGCACGATGGGCCTGTCGGTCGCCTTCGACCTGCCCACCCAGATGGGCCACGACTCCGACGCGGTGATCGCGCACGGTGAGGTCGGCAAGGTCGGCGTGGCGATCGACTCGGTCGAGGACATGAAGGTCCTCTTCGACGGCATCCCGCTGGACCGCGTGTCGACGTCGATGACGATCAACGCGCCCGCCGCGCTCCTGCTGCTGATGTACCAGCTCGTCGCCGAGGAACAGGGCATCGAGGCGTCCGCGCTGACCGGCACGGTGCAGAACGACGTGCTGAAGGAGTACATCGCGCGGGGCACGTACATCTTCCCGCCCAAGCCGTCCCTGCGGCTGATCGCGGACATCTTCGGATACTGCCGGACCGAGATCCCGAAGTGGAACACCATCTCGATCTCCGGCTATCACATGGCGGAGGCCGGTGCCTCGCCCGCGCAGGAGATCGCGTTCACCCTCGCCGACGGCATCGAGTACGTGCGCACCGCCGTCGCCGCCGGGATGGACGTGGACGATTTCGCGCCCCGCCTGTCGTTCTTCTTCGTCGCCCGCACCACGATCCTGGAAGAGGTCGCGAAATTCCGGGCCGCGCGGCGCATCTGGGCGCGGGTGATGCGCGAGGAGTTCGGGGCGAAGAACCCGAAGTCGCTGATGCTGCGCTTCCACACCCAGACCGCCGGTGTGCAGCTCACCGCGCAGCAGCCCGAGGTCAATCTCGTACGGGTGGCCGTCCAGGGCCTGGCGGCGGTGCTGGGCGGCACGCAGTCGCTGCACACCAACTCCTTCGACGAGGCCATCGCGCTGCCCACCGACAAGTCCGCCCGGCTCGCGCTGCGCACCCAGCAGGTGCTGGCGTACGAGACGGACGTGACCGCGACCGTCGACCCCTTCGCCGGGTCGTACGTGGTGGAGAAGCTGACCGACGACGTCGAGGCCGCCGCGCTGGCGCTGATGGCGAAGGTCGAGGACCTCGGCGGCGCGGTCGCGGCGATCGAGAACGGCTTCCAGAAGTCGGAGATCGAGCGCAGCGCGTACCGGATCGCGCTCCAGACGGACTCCGGCGAGCGCGTGGTGGTCGGCGTGAACCGCTACCAGCTCGACGAGGAGGAGCCGTACGAGCCGCTGCGCGTCGACCCGGCCATCGAGGCCCAGCAGGCCGCCCGGCTGGCGGCCCTGCGCGCGGGCCGCGACCAGGACGCCGTGGACGCGGCGCTGGCGGCCCTGCAGAAGGCCGCGCAGGGCACCGACAACGTCCTCTACCCGATGAAGGAGGCGCTGCGGGCCCGCGCCACCGTCGGGGAGGTCTGCAACGCGCTGCGGGAGATCTGGGGCACGTACGTCCCCACGGACGCCTTCTGATCCGCGCCCGGGCCCGCCGACACCGTCACGCGGGCCCCGGGAGCGCCGTCAGAGCAGGTGGATCTGCGTGATCAGCATCGCCACCAGCACGGTGAGCGTCCAGCCCAGCACCTGCTCCATGAGGTGCTTGCGGTCCTTGGGCCCGCCGGTGCCGGTGCCGGGCTCGGTGTGCGGGCGGGGTGCGGCGAAGTCGCTCACGGTGTCGGTCCTCATCGTGTGGGTGTACGGCCCCTCAGGCCGGTGCGGCCCCCGGAAGTCCTCCACGATGCGCCGTCCGACGCCGCCGGTAAAGGGGCGAATGCCCCACCGGCGGCGATCGTGAGGGATGTCACCCCATGGTGGCCTTCTTCAGGGCGCGCGCCCTGCGGGCCACCCTGCGGACCGTCCGATTGCGCGGCACGAACGCCAGCCGGGCCGGTACCGCGCCCGGCAGCCCGAGCGAGGTCAGCCGCCGCCGCTTGAAGTACGGCCAGGTCGCCGCGCTCAGATGACCCGTCAGATACGCCTCCGCCCCGGCCCGCAGCTTCGGGTACGCCTTCGGCTGCATGCAGAAGCCCACCGCGTGCAGCAGCGGCGTCAGCTCCGCCGCCACCCGCTCGGGCGACGGCGACGACCAGGACCGTACGGCCGAGGCGTCCGCCAGGTCCGGCAGCAGCGCGTGCACGATCGTCACGGGCACCCGGTTGCTGTTCTGGTACGGCGACAGGCGCTCCAGCAGCAGCTTGGTGCCGGTACGGGCCACCGGGATGCCGTACAGCGCCGACGCGGTCAGCAGCGCGGTGGAGAAGCAGCCGACGACCAGCGCGGGGCGGGCCCGCTGGTAGACCACCTCGGCCAGTACCGGCGTGTTGAGCACCGTCAGCCTCGCGCCCAGCCGCTCGGCCTCGGCGCGCAGCGGCTCCGTCCAGTGCGCGGGCGCCGTGGGGTGCGGCTTGAAGACGATCGCGCGGTGCCCGAGGGCGGCGGCGCCGCGCACCATCGACAGGTGCAGCTCCTCCTCCTCGGCCACGGAGAGGATGCCGAGCGCCGACAGGTACTGGCCCAGCAGCAGCGCCGCGCCCTCCGGCACGTCCGCCAGATGCTCCTCGGCGAGGTCGGCGGAGCCCTCCGCGACCTCGGAGAGCACCTTGGTGAAGCCCTCGGTCGGCACCACCTGCGGCTCCACGCCGTGCTCGGAGAGCAGCAGCGGACGCAGCCCCGGCACCAGGTCCAGGTGGTAGAGCCGGTCGATCCGGGTGTCGACCAGCAGCCCCAGCTTGTTGCGGGTCGGGCCGTACGACATCAGGCCGTCCGCGTACACGCTGATCGGGGCGCCGGTGAAGACCTGCACGAAGGAGAGCGCGGGCGCGACCTGGAGGGATTCGACGATCAGCTCCACCGCGTCGTCGCCCAGGCTCCACAGCATCCGCAGATGCCGTTCCCACAGCGGCACGTCGTCCGGGCGCGGGACCCAGCCGCCCGGGTGCAGCGGGGTGATCGTCTCGTTCCACGACACGATGCGGTCGAAGCGGTCGCGCAGCACCTCGAAGCCGGGTGCCTGGTCGAGCCCCGGATTGGTCTCGGGCACCGACGCGTTGTTGCTGACCACCAGGATGCGGCGGTCGGCGGGCGGGAACGACCCGGAGTCCAGGCCGGCGGCCAGCGTGGCGGCGCCGTACAGCGTGGAGGCCATGAAGAGCTGAGTGGTACGTGCCATCACGCGACCGCCGATCCGTTGTCCGTGGCGTCCGGATCGTCGTCGGCCTCGGGCTTCGCGGCGCCCGCCCCCGCTCCGGCGGCCGGGGAGGCGGAGGCCGCGGTGCGCCGTGCGGCGGGCGACAGCTCCGGGTAAGGATCGGCGTCCAGGCCGTCGGTCCTTACCGGCACCCGCCAGCGCAGGCGGCGGATCTTCACACTGCGCTCCAGGTCCATCGAGTCCAGCGCGTCGGTGAGCACGTCGTGCGGCAGCCGGTTCAGCGCGGCGGCGCTGATCGCCTTGAGCTTGCGGGCCAGCACGGGCTCGAAGCGGTCGATGTTGTCGAGGTGGTGGGCGATGATCGCGCAGTAGGTGCGGACCGCCTTGGGCAGGAACAGCTCCGCGTCCCGGTCCGCGGTGATCTCCGCGATGACCTGGTCGAAGGAGCGGACGAAGTCGAGCTGCCGGATGTCACCGATCTGGGTGAGCGAACTGGCCACGCCGCGCCGGTAGTAGACGCCCAGCAGGCCCAGCACCGCGCAGGACTTCGCCTCGCGGTGCAGCCGCCAGATCCACGGCCGGTCCTCGGCGGTGCGCAGGTGCTCGGGGAAGTGCAGCAGCCCCTCGTCCACGATCCGCCGGTGGTAGGCGCCCGCCCAGGAGTACGGGTAGTCGACCAGCGTCGGGCGGTCGGCGGGCAGGATCGTCGCGCGCGGGTCGAGCCGCTGACCGCGGCGGCCGTACGGCGCCCGGATGATGTTGCGGGTGCTGCCGGTGCACTGCACATGGTCGGTACGGATGAAGTCGACGTCCAACTCCTCCATCGCCCGCACCAGTTGCGGCAGATAGCCCGGGGCCATCCAGTCGTCGCCGTCGAGGAACGTCAGATACGTCCCCCTGGCCGCGTCGATGCCCGCGTTGCGCAGGCTCGCCACCCCGGTGTGGTCACGCCGGATGATCCGTGCGCCGGGCAGCGAGCCGACCCCTTGCTCCAGAAGCTCCGGAGTCCGGTCGGTCGACCCGTCGTCCATCAGCAGGAACTCGAAATCCGAGCGTGCATTGGCACGGAGACTGCGCAGCGCGTCGGGCACGAATTGCTGCACATTGAAAAAGGGCACGATAACGGTGAGCTTGACCACCCGCCGTACCTTAGGGCGTTTGCCTGTCCTTTTGCTTTGCGTCGAGCGTACATCTGGGTAAACGGCAGATGTCGGAGCGGTGAAGCAGGCCCCGCACGGGCTCTTCTGCCGGTCGGAGAACTCCTGGCCTATCCACGGCAGACGGCTAAGTGGCGGCTCTATGTTTACCTGCTGTTGGTCGCCAATTAGCACGATGAACTCAACGGCTTCCTAAGGTCTTGCCGTGCCAAAACGTAAGCCCGGCCCATTGCGGGTCACTGTGATCGCCGACTCGGACACCCGGTGGAAGTGGGGTGCGCTGACCGCGCGCCGGATCGACCCCGAGGCCCGACTCGACGCGCGGCTGCTGCGCGGCCGGGCCACCCCCACGCCCCGCCAACTGGCGGAACTCGGTATTCCGGCCGACTCCATGGAGGAGGCGACCGCCGCCGAGATGCTGGCCGACATCGACGAGGAGAGCTGCGACGTGGTCGTCATCTCCTGCGTCGGCGGCACCGTCCAGGCGCTCCTGCACGGCTTCGCGCGCGCCTGGGAAGGCCGCCCGCAGCGACCGCTGGTCGTCACCGGATACGTCGGCGTCGTATACGAGAAGCTCGCCGACGGTCTGCTGCTGCGCGCCGGGGCCGATGTCGTCCTCGCCAACAGCGCCGACGACGCACGGCGGTTCAGGGACGTGTACGAAGGCGTCGGCTACCGCACCACGAGCATCGTCGAGACCGCGCTGCCGTTCCTCGGCGGCGAGCCGTACCGGCCCGACGACCAGCGGCCGTTCACCGTCACCTTCGCCGTGCAGCCGTCCGCGCCCGAGGGCCGGGCCGACCGGACGCACCTGCTGCGCCGCACTGTCGACCACGCGCGGCGGCACACCGAGCGCGAGGTGCTGGTCAAGCTGCGCAGCAAGCCCGGCGAGCACACCACGCACATCGAGGAACACCCGTACCAGAAGCTGGTCGCCGCCCTCGATCCGCCGGACAACCTCCAGTTGGTCTACGGCAACATGGCCGAGGTCCTGGACCGTACGGACCTGCTGGTCACGGTCAGTTCGACCGCCGCGCTCGAATCGCTGCACCGGGGCATCCCGACCGCGATCCTCACCGACCTCGGCATCCGCGAATCGCTCGGCAACCACCACTTCCTCGGCTCCGGCTGTTTCGCCTCCTGGGACGAACTGGACGACGGCCACGTGCCGCACGCCCACCCCGACTGGACCGCGGCCCACGGCGTCGCCGCCCTCGCGCCCTTCGCCGCCCTGCGCGCCCGCGTCCAGGCACTGCTCGCCGAACCCGAACTGCCGAGGATCACGCCGTACTACACGCTGCGCACCGCCCCCGGTTACCTCCCCGGTGTCCTCGCCCGCCACGGCCTCGACCCCAAGGGCGAACCCGTCGGCGGCCTCGCCCCGCGCGACCCCGGCCCCGTCCGCCGCGCGGTCCGCGACTTCGTCCGCAACTCCGCCCGCACCGCCTACCGCCAGGGCGTCCAGCGCGTCGCCCCCACCATCCGCCGCTGGGGCCAGCTGTGACGGCCCGCACGCGATTCCCGGCCGAGCGCGCGGTTCCCCGCGCCCCTGGAGCGGCCGTCCTCCGCATACGCGGCGAAAGCACAGAGCCCCTCGCGGGAGCGGGGCGCCGGGGCCGCCGGGCCCGAAAGACGACAGGAGTCACCCGATGAGCGACCGATCCACCACCCCGGCCGGAAGCGTCCTTGCCGTCATCCCCGCGCGCGGGGGGTCCAAGGGGGTGCCCGGCAAGAACCTGGCGCCGGTGGGCGGGGTGCCGCTGGTGGCGCGGGCGGTGGCGGCCTGCGTCGAGGCCGGGCGGGTGACCGCGGTCGTCGTCTCCACCGACGACCCCTCCATCGCCGAGGTCGCGCGCGCCGCGGGCGCCGAAGTCGTCCTGCGCCCGGCGGCGATCGCGGGCGACACCGCGACCAGCGAGGCCGCGGTGCTGCACGCGATGGACGCCCACGAGGCGATGAGCGGCGCGGCCACCGACGTCGTCCTGCTCGTCCAGTGCACCAGCCCGTTCATCACCGCGGAGGAGGTCGACGGCGTCGCCGCCGCGGTGCTGGACGGCGGCGCGGACACCGCCCACACCGTCGCCCCCTTCCACGGCTTCATATGGCGCGAGGCCGGGGACGCGGCGGCGGCCGACACGTCGCACGAGTCCGTGAACGGGACCGCGGAAGCCCCATCGGGCAGGACGGCCGACGTCACCGCGCCCGCCTCCGCCGTCACCGCGCCCGCCGCCGGGGGCGCCGTCGGCGTCAACCACGACAAGTCCACCCGGCCGCGCCGCCAGGACCGGCCGCAGGACCTGCTGGAGACCGGCACCGCGTACGCGATGCGCGCCGACGGCTTCCGCGCCGCGAACCACCGCTTCTTCGGCAGGACCGCGCTGGTGCGCACCGACCCGGCCCGCGTGCTGGAGATCGACGAACCCGCCGACCTCGAACGGGCCCGCGCCCTCGCCCCGCTGCTCGACCCGCGCACGACGACCCCCGGCTGGGGCGACGTCGACGCGGTCGTCCTCGACTTCGACGGCACCCAGACCGACGACCGGGTGCTGATCGACGCCGACGGGCACGAGTCGGTCACCGTGCACCGCGGTGACGGCCTCGGCGTCGCGGCCCTGCGCCGCGCCGGAATGCCCGTCCTCATCCTGTCCACCGAGACCAACCCGGTCGTCGCCGCACGGGCCCGCAAGCTCAAGGTCCCCGTGCTGCACGGCATCGACCGCAAGGACCTCGCCCTCAAGCAGTGGTGCGAGGAGAACGGCATCGCGCCCGAGCGGGTGCTCTACGCGGGCAACGACGTCAACGACCTGCCGTGCTTCGGCCTGGTCGGCTGGCCCGTCGCCGTCGCCGGTGCCCACGACGTGGTGCGCGCCTCGGCCCGCGCCATCACCACCGCCCAGGGCGGTCACGGCGCGATCAGAGAGATCGCCGCCTGGCTGCTGGGCCCCACTCTCGCCCGCTGACAAGCAGCCGCCGGCGACCGCCGACCCCGGCCGCGCCGGCGGCACACATCCATCCCCCCGACAGTCCCAACCCGTAAGGAACACCCTCGTGACCACATCCATCCCCGCAAACCTCCGCCGCGTCGGCTCCCGCCACATCGGCAACGGACAGCCCGTCTACGTCACCGGCGAGATCGGCATCAACCACAACGGCGACCTGGAGAACGCGTTCGCACTGATCGACGCGGCCGTCGCCGCGGGCTGCGACGCGGTCAAGTTCCAGAAGCGCACCCCGGAGATCTGCACCCCGCGCGACCAGTGGGAGATCGAGCGCGACACCCCCTGGGGCCGTATGACGTACATCGACTACCGGCACCGCGTCGAGTTCGACGAGGCCGGCTACCGGTCGATCGACGAGTACTGCCGCAAGCGCGGCATCGACTGGTTCGCCTCCCCGTGGGACGTCGAGTCCGTCGCCTTCCTGGAGAAGTTCGACGTGCCCGCCCACAAGGTGGCCTCCGCCTGCCTGACCGACGACGACCTGCTGCGCGCCCTGCGCGGCACCGGCCGCACCGTGATCCTGTCCACCGGCATGTCCACGCCGAAGCAGATCCGGCACGCGGTCGAGGTGCTCGGCAGCGACAACATCGTGCTGTGCCACGCCACGTCGACGTACCCGGCCAAGCACGAAGAGCTGAACCTGCGGATGATCAACACCCTCCAGTCCGAGTACCCGAACGTGCCCGTCGGCTACTCCGGCCACGAGGTCGGCCTCCAGACCACGCTCGCCGCGGTCGCGCTCGGCGCCGTCTTCGTCGAGCGGCACATCACCCTCGACCGCGCCATGTGGGGCTCCGACCAGGCCGCCTCGGTCGAGTCGACCGGCCTGGAGCGCCTGGTGCGCGACATCCGGATCATCGAGACCTCCCTCGGCGACGGCGTCAAGAAGGTCTACGAGGGCGAGCTCGGCCCGATGAAGAAGCTGCGCCGCGTCGCGGGCGTCGTCGCCGAGTCCGAGGCCGCGGGCGTCGAGGCACCCGCCGCCGTCTGACCCCGGAAGGGCGGCGGGGATCACTGACCAGGACCGGCGGGACCGCGGGACCTTCGGGTCTCCCGGTCCCGCGCACAACCGCAGAGGAAAAGGGGAACGGCCATGACCGGTAAGCCCGCAGTCGCGGCCGGGCAGGTGCCCGCACCGGGTATCGGCGCCGTCGCGCTCGTCGAGTCACCCGTCCAGCTCCTCAACGTCCTGGAGTGGGCGCACATCCATCCGCCCACCGTCCCCGCCGCCCGCACCACCGGTGAACCGGCGGTACCCGCCGAACCGGAACCGGTCGCGCGACCGCTCACCGTCGTCGTCCTGTCCCCGGTCGACCCCACCAGCCGCGGCCAACTGCGCCGCATGGCCGAACTCGCCCGCGACGAAGGCGCGGTGGTCCGCTGGTTCGAGGCCCGCGGCAGCCGCGGCGGCCTCCTGCGTACGGCGGTCTCGCTCGCGCCGCTGCTCTTCCGGGTCAGGCACCTCGTGATCGGCGACCCGTTCTCACGGCTCGTCCAGGTGCTGCTCCCGCTGTGCCGCGCCCGTGAGCTGACCGTCGTGGACGACGGCACCGCGACCATGGAGTTCACCGAAATCCTCTCCAGAGGCGGCCGGTTGGTGCGCTGGCACCGCTCGGGGCGGCGCCGTTCGCCCGTCGACGCGGCCTTCGGGATCTTCTCCTCCGCGGCCCGCCGCCGCCTGACGCCCGGCAAGCGGCGCCATGTCGAACTCTTCAGCGCGATGCCCGCGACGCCGCCTCCGGGGATGGCGCTGCGCACCAACCGCTTCGCCTGGACCCGCAGCCGCTTCGGGCCGCCGCGCACGCTGGCGGGCACCGACCTGATCGGCACCTCCCTCGTCGAGACCGGCGTCGTCGACCCCGAGCGGTACCTCGCCGTCGTCCGCTCGCTCGCCGAACGGCACGGCGCCAAGCGGTACTTCGCGCACCGCCGCGAGGCCGTCGACAAGCTCCACCGGCTCGCCGCCGAGACCGGCCTGGAGATCGTCCGGCCCGACCTCCCGCTCGAACTCGTCGCCCGCCGCGGCCCGATCGGCCGGACCGTCCTGTCCTTCCCCTCCACCGTCGTGCACACGCTGCCGCTCGCGCTCGGCGGTACGGGAGTCCGTATCGTCGTCATCGACATCGACCAGGAGTGGCTGACGGCCGCCGCCTCGCCGCGCGCCCACACCTTCCTGACCGGCATCAACCACTCGGCCCGTGACCTGCACGGCCTGAACGCGGCCGAGTCCCCGAGCCCGGCCTGAGTCCCGGGTCCCGCCTGAGTCCCGAGCCCGGCTTGAGCCCCAGGTCCCCGGGTCCCGCCTGAGGCCCAGGGCCCCGGGTCCGGCTCAAGTCCCGCCGCCTCAGGGGACCTTGGTGACTTTGGTGACGGCGGTGTCGTCGGCGTCGAGCCGCCGCCCGTCCGCGGCGTGGACCTCCAGCGTGCGCAGGGGACGTCCCTGGCGGAGGTCGGTCAGCTCCGAGTGCGGCTCGTCGGGGGCGAAGAGATTGCGCTCGCCCCACTGCCGCAGCGCGACGACGACGGGGAACAGGTCCTTGCCCTTCGGCGTCAGTACGTACTCGCGGTAGGCGCTGCCGTCCGAGGCGGGGACGGTGTCGAGCACCCCGGCGGCGACCAGCGAGCGCAGGCGCGCGGTGAGGATGTTCTTCGCGACGCCGAGACCGCGCTGGAACTCCCCGAAGCGGCGGCTGCCGTCGAAGGCGTCCCGCACGATCAGCAGGGACCACCAGTCCCCGATGGTGTCGACCGAGCGCGCGACGGGGCAGTCGCTGTCGTCGAAGCGGGTCCGCTCCACCATCTCGCCCTCCCTCTGTGACGTGTTCCATCCTGGTTGCATCATGCTACCGGATCGGCTTATGGTCCAACTGGTAGCAAGATGAAACCAGCGAGGGAGGGCTTGGCGTGGGACGAGCGTGCGAGGTCGTGGGCGAGGCCGGTCCTGTCGATACGGCGCGGGTCGCGGGGCCCGGCGCGGCGAAACCCGGATTCACGCTGACCCGAGGCGTCACCCTGCTCTTCGCGGTCGCCTGCGGCACCTCCGTGGCCAACGTCTACTTCGCGCAGCCCCTCCTGGTCACCCTGGGCCGCGACTTCTCGATCGGTACGGCGACGGTCGGCGCGATCGTGACCCTGACCCAGGTCGGCTACGGCCTCGGCCTCTTCTTCCTCGTACCGCTCGGCGACCTGCTCGACCGCAGACGCCTCGTCGTGGCACAACTCCTGTTCCTGGCAGGGGCGTTGACGGCGGTCGGCACCGCGGGCGACGCGGCGCTCCTGCTCGTGGGGCTCGCCGCCGTGGGACTGCTCGCGGTCGTCACCCAGACGCTCGTCGCCTTCGCCGCGTCGCTGGCTCCGCCCGGCGAACGCGGGCGCGTCGTCGGCCTGGTGACCAGCGGCGTGGTCACCGGCATCCTGCTCGCCCGTACCGCCTCCGGCGTCCTGGCCGACCTCGCGGGCTGGCGCTCGGTCTACCTCACCTCCGCCGTCCTGACCTGCGTGCTCGCCCTGGCCCTGCACCGCCTGCTGCCGTCCCGTCCCGGCGCTCCGCGAACGTCCGGGGGATACGGGCGGCTGCTGCGCTCCACCGTCACGCTGTTCGCGCGGGAACGCCTGCTCCGGATACGAGCCCTGCTCGCGCTCCTGGTCTTCGCCGCCTTCAGCGTCCTGTGGAGCAGTGTCGCGCTGCCGCTCAGCGAGCCCCCGCTCTCCTTGTCCCACACCGCGATCGGCGCCTTCGGCCTGGCCGGGGCCGCCGGCGCCCTGGCCGCCACCGCGGCCGGCCGCCTCAACGACCGCGGCCTGTCCCAGCGCACCACCGGCATCGCCCTGACCCTGCTCACCGTCTCCTGGCTGCCCCTCGTCTTCACCCGCCAGTCCCTCTGGGCCCTCGCCGTCGGCGTCATCGTCCTCGACCTCGCCGTACAGGCCGTCCACGTCACCAACCAGACCCTGGTCCACGCCCTCCGCCCCGAAGCCGGCAGCCGCCTCATCGGCGGCTACATGGTCTTCTACTCCCTCGGCAGCGCCTCCGGCGCCTTCGCCGCCACCACCCTCTACGCCGCCGCGGGCTGGCTCGCCGTCTGCGCCCTCGGCGCCGCCCTGAGCCTGGCCGCCCTCCTCCTCTGGGCGGCCACCACTCCGCGACGTTAGGCCGATCTTTTTGGGGCGTTGGGGGCACCTCCCAGCGGTAGCCGGGGGAGGAACTGCGCGGGCGGCCGAGACGTGGCTGCACGTCACCCCCGGCCCCAGCGGGGCGATTCGGCTGTTGTCTGACCACCGGCCGGCGGGGCCAACCGGGCGGCGGTTCAGCCTCGTTCGCCTCACGTCAAGGCTGACGTAACCAAATGATCACCCCCGTGAGGTTGGCTTCGGGAATGACGGAGGGTTTAAGGGCCCCGGCCCACGTAGCGATCCTCGCCGGAGGCGACCCCGGTGGATTGGACGGCGACTCGCGTGCCCTGAGGGTGGCGGACGCGGCGCGGGCGGCGGGCTATCGGGTCACGCTGATCGGCAGGGCACCGGCGACGGTGACGCCGAAGGGCGTGGACGTACGGAAGGTCGCCGTGCGCGGCGTACTCGGCGCGCACCGGGTGCGGCGGCCGAGACCCGGGCTGCGCTGGCCGCTGGCGTACCGGAGCGCGGCGGCGTACGACCACCGCACGGCACTGGTGACGGCCGAGCGCGCGGTGCTCGTCACCCGCACCGCCGAACTGGACGTCGTGCACCGGGCGTTGCCGCTGCTCGCGGCGGCCCGCACGGGCCACGCGCTGGCGTGGCTGCGGCACGGACTGCGGGCCGGATGGACACGGCTGCGCGCGGCGCAGTACCTGGCGGCGGTCCGCCGCCGCAAAAGCCCGACGGCCCGGCTGGACAACTTCGTCACCGAGACGCTGCGACTGCTGCTCGGCCGCCGCGCGTGGCGCCGCCTCGACCCCGGCCTGCTGGACGAGGAGGTCGCGTACGGCCCGGTGCTGGACGCCGTCCGCCCGCATCTGATCCACGCGCTCGGCCACCGGGCGCTCGGCGTCGCCACCCGCGCGGCGCTGCGGGCCGAAGGGGCGGGGCACCGTATCGAGGTCGTGTGGGACGCGCCGCCGCGCACCCCGGCCGCCTCCCGCCGCGCGGCCGTGGCGGGCGAGGCGTACGAACGGACCTTCGCGCCCGAGGCCGACGGCGTCGTCACCGTCGGCGAGGGCCTGGCAAGGGAGTTGCGCGCACGGCACCGGCTGGCGGCCACGCCCGCCGTGGTCCGCAACGCGCCGCCGCTGGCCGCCGCCTCCGTCGCCGCGCACCCCGCGGGCATCAGGGCGCGCTGCCATCTGGCGCCCGACATCCCGCTGTTGGTGCACACAGGACCCGTCACCCCGGACCGCGGCCCGGCCACCGTCGTGGAGGCGCTGCCCAAGCTGTACGACCTGCACGCCGCCTTCGTCGTGCCCGACCCCGGCCACCCGCACCTGCGCGAGCTGCGCGAGCGCGCCGCCCAACTCGGCGTCCACGGACGGCTGCACGTCCTCCCGTACGTCCCCGTCGCCGAGATCCCGCGCTTCCTCGCCTCCGCCGACATCGGCGTCCTGCCCGTCCACCAACTCCCGCACCACCAAACGGTGCTGGCCACCCGCTACTTCGAATACGCCCACGCCCGGCTGCCCGTGGTCGTCAGCGACGTCCGCGCCATGGCCGCCGCCACCCTCGAACTCGGCAACGGCGAGGTCTTCCGCGCCCGCGACACCGCCGACTTCGTCCGCGCGGTCGGCGCCGTCCTCACCAACCCGCGCCGCTACCGCAAGGCATACGACCGCACCGACATCCTCCGCCAATGGTCCTGGCAGACCGAGTCCGCCCCCCTCCTCGACCTCTACACCCGCCTCCTGGGCCCCCGCCCCTCCGACACCTGAGCCCCCTGAGCCCCCGCCCGGTCCGCCAGCAACAGCGCGAGCGGCCCCGCGGGCAACAGAAACCGACCGTCCCCGGCGGCGCGCAAAGCCTCTCCCATGGACCACCACCCGAGCGCGAAGTCCGCTTCGCTTTCCGCGAGTTCCTGCGGACCACAACTCAGGCCGCGCGCTTCGTAGAGATACACGCGGGCGGGCGTGGCGACGGTGAACGCGAACGACCCCAGCGATCGCCACACCGCCTACAGACCGTGGCCGGCGACCGGAAAGCCGGAGTGGAGATCGCCGCGCGTTCCTGCCGAACCCTCACACCCGACGCCCCCGCCGGGGTGCGAGCCCTGCTCCACGAGCGGTTGGCGTGGGCCTGCGCCGTCGCGGGACTCGCCACGGAAGCGGAGAAGGCGCTCAGCCACGCCGAGGAAGCACTGGCCGACCTCGGCGCCGCGCCCCAACCCGACTGGGTGGCATGGGTCGACAGCAACGAACTCCAGATCATGTCCGGCCGCTGCTGGAGCGAACTGCGCCGTCCGCTGCGCGCCGTGCCCGTGCTGGAGGCAGCACTGGCCGGGTACGACGACAGCCACGCCCGCGACAAAGCGCTCTACCTGTCGTGGCTGGCCGCCTCCTACCTGACCGCCGGAGAGATCGAACAGGCCGCCAAGGTCACCGGCCGGGCGCTCGACCTCGCCAACGGGGTCGCATCCGTCCGTCCGAAGCAGCGCCTCGCACCGTTTGTGGAGCGGCTCGCGCGGCACCGTGATGTCGCCGCAGTGGCGGACGTGCTGGAGAAGGCAGCGGTCTGAGGGTTACGAAGCCGCTTCGGGCGTGGTGTTCGTCTCGATCCACCGGAAGGACGCCTCCGAACCGGCGACGACCGGCACCGCCGACACCTCGGGGTTGTCCCACGGATGGTGCCGCAACAGATGATCTTCGAGGGCCTGGTACCGCTCCGCCCGGGTGGTCAGCAGCAACCGCCACTCCTCCCCGGTACCGAACTTCCCCAGGTGCCAGAACACCGATGTCACCGGCCCGACGACCTGCGCCCCCGCGGCCAGACGCTCACGCACCGCGGACGCGGCCAACTCCACCGCCTGGTCACGAGTTTCCGTAGCAGTGCTCACCTGAAGGAAGTCGCCCATGTCGCGAGAGTAACCGCCGCGTTGGGCGCGCAGCCGGGCGCGGTGGGCGGCGGAGGTGCGGAGCACGGGGGCGTGGGGAGCGGAACACTCGGGCGGCACACGTTGCCGTAACACGAGGGTCGTAAGGTGAGGGGTCTCACCCGTGAGGCGGGGGTCGTCGGAGACGGTCGCGTTGCCTCGCGTGGGACGGCTCGTTGAGCCAGTATGGGTGTAAGAGACCTAAAAAGTTTTCTTACCCCCGAGGGTGACTGGGTATGCGCCGATCGGGCGACTTCTTCTCCTCCCGCAGGACAAAAACTTTCCCGATCACGTAAGAGGAGCCGGTGATGGGCCCTACGCTGACTGAGGTGAACGATTCACCTACACCGCCGTCCGACGGGCTGACCGCGGCTGTGCTGTCCGGTCTCGCCGAGACCGTCGTGGACGACGCACTGCGCGCCGAGCTGATCGCCTTCCGCCGTGACCTGCACAGGAACCCCGAATTGGGGCGGCAGGAGTTCCGGACGACCGAGCAGATCAGGGCCCGGCTGGAGCGCGCGGGGCTGAGCCCTCGGGTGCTGCCCGGCGGGACCGGACTGGTGTGCGACATCGGCGACACGGACGACAGCGGCAACGGCGGCGACAGCGGCGCGGCACGCCCCCAGCGCCCCCGCCTCGCCCTGCGCGCCGACCTGGACGCGCTGCCGGTGCCCGACACCAAGACCGTGGAGTACCGATCGACGGTCGAGGGCCGGGCGCACGCGTGCGGCCACGACGTGCACACCACGATCGTGCTCGGCGCCGGCCTGGTCCTCGCGGAGCTGGACAAGCGGGGCGCGCTCCCGCGCCCGGTGCGGCTGGTGTTCCAGGCGGCCGAGGAGATCATGCCCGGCGGCGCGCTGGACGCGATCAAGGCGAACGTGCTCGACGGCGTCGACCGTATCCTCGCGGTGCACTGCGACCCCAAGGTGGAGGTCGGCAGGATCGGGCTGCGCCAGGGGCCGATCACCTCGGCCGCCGACCGGCTGACCCTGACGCTGGAGGGCCCCGGCGGACACAGCGCCCGCCCGCATCTGACCACCGACCTGGTGATGGCCACCGCGAAGCTCGCCGCCGAACTGCCCGCCGTACTGGCCAGGCGCGTGGACCCCAGGTCCGGGCTGAGCATCGTGTGGGGCCGCATCCAGGCCGGGCACGCGGCCAACGTCATCCCGCAGTACGCGGAGCTGGAGGGCACCGTCCGCTGCCTGGACCTGACGGCCTGGCACGACGCACCCGACCTGGTGCACGAGGTGATCGACCAGATCACGGCGATGTACCGGGCGAAGTGCGAGATCACCTACCAGCGCGGTGTGCCGCCGGTGGTCAACGAGGCGGTTTCGGTGGAGCTGCTGCGGGACGCGATGACCGCGCGCTACGGCCTGCACGCGGTCGAGGACACCGAGCAGAGCCTGGGCGGCGAGGACTTCTCCTGGTATCTGGAGCGGGTGCCGGGCGCGCTGGCCCGGCTCGGCGTGCGGCCGGTCGGCGACACCGCCAAGCGCGATCTGCACCAGGGCGATTTCGACGTGGACGAGGGGGCGATCGCGGTCGGCGTGGAGCTTTTCACGGCGGCTGTCCTGCTGTCCTGACACCGGGTGAACCCCCCGCTACCGGTCCGTCACCTGGCTGAAATGCGTCGATCCGATAACGGGCCGTCATTCGGTCTTTACCTGACATCTACGCGCGTTAAGCTCCCGCTTAGCCAGCGCCGGACGGGGCGCTTCAGACTGAAGGGGACCCTCTTGCGCCGGGTATCCAAGATCATCGTCGCGGGTATGGTGTCCGCGACTCTGGGGCTCACTGCCACCGCGTGCGGCAGCAGCAGCTCCTCGGACAGCGGCAAGGACAAGGGCGTCGGTCTCGCCTTCGACGTCGGCGGCCGTGGCGACCACTCCTTCAACGACTCCGCGGCCCGCGGCATGGACAAGGCCGTCAAGGAGTTCAAGATCGGGTCGAAGGACCAGACCGCCAGCAACGGCGAGACGGAGTCCGACCGCGAGCAGCGCCTCGACCTCCTCGCGGGCGGCGGCTACAACCCCGTCGTGGCGGTCGGCTTCACCTACGGCGACTCGGTCACGAAGATCGCCAAGAAGTACCCCAAGGTGACCTTCGGCATCGTCGACTCGGTCGTGGACCTGCCCAACGTCGACTCCATGGTCTTCGCCACCGAGCAGAGCTCGTACCTCGCCGGTGTGGCCGCGGCCCTGAAGACCAAGACCAACAAGGTCGGCTTCATCGGCGGTGTGCACAACACCCTGATCGGCACCTTCGACGCGGGCTTCGCCCAGGGCGTCAAGGACACCAAGCCGTCGGTCCAGCTCACCCGCCAGTACCTGTACGAGACCGACACCAAGGGCTTCAACGACCCGACGTCGGCGCAGGGCAAGGCGCAGGGCATGCTCGACAGCGGCGTGGACGTGATCTACACCGCCGCCGGTCTGTCCGGTGACGGCGCGATCCAGGCGGTGGCGGGCAAGGCCGGCGCCTGGGCGATCGGCGTGGACTCCGACCAGTACGAGGACCCGGCCCTGGCCAAGTACAAGGACCACATCCTGACCTCGGCGGTCAAGAACGTCGACGTGGCCACGTACGACCTGATCAAGTCGGTGCACGAGGGCAAGGCCAAGACCGGCACCAACACGTACGACCTGGCCAACGACGGTGTGTCGCTGGCGACGTCCGGCGGTTTCATCGCCGACATCCAGTCGCAGCTCGACACGGCCAAGCAGAAGATCGTCTCGGGCGCGATCAAGGTGAGCTCGAAGCCGTGACGTAAGCCGGGGACCCGGTCACGGGTCCCCGCTGGACCGGCGGTACGACAACCGGTTCGCGAGGCTCGGCGGGGGGATGCTGCGGCGCCCCCCGCCGAGCCTCGATCACTGTGCGGAACCATGCGGGAACACCCGGAAATCCCAGGAACCGTCCTGTCGGAATCCCGTGGTCCCCAGCCTGTGGAATGAACACAACTACGCGCGTAGAGTGCCATTTCCACGATACGTTCACGCGATATCTTCACCCCACCCGCCCTGCCGCTCCGAGCCTTTCCCCCCAGGAGAGTGCGTCATCAACGCGTCCACGAGTCCACCCGCCGCCCCGGCCCCCGGCCGGTCCGCCGCGCCGCCCGCCGTCGAGCTGCGCGGCATCACCAAGCGGTTCCCCGGCGTCGTCGCCAACCACGACATCGACATCACTGTGCGCAGCGGCACCGTGCACGCCCTCGTGGGCGAGAACGGCGCCGGCAAGTCCACCCTGATGAAGATCCTCTACGGCATGCAGAAGCCCGACGAGGGCACCATCGCCATCGACGGCGAGGTGGTGACGCTCGGCGACCCCGGCGACGCCATCGCCCGCGGGATCGGCATGGTGCACCAGCACTTCATGCTCGCCGACAACCTCACCGTGCTGGAGAACACCGTCCTCGGCAGCGAGGGCCTGCACGGCATCGGCGGCAGGGCCCGCGCCCGGATCAAGGAGCTGTCCGACGCCTACGGCCTCGGCGTACGCCCCGACGTCCTGGTCGAGGACCTGGGCGTCGCCGACCGGCAGCGGGTGGAGATCCTCAAGGTCCTCTACCGCGGCGCCCGCACGCTGATCCTGGACGAGCCGACCGCCGTCCTGGTGCCGCAGGAGGTCGACGCGCTCTTCGAGAACCTGCGCGGACTGAAGGCCGAGGGCCTGACCGTCATCTTCATCTCGCACAAGCTCGGCGAGGTGCTGTCGGTCGCCGACGTCATCACCGTCATCCGGCGCGGCACCACCGTCGGCGAGGCGGACCCGGGGACCACCACGGCCAAGCAGCTCGCCGAGCTGATGGTCGGCAGCGAACTGCCCTCGCCCGAGACCCGCGAGTCGACCGTCACCACCGAGCCGATGCTCACCGTGGACGGGCTGCGGCTGGGCACCGTCGACCTCGACGGCATCGAGCGCAAGGTGCTCGACGACATCTCCTTCACCATCCACAAGGGCGAGATCCTCGGCATCGCGGGCGTCGAGGGCAACGGCCAGGCCGAACTGGTCGAGGCCATCATGGGCATGCGGGAGCTGGACTCCGGCGGCCTCGTGCTCGACGGCCGCGACATCGCCCACGTGCCGACCCGCAAGCGGCGCGAGGACGGCATCGGCTACATCCCCGAGGACCGGCACCGGCACGGCCTGCTGCTGGAAGCGCCGCTGTGGGAGAACCGCATCCTCGGCCATGTCACCGAGCGCCCCAACAGCCGCGGCTTCCTGATCGACTCCGGCGCCGCCCGCCGCGACACCGAGCGGATCGTCAAGGAGTACGACGTCCGTACCCCCGGCATCGAGGTCACCGCGGCCTCGCTGTCCGGCGGCAACCAGCAGAAGCTGATCGTCGGCCGCGAGATGAGCCACCTGCCCAAGCTGCTGATCGCCGCGCACCCCACCCGGGGCGTGGACGTCGGCGCGCAGGCGCAGATCTGGGACCAGATCCGTGAGGCCCGCCGCGAGGGTCTGGCGGTGCTGCTGATCTCCGCCGACCTCGACGAGCTGATCGGCCTGTCCGACACTCTGCGCGTCATGTACCGGGGACGGCTCGTCGCCGACGCCGACCCCGCCACCATCACCCCGGAAGAGCTGGGATCCGCGATGACCGGTGCCGCCAGCGGCCATCTCGAACACGGGGCCGGGACCGACACCTCGGCCGTCTCAGAGGACCGGCCCAAGAAGCTCGGGGGAGAGGACCGATGAAGAAGTTCGACAAGGACCGGCTGGCCCTGGGCGTCGCCGCCCCCGTGCTCGCCGTCGTCGGCGCGCTGGTGGTCACCGCCCTGGTGCTGCTGGCCACCGGCAAGGAGCCGTTCCACGCGTTCGACGTGATGGTGAACTACGGCAGCAAGACCGATAGCCAGGTCTACATCCTCAACAAGGCGACCACGTACTACCTCGCGGGTCTCGCGGTGGCGGTCGGCTTCCGGATGAACCTGTTCAACATCGGTGTGGACGGCCAGTACCGGCTCGCGGCCTTCTTCGCCGCCGCCGCGGGCGGCGCGATGTCGATCCCCGGCATCATCCAGATCCCGGTCATCATCCTCACCGCCATGGTCGTCGGCGCGCTGTGGGCGGCCATCGCGGGTGTCCTCAAGGTGACCCGGGGGGTCAGCGAGGTCATCTCCACGATCATGCTGAACTCCCTCGCGGGCATCGTGATCGGCTACTTCCTGCGCGACGGACGGCTCGGCGTCACCGACAAAGCGGCGAACATGATCTCCACCAAGCCGCTGCCGTCCTCCAGCCACCTGTTCAACTTCACCACCTCCACCGACCCGGTCTTCGGCTTCATCGTCTTCGCGGTGCTGGCCGGTGTCATCTACTGGTTCGTGCTCTCGCGCACCCGCTTCGGCTTCGACCTGCGCGCGGTCGGCCGCTCGGAGTCCGCCGCCGAGGCCAGCGGCGTCAGCGTCAAGAAGATGGTCGTCACCAGCATGCTGATCTCCGGCGCGATGGCCGGACTCGTCGGCATGCCGACCCTGCTCAACCAGTCGTACGAGTACGGCACGGACTTCCCGACCGGTATTGGCTTCACCGGTATCGCGGTCGCCCTGCTCGGCCGCAACAACCCGATCGGCATCGGCATCGGCGCCCTGCTCTGGGCCTTCCTGGAGCGGGCCTCCAACGGCCTGGAGTTCGAGGGGTACGACAAGGAGATCGTCGGCGTCATCCAGGGCGTCATCGTCCTGGCCGTCGTCATCGCCTACGAACTGGTCCGCCGCTACGGCATCACCCGCCAGCAGCGCCAGGTGGGCGCGGAACTCGCCGCGGCGTCCGGTCCGGGCAACGGAACAGGCCCCGGCACCGGCAACGGTTCAGGTAACGGCACCGGCAACGGCACCGGCAATGGCACCGGCAATGGCCCCGACTCCGGCCCCGACGACAAGCAGGAGGTGACGGCGTGACTGCCACCGCTACCCAGACCCCGCCGCCGGCCGCGCCGCGCGTGACCAACGGCGGCAAGGCGCCCCGGCTCAAGATCACCTTCCCGGTGATCCTGCTGATGATCGCCGCCGCGCTGATCGTCGTCTCCCTGGTCCGGATCATCACCGGCGCGAACGACATCACCTCCGACGGCCAGATCGCCGGAGCGCTCGCCGGCGCCGTACCGATCGGCCTGGCAGGACTCGCCGGCCTGTGGTCCGAGCGGGCCGGTGTGGTCAACATCGGCCTCGAGGGCATGATGATCCTCGGCGCCTTCTTCGGCGCGGCGGTGGGCTGGCAGACCGACCCGTGGCTCGCTGTCCTGGCCGGTGTGCTCGGCGGCGCGGCGGGCGGCCTCGTGCACGCGATCGTCACCGTCACCTTCGGCGTCGACCACATCATCGCCGGTGTCGCCATGAACATCCTCGCCACCGGCGTCACCGCGTACCTCGCCAAGCGCTGGTTCACCGTCGGCGAGGCGGCCTCCAAGGGCGGCAGCCCCAAGCAGTCCCCGCCGATGGACTCCATCAAGTCCTTCACCGTGCCCGGACTCTCGCACTGGCTGGCCACCGTCGAGAACCACCACTGGTTCCTGATCTCCGACGTGGCGGGCATCCTCGGCGGCCTGGTCACGCACATCTCGTCGCTGACCATCCTCACGCTGGTGCTCTTCGTCGCCACCTTCTTCGTGCTGTGGCGCACCGCCTTCGGCCTGCGGCTGCGGTCCTGCGGCGAGAACCCGGTCGCCGCCGAATCCCTCGGCGTCAACGTGTACTTCTACAAGTACATGGCCGTCATCGTCTCCGGCGGCCTCGCCGGACTCGGCGGCGTCTTCCTCGCCATCGGCACGCACTTCTACCTCGCGGGCCAGACCGGCGGACGCGGCTACATCGGTCTCGCCGCCATGATCTTCGGCAACTGGCGCCCCGGCGGACTCGCCATGGGCGCGGGCCTGTTCGGATACGCCGACAGCCTCCAGCTCCGCAACGGCAGCTCCTCCGTGCACGCCCTGCTGCTCCTGCTCGCGCTGCTGCTGCTGGCCATGGCCGCCTGGAAGTTCTTCCGCAAGTCCTACGTGCCCGCCGCCGTCGCCCTGGGCTTCGCCGTCCTGCTGGCCGTCTGGTACGCGCTGACCGACTCCGTCCCCGACGAGGTCGTCCAGGCCACGCCGTACGTCGCCACGCTGCTCGTCATGGGCCTGTCCGCACAGCGGCTGCGCATGCCGAAGGCGGACGGGGTCCCGTACCGGAAGGGGGAGGGCGGATGACGCCTCCCGTCACCGACCCGGCCGCCGTCGACTGGGACCGCCTGCGGTCCGCCGCCCGGGAGATCATGGAGAAGGCGTACGCGCCCTACTCCGGTTTCCCGGTCGGCGCCGCGGCGCTGGCCGTCGCCGACGACGGCACGGTCCGTACGGTCGTCGGCTGCAACGTCGAGAACGCCGCGTACGGGGTCGCGCTGTGCGCCGAGTGCGGGCTGGTCTCGGCGCTGCACGCCTCGGGCGGCGGCAGACTGACCGCCTTCACCTGCTCCGACCTGCGCGGCAACCTGTTGATGCCGTGCGGGCGGTGCCGCCAACTGCTGTGGGAGAACGGCGGGCCCGGCCTGCTGGTCGACACCGCGGGCGGCATCCGGCCGATGAGTGAGATCCTGCCGGACGCGTTCGGCCCGGAAGACCTGAACCGCTGACGCGGTTGAACCGCCAGACCGCTAGGACTATTCGTGGACGTCATTTCCGTCATCCGTACCAAGCGGGACCGCCAGAGGCTGAGCGACGACCAGATCGACTGGGTCATCGACGCCTACACGCGCGGTGCCGTCGCCGACGAGCAGATGTCGGCGCTCGCCATGGCCATCCTGCTCAACGGCATGGACCGCGCCGAGATCGCCCGCTGGACCGCCGCGATGATCAACTCCGGTGAGCGGATGGACTTCTCGGCGCTCACCCGCCCCACCGCGGACAAGCACTCCACCGGCGGCGTCGGCGACAAGATCACGCTGCCGCTGGCCCCGCTGGTCGCCGCGTGCGGCGCCGCCGTCCCGCAGCTCTCCGGGCGCGGCCTCGGCCACACCGGGGGCACCCTCGACAAGCTCGAATCCATCCCGGGCTGGCGCGCCTCGATCTCCAACGAGGAGATGCTGGCCGTCCTGGACGACGTCGGCGCCGTCATCTGCGCCGCCGGGGACGGGCTCGCGCCCGCCGACAAGAAGCTGTACGCGCTGCGCGACGTGACCGGGACGGTCGAGGCCATCCCGCTGATCGCCTCCTCGATCATGTCCAAGAAGATCGCCGAGGGCACCGGGTCGCTCGTGCTCGACGTCAAGGTCGGCTCCGGCGCCTTCATGAAGTCCCTTGAGGACGCACGGGAGTTGGCGTCCACCATGGTCGGGCTCGGCACCGACCACGGCGTCCGCACGGTCGCCCTGCTCACCGACATGTCCGTACCCCTCGGGCTCACCGCGGGCAACGCGCTCGAAGTCCGCGAATCCGTCGAGGTGCTGGCCGGTGGCGGCCCCGCCGATGTCGTCGAGCTGACCCTGGCGCTCGCCCGCGAGATGCTGGCCGCCGCCGGGCTTCCCGACGCCGACCCCGCCAAGGCGCTCGCCGACGGCTCCGCCATGGACGTCTGGCGCCGCATGATCCGCGCCCAGGGCGGTGACCCTTCCGCTCCGCTCCCGGTGGCCCGCGAAACCCTCGTCGTCCCCGCGCCCGCCTCCGGCGTCCTCACCTCCCTCGACGCCTACGCCGTCGGCGTCGCCGCCTGGCGGCTCGGCGCCGGCCGCGCCCGCAAGGAGGACTCCGTCCAGGCGGGGGCCGGGGTCCAACTCCACGCCAAACCGGGCGACTCCGTCGTAGCGGGCCAGCCCCTCCTGACCCTCCACACCGACACGCCGGAAAAGTTCCCGTACGCGGAGGAAGCCCTCGACGGCTCCTTCTCCGTTGCCCCGGAGGGTGCCTCCTTCTCCCCCCGCCCGATCATCCTCGACCGCATCGTCTAGGCCCCGGCGCCGGGCCCGCTGCCTTTGCGCAGGGCCTGGCCTTTAGAGGCGCCGGGGGCGCGGTGCCTTTGCGCAGGGCCTGTTTTTTAGGGGCGCGGGGGGCGCGGTGCCTTTGCGCAGGGCCTGGCCTTTAGGGGCGCGGGGAACTGCGCGACAAGCCACGACGTGCGTGCACGTCACCACCCGCCCCAGCGGGGCAATTCGGTTGTCCCCGGACCACCGGCCCGGTGGGGGCTGGCCGCGCAGTTCCTCCCCCAGCTACCGCTGGGAGGTGCCCCCAGCGCATTAAAGGATCGGCCCACCGCCCTGGGTGGAAGGGGCGTCGGGGCCGCGCCCCGTAGAGGATCGGCTCACCGCCCCGGATGGGCTCCCCGGGGATGTGTCAGGATCGGCGGATGGTGGGGATGAGGACGTGGGCGGTGGCGGCGGCGGCCGCAACGGTGTTGGCGGTGGGCGGGTGCGGGACGGACGGGGGGTCCGAGGCGGCCGTGGGGCTGCCGACGGACGCGGCACCCCCCGCGCCGGCGCCGGTGGTGACGGAACCGCCGTGTCCGGAGGGCGGCCTGGCCGTCACCGGTGAGGAACCGGACGCCGCGATGGGCCTGCGGGCGATGGCCGTCTACGTGACGAACTGCGGGAAGTCGCCGCGCACCGTGGAGGGTTACCCGCGGACGTATGTTCTGGACAAGGCGCGCGAGCGCCTGAAGGTGACGGTCCATCAGGGCTTGTCGATCACGACCGGCATCGACGACCCGGCCCCGACACGTATCGAACTGCGGCCGGGACAGCGGGCGTTGACAGTGCTGGTGTGGCGCAACACGGTGACGGACAGCACGGTGGCGGCGAGCACGGGCGAATACCTGGAGATCACGCCGGTCAAGGACGCCCCTCCCCAACGCGTCACGATGATGGTCGACTTGGGCACCACCGGAAAGCTGGACGTCACGGCGTGGCGGCGCCCGGCCGCCTGAGCGCGAGGCCCGCGACGAGCCCGACGGCGCCGACGGTCGCCAGCGCGAGCGACACCGTCGCGCCCCACCCCCCGGCGTGGAACGCGCCGGCGCCGAGCGTGCCGCCGAGGCTGTTGCCGATGTAGTACGCGGTCAGGTAGAGCGCGGACGCCTGCGCGCGGCCCGTGAGGGCCGTCCGGCTGACCGCGCCGGAGGCGGCCGAGTGGCCGGTGAAGAAACCGGCCGTGACCAGGACGAGCCCGAGCAGGATCAGCGCCAGGGACCCGGACAGGGTGAGCAGCAGCCCGGCGGCGCACAGTACGGCGGCGACGGTGAAGGCGCCGCGCAGGCCCGTACGGGCGAGGAGCGCGCCGGACGCGGCGGAGGCGGCCGTACCGACGAGGTAGACGAGGAAGATCGCGCCGACGGCGGTCTGGGAGAGGCCGAAGGGCGCGGCGGTCAGCCGGTAGCCGAGGACGGTGTAGACGGCGCCGAAGACCGCCATGAAGAGCAGGCCGATCGCGTAGAGGCCGCGCAGCAGCGGGTCGCCGAGGTGCCCGGTGACCGTGCGCCACAGCGCGGCCGGACGCACGGGTCCCGGCGTGAAGTGCCGGGCGGGCGGCACGAGCAGCCGGAAGGCGACCGCGCAGGCCAGCGCCGACAGGCCGACGGCGAAGAGCGCGGCGCGCCAGCCGAACGCCTCGGAGAGGACCCCGCCGACGACGCGCGAGCTCATGCCGCCGATGGAGTTGCCCGCCACGTACAGGCCGATCGCGGAGGGGACGGCGGCCGGGTGGACCTCCTCGGCGAGATACGCCATCGCGGTCGCGGGCAGCCCGGCGAGCGCCACGCCCTGCACGGCGCGCAGCGCGACGAGGACGGCCGGGTTGGGCGCGAAGGGCACGGCGAGGGCGAGCAGCGAGGCGGCGAAGACGGAGGCCGTCATCACCGGCGTACGGCCGTACTTCTCGCTGAGGGCGCTGACCGGCAGGAGCGCGACGGCCAGCGCGGCCGTCGTCGCCGAGACGGTGAGGCTGGCCCGCGCGGGGCTCAGCGACAGGCCGGAGGACAGGGCGGGCAGCAGCGCCTGCGTGGAGTAGAGCAGGGCGAAGGTGGCCAGTCCCGCGGCGAACAGCGCGAGGTTGGCGCGGCGGTAGCCGGGGGAGCCGGGGCGGAGCCGGTCATCGGCCGTGGTGGCGGCCTGCGTTCGGGCTCGGGCGTTCGCGCGGGTCGCGGCGACCGCCCCGGTATCGGCGGGTGACATGTCACGACCGTAGGGGCGTCCACATTTATGCGTCCAATGCACAGATCGTGCATGATTGATGCACTGGTGCATGAGCGCAGGTGGAGGGGGCATATACGGTGGCCGACACAGCCGGTACGGGGCCGGACCCGGAGTCCTGGGGCGCGCTGCTGGCACCGCGCCTCGCGCAGTTCGCGGCCGTGGCGCGACACGAGCATGTGACGCGCGCGGCCCAGGAGTTGGGCATGCCGCAGTCGACGCTCAGCCGCGCGCTGGCCCGCCTCGAAGCCGATCTCGGTGTCGCCCTCTTCGCCCGCCACGGCCGCGCCGTCCGCCTCACCCGCGCCGGGGTCACCTTCCGCGCCGCCGCCGAGCGGGCGCTCGCCGAGGTGGAACGGTCCGCCGAGTCCGTACGCCTCGACGCCGATCCCGACAGCGGGCGGGTCGCCTTCGGGTTCCTCCACACGCTCGGGCCCGAGACCGTCCCCTCCCTCCTGCGCGCCTTCCGCGCCGAGTATCCGCGCGTCCGCTTCCAGCTCGTGCAGACGTACGGCGAGGCCATGCTGGAACGCCTGCGGCTGGGCGAACTCGACCTCTGCCTGACGTCCCCGCCGCCGGACGAGGCGGGTCTCGTCGTCCGCAAACTCGACGAGCAGCGGCTGCGGCTCGTCGTCCCCGCCGGGCACCGGCTGGCCGGCCGCAAGCGCGTGCGGCTCGCCGAGGCCGCCGCCGAGGCGTTCGTCACGCTCGAACCGGGCTACGGGCTGCGGCGCATCACCGACGCCTTGTGCGCCGAGGCCGGGTTCACGCCGAGGGTCGCCTTCGAGGGCGAGGAGGCCGAGACGCTTCGGGGGCTGGTCGCCGCCGGGCTCGGCGTCGCCGTCCTTCCCCCGCCGGCCGTGCCCCGGCCCGGCGTCGTCGAACTCGACCTCACCGGGCGACGTGCCGTCCGCGAGATCGGTCTCGCCTGGCTCGACGGTGCCCCGGCCCCGCCCCCGGTCGCCGCTTTCCGTGCTTTCCTGCTCGCCCAGACGGGCACCCTTCTGCCGGCCTGAGCCGGTCTCCTGCGGAGGGCGAAGCCCGACGTCTTTGGGGCGCGGCCCCTGTACGGTTCCTTGGCGTGGGACGCCAGCCCATGTTTTTAGGGGCGCGGGGAACCGCGCGCTCAGCCACGACGGCGGCGCGGGTAAACAACCGCCCCAGTGGGGCAGACGCTGTGTGTTTCGCGACCACCGGCCGGTGGTGGGCTGGCCGCGCAGTTCCCCGCGCCCCTAAAAGCACGTGGCTGGCGTCCGGGCGAAAGGTGGTGCGGCCCGGTGGGGGGGCGACCTCCCCGGGGGGCGGGTCAGACGCGGAGGGACTTGCCGAAGCCGGAGGCCAGGGGCATGCGGAGGCCGAGGGGCGGCGGAGCCGCGAGCGCGTCGGCGATGGGCCGGGCGTGGGGCCGGTCGAGAAGGGAGCCGAGGACGAAATCGGAGGTGAGGGCGAAGACCTCGCTGCGGTGCTGGTGGAGGCCGTGACCGTCGGAGTGCACCTCGAAGCGGCAGGTGTCGCGGTTGACCTTCTTGAGGCGTTCGGCGAAGCCGTAGGAGATGTCGGGCGCGGTGGACTCGTCCTCGGTGCCGTGGACGAGCAGCACGCGCCGCCCGATGAGCTGCTTGACCGGCTCGGGCTCGGCACCGCGCGGCAGCCACGGAGAGAGCGCGACGACGGAGGTCACGGCGGGGTGACCGGCGGCGTGGAGGGCGGCCCGCGCGCCCATGTCCATGCCGACGAGGCAGACGGGCACGTCACCGTAGCGCCGTACGGCCTCGCCGACCGCCCACTCGGCGTCCTCCGCCGGATGCGCGTGCCCGCCGTTCCAGCCGCGGAAGCGGTAGTGCACGACGTGCGCGGCCACCCCGTCGGCGGCCCCCTCGCGGACGAGATGGCGGGCCAGCGGCCACATGACGGCCGCCGCCACCGGGGAGCGGCGCCGGGTGCTCAGCGCGTCACCGCCGGGCAGGGCGAGCACGACGGCGCGCACCGCGGCGCCGGTATCGTGTTCGCGCTGCCTCGGCGCGGGCACCAGCCCGGACGGCACCGGGCGGCCCAGTCGTGCGCCACGCGCCGGTAATGCTTGGGAAGCCATGGCGCAACGATGGCAGACGCAGGGGTGTGCACTGTATGGCCGGGCGGAAAATTGTTGTGCGCAGCGCGATATCTACGCGCGTAGGGGCTATCGTTTGAGCATGCAGAACCCCAAACCGAGCACTCCCACCCCGGAACAGATCCGCCGCGCCCCCAAGGCGCTGCTCCACGACCACCTCGACGGCGGCCTGCGCCCCGGCACGATCGTGGACATCGCGCGCGCGACCGGTTACGACGCGCTGCCCGAGACCGATCCGGACAAGCTCGGCGCGTGGTTCCGCGAGGCCGCCGACTCCGGTTCGCTGGAGCGGTATCTGGAGACGTTCGCGCACACCTGCGCCGTGATGCAGACGCGGGACGCGCTGGTACGGGTCGCCGCCGAGTGCGCGCAGGACCTGGCGGCCGACGGCGTGGTCTACGCCGAGATCCGGTACGCGCCCGAGCAGCACCTGGAGCGCGGCCTGACCCTCGAAGAGGTCGTCGAGGCGGTCAACGAGGGCTTCAGGGAAGGCGAGCGCCGGGCGCGCGAGGACGGCCACCGGATTCGCGTCGGCGCGCTGCTGACCGCGATGCGGCATGCCGCCCGCTCCCAGGAGATCGCCGAACTGGCCAACCGCTACCGGGACCTGGGCGTCGTCGGCTTCGACATCGCGGGCGCCGAGGCCGGTTACCCGCCCACCCGGCACCTGGACGCCTTCGAGTACCTGAAGCGCGAGAACAACCACTTCACGATCCACGCGGGCGAGGCGTTCGGCCTGCCGTCCATCTGGCAGGCGCTCCAGTGGTGCGGCGCCGACCGGCTCGGGCACGGCGTGCGGATCATCGACGACATCTCCTCCGACGGGCGCGGCGACCAGGTCAAGCTCGGCCGCCTGGCGTCGTACGTGCGCGACAAGCGCGTGCCGCTGGAGATGTGCCCCACCTCCAACCTCCAGACCGGCGCGGCCAGCTCGTACGCCGAGCACCCGATCGGTCTGCTGCGGCGGCTGCACTTCCGGGTCACCGTGAACACCGACAACCGGCTGATGTCCGGCACCAGCATGAGTCAGGAGTTCGAGCACCTCGTGGAGGCGTTCGACTACACCCTCGATGACATGCAGTGGTTTACCGTCAATGCGATGAAATCAGCGTTCATCCCTTTCGATGAACGTCTGGCCATGATCAATGAGGTGATCAAGCCGGGGTACGCGGAGCTGAAGGCCGAGTGGCTGTTCCGGCAGTCGGCCGCCGCACCGACCCTGGCCAGCGATTCCGTGCCCGACGAGGGCTGACGGAACACCTTCACGGCGCGGCCGGCCCGAGGGGTGACGGCCGCGCCACGCCGTTTGCACGGCCGGTCAACATCTGACTACGTTCCGAAGTCATGCAGACCCGTACCCAGAAGACCCTCGCCACCACCGTGCTCGGCCTCGCCTTCGCCGCCGCCGCGGCGGGCACCGCCTCCGCGGCCTCCCTCCCGGCCCTGCCGATCACCGACCAGGCCGGTTCGCTGCTCGGCCACGCCGGTTCGCCCACCGTGCTCGACGGGACTCCGGTCGGCACCGCCGCCAAGCTCCTGCCCGGCGCCGCCGACAGCGCCAACGGCGCGCAGCAGGCGCTGACCAACGGCACCTCCGCGCTCCCCGGCAACCCGGGCAAGCTGCTGCCCTCCGGCAACCAGGTCAGCCCGGCGAACGGCCTCCTCGGCGGCCTCCCGGTCGGCGGTCTCACCGGCAAGTAGGCCGCGGACACGTCGGCGCGTCTCCACGTACGCACGTAGGCACGTCGGCACGGAGCAAGCAGGCAGGCACCGGCCGGAGTACGTACCGCCTCCGCGCGTACCGCCTCGGTACGTCGGCCGACCGGTCAGACCCCCACGGGCCGCGCCCCCGCCGAGCGATCCTCGGCAGGGGGCGCGGCCCGCTTGCGTGCCTCGCGCCTGCGCAGCGCGCGCCGCGCGGGCGGCACCACCAGGAGGTGCGCCAGCGCCACGCCCGCCGTGTTGAGCAGCAGCGCGTCCACGTCGAAGAGCTGGCCCGGCACCATCGTCTGAAGGAATTCCAGGGTCAGCGACACCATCAGCGAGGCGAAGACCGTCCGCGCGAAGGACGCGAAGCCCGAGGTGCGGACCCGGCCGCCCGCCATCGGCAGCAGCACGCCCAGCGGCGCGAGCAGACCCAGGCCCTCGGCGATCCGCCGGGCCGCCTCGCCCGCGCTCATCGCCAGGTCGGCGCGGATCGTGCCGAACGGCCGCAGATTCGGCGCGGGCACCCACGTCACGTAATGCGGACGCAGCAGCAGCCAGGCGACGAAAGCGAGGTACGCGGCGGTGAGCAGCAGCCCGGCCGCGCGCACCCTGAAACTGGAGCCTTCGTGCCGCACGCCCTCCAAGACGCGGCTTCACCCCACCGCGGTTCCCGCGCTGTCCGCGGCGTCCGGGCGGGTCCGCAGGTCGGGCGTGCAGGCGTAGCGGCGCGGCTTGCTGTCGGGGTCGTCGCCGCCGAGCACCACACCGCCGTCGCCGGTGACCGACGGGTCGTCGACGAGCGTGCAGACGATCTGCGCGAGCGCGAACGACGGCAGCTCGTCCACCGGCTGGTTCAGCCGCAGCGCGTTCTCGGGATCGCCCTTGAACGGCCCCAGGATCTCCAGGCTGCCCGGCACCTCGGTGGAGAAACCGGCCTGCGCCTCGGCCGACAGCGGGCTGCGCTGCAACTGCGCGACCAGCTCCCTGACCTGCGTCAGCCGGTCGATCCTGCCAGGCCGCAGCGTCACGTTCCGCTTGACCGGCGTGGTCTGCATGCTGCACACCAGATACACCTGGCGTACGACGGTGTCCGTCTCCGGCGCCTTGCCGTCGCGCGGCACCGCGCACGACACCCGCGACGGCGCGGGCCCCGCGTCCACCGGGACCGTGGTCGACCGGATGCCGCAGCCGCCGATCAGCGGCAGCGCGGCGAGCAGGACGACGGCCAGCACCTTGCGTGGCGCATGTCTCATCCGGCCGAGGCTCATCGGGCGGCGTCTCATCGAGCGGTGGTTCATCAGGCCGTATCTCGTCGGGCCGTATCTCGTCGGGCGGTGTCTCGTCGGGCGGTATTTCGTCGGGCGGTGTCTCATCGCGCGTCACCGCCGGGCCCCTGCGACGTGCCCGTGGTGCCCGAGCCGTTCGCGCCCCCGTCGCCGTCCGCGTCGTCCTCGTCCTCGTCGGTGCGCGGCCTGACCGGCAGCCGCAGCGTGAAGACCGCGCCGCCGTCCGGGGAGTTGGCCGCCGTGATGTCGCCGCCGTGGATGTGCGCGTTCTCCATCGCGATCGACAGGCCGAGACCGCTGCCCTCGGAGCGGGCGCGCGAGGCGTCGGCCTTGTAGAAGCGGTCGAAGACATGCGGGAGTACGTCCTCGGGGATGCCGGGGCCGTGGTCGGAGACCGCGATGACGACGTCGCCGTCCGCGCCCCCCTCCCTGCGTAGGCTGACCCGGACCGGGGAACCGCCGTGCTTGAGCGCGTTCCCGATCAGATTCGCCATGATCACATCCAGCCGTCGCGGGTCCAGGGTGGCCAGCAGGCCGCGCGGCGCGTCCAGTTCGACCGAGTCGACCCACGCCCTGGCGTCCATGCAGGCCATCACCATGTCCGCGACGTCGACCTCGTCGACCCGCAGCTTCGCGGTGCCCGCGTCGAAGCGGGTGACCTCCATCAACGTCTCCACCAACTCGTTCAGCCGCCGCGTCTCGCTGACCACCAGCCGTACCGCCGGGGCGATCATCGGGTCCAGCGCCTCCGCCTCGTCCTCCAGCACATCGGTGACCGCCGTGATGGCCGTCAGCGGGGTGCGCAACTCGTGCGACATGTCGGCCACGAAGCGGCGGCTGGCCGCCTCCCGCGCGCTCAACTCCTCGACGCGGCTCTCCAACGCCTCGGCCGCGCTGTTGAACGTCCGTGACATCTCGGCGAGTTCGTCGGTGCCCGACACCTTCAGCCGGGTGTCCAGGTGGCCTTCGCCGAGCCGCTGCGCCGCCTCACCGAGCCGCCGCACCGGACGCAGGACGGTCGAGCCCGCAGCCTGGGCGAGCAGCGCGGCGCCCACCAGAGCGAGCAGGGTCGCGATCCCCAGCGACCAGGCGAGGGAGTTGAGGTCCTTGCGCTCCGCGTCCAGCGACTTGAGCATGTAGCCGGTCGCGCCGTCGTCGTTGATCCGCGCGCCCGCCACCAGATACGGGCGGCCCTGCAACGAGATCCGCATCCACCGCAGGTGGTAGCGGTTGTGGTCCTTGGCGTCCGGGGTGTTGACCGCCCGCTGCAACTGCGCGGGCACGTCGTCCAGCGTGAACACGTCCCGGTTGGAGGGCGCGGCGCACGGCGCGTTGTCCCGCGTCGTGTCGATCAGCACCACCTGGTACGTGTCGGGTCCGCCGATCCGGCCCGCCGCGGTGTTCAGCGACTCGCAGGTCGGCGAGACCGGCAGCGAGGCGGCGTTGCGCTGCAAGGAGTCACGGAAGTCGTTCAGCGCGCTGTTCTGCGCGCGGGTCAGCACCGCGTCGCGGTTGAGCCAGTACGCGATGCCGGAGACGGAGACGGCGGCCGTGAGCGCGACGGCCGCGAAGACCGCGACCAGGCGCAGCCGCAGACTCGTCCAACGCACCATGCCGGGCGACCAGTTCCAGCCCCGGTCGCGTTCCTGGCCGGTGGCGGAGCCGGTACCGGTGCCGGTGGCGGTGACGGTGGCGGTGCCGTCGGAACCGCCGTCGTCCGAAGGGCCGTTGTCGGTCGGGCCGCTCTCAGAGGGGTCGTCGTGCCGATCCTGCCGGTCGTGCCGATCCTGCCCGCCGTGCCCGCCGTGCCCGTCGCCGAACCGCGATGTCACTGGGGCGTGTCCAGGCGGTAGCCCACGCCTCTGACCGTACGGATCAGGGTCGGTGACGACGGCACGTCCTCGATCTTGGCGCGCAGCCGCTGCACACACGCGTCGACGAGACGCGAGTCACCGAGGTAGTCGTGCTCCCACACCAGACGCAGCAACTGCTGCCGGGACAGCGCCTGTCCCGGCCTGCGGCTCAGTTCGAGCAGCAGGCGCAGCTCGGTCGGTGTGAGCTGAAGGTCCTCGCCGTCCTTCGTCACCGTCATGGCACTGCGGTCGATGACGATCGCGCCGAAGGCCGCGGAGTCGGTGCTGTCCCGCTCGCCGCGCCGCAGCACCGCCCGGATGCGGGCGTCGAGCACCCGCGGCTGCACCGGCTTGATCACGTAGTCGTCGGCCCCGGACTCCAGCCCCACCACCACGTCGATGTCGTCGCTGCGCGCGGTGAGCAGGATGATCGGGAGCTGGTCGGTACGGCGGATGCGCCGGCACACCTCGAACCCGTCGATCCCCGGCAGCATCACGTCCAGCACGATCAGGTCGGGGCGCTGCTCCTTGAGCAGCTTCAGGCCGTCCTCGCCCGTCGCAGCGGCCACCACGCGGTGACCCTGACGGGACAGGCCGAGTTCGAGGCCCGTACGGATGGCGTCGTCATCCTCGATAAGCAACAGGAAAGGCACGCCGGTCATTGTTGCCTAACGACGGCGTCCGCATGAAGTGCGGGGACCTTCCGCCCTGACATGACCCTGTCCGCGTGACCTGCTCGTGACCTGCTGACCGGCGGTGCCGCACCCGGGCCGACCGGTCGGTCACGCGGCGCGCGGCCTCTGTGACGGGCCTGTGACACTCGGCGGACAGCGTCATGAAACTGGCCCGGCAGTCTGTTGTCACATCGGAAGAGCGCACGCCGTACCGGATGCGACGCCGAAGACCACGCATCAGGTTCCAACGACGGGGGCGGGACATGAACACACTGCACATCACCACCGACACCGCGGTTCATGCGACGCACACGCACTCGGCGCACTCCACGGGGACCTGCGCCGTCCGCACCACGGAGAAGTCCGGCGCCGCGAACGGACGGGGGTACGTACGCGGCGCCGTACGCGGCACCTCGTACCCGACGAGCGCCCGGCACCGCCCGCCGTTCATGGCGGCGGTCGACAGCGGCGCCGAGCACCAGGCGAAGCCCGTACCGTCCGCGACCACCGCCGACCAGCCGTCCGGCACCTTCGACGGCGCCGCCGCCCGCACCCCGGCGCGGGCCGAGGCCGAAGCGGCCTTCACCGCCTACGTCCAGGAGCGCCGCGCGTCGCTCTACGCGACCGCGTACCACCTCACCGGGGACCGCTTCGCGGCCGAGGACCTGCTCCAGAGCGCCCTGTTCTCCACCTACCGGGCCTGGGACCGGATCAGCGACAAGGCGGCCGTCGGCGGCTACCTGCGGCGCACCATGACCAATCTGCACATCAGCGCCTGGCGGCGGCGCAAGCTCAGCGAGTACCCGACGGAGGAGCTGCCCGAGACGGTCGGCGACACCGACGAGATGGGCGGCACCGAACTGCGCGCCGTCCTGTGGCAGGCGCTCGCCCGGCTGCCCGAGCAGCAGCGCACCATGCTCGTGCTCCGCTACTACGAGGGCCGCACCGACCCCGAGATCGCCGACATCCTCGGGATCAGCGTCGGCACCGTCAAGAGCAGCATCTGGCGCTCCCTGCGCCGCATGCGCGACGACGAGGCCCTGAGCTTCGGCCGCGACGAGGAGGACGCCTTCGGCGAACTGGTCGCCTGAGGGCCGTCCGAGGCCCAGCTCAAGGCCAAGGATTTCCACACGCCGGTACGGGGGCCGGTCGGGGGGACACGGGGGAGCAGGGGGGGTACGGGGGAGCAGGGCCGGACGGCCAGGGGAATGCCGTCCGGCCCTGTCGTACGTCCACTGCCGTACAGCTCTACAGCTTTGCGGCTTTATAGCTCTACGGCGTTACGCCTCGGCCGGGACGCGGGGCAGCGGGGGCGCGGGGGTGACGGCCGCGGCGATACGTTCCAGCGCCTCGTCACGGCCGCAGGGGTGGCAGCCGAGAGCGGTCTGACGGGCCACGATCGCGCGTTCCGCGCGCATGAGGTTCCAGCCCCTGCGGACCAGGAACGGCACCGACTTCCGCGCCTCGCGCAGATCCCGTACGAAACGCCGGCGCGCCGTCGTCGTCGGGCGTCCGCGCAGGCACAGCGCGTCCGCGAGCAGCCCCAGCTCCCGGCAGCGCCCGGCGATCTCGGCGGCGAAGATGCCTTCGGCGACGAAGACGGGCGCTCCGCCGAGGTCGAGGCGGGTACGGCCGGTGACCGAACTCGTCGCGATGTCGTAGACCGGGGTGTCGGCGGCGCCGTCCGCGCAGAGCGCGGCCACGGCCGCGAGCGCCGCGTCCGCGTTCCACGAACCCGGGGCGTCCCAGTCGGTGCCCGCGCCGCTGGGCAGGGCGGGCAGCGTCGGGTCGTCGCACGCCTTGTAGAAGTCGTCGAGGGCCAGCACCGGCAGTCCGGCACGGGTGGCGAGGGACGATTTGCCGGACCCCGAGGGGCCGGTCAGCAGGATCACACGGGAGCGAAGCGACACCGGGGATGAACTCACGGAGAACAATTGTCCCGTATCCCCGGCCGGGGGACGACCCGCCGTAGGACAACTACCCTGCGCGGTCATTGCGTTACGCTGCGCCAGGAAGACTCCCGTCGACAGGAACCGGTCCATGCCCTCGCTCCGTACCGCCCTCGCCCTGACCCTCACCGCCGCCGCGGCAGCCGTCGTCGTACCGGCCGGTGTCGCCGCCGCCGATCCCCTCGCGGCGGCCCAGAGCGCCACCGACGCCCTCCCGACGTCCGACGTCACCTCCGCGCTCCCCACCCAGTACGTCACCGGCGCCCTCGGCGCGGGCGTCGCCCCCGTCCGCGACCTCACGATCGATCCGTTGAGCAACACCGGTGTCGACCCGCTCGACAACGCCGTCGGCTCCCAGGTCGCCGATTTCCACCCCGTCTCCACCTCCGCCGTGACCGCTCCGATCACCAACGGGGGCTCCCTCGGCACGCTTCCCCTGGTGGGACCTGTCACGGGACTCCTCCCGCACTGAGCGGTTCCTTTGCCGGGGACGGCAGGCCGGTTTTTTCAGGGGCGCGGGGAACTGCGCGGCCCGCCCCCACCGGCCGGTGGTCCGGAGACCACCGATCTGCCCCGCCGGGGCGGGTGGTGACGTGCACGCACGTCGTGGCTTGTCGCGCAGTTCCTCGCGCCCCTACGGGGGAGCCGTCAGACGCCGATGGGGTGCCAGACGGTTTTGGTCTCGAGCCACGCGGTGAGGCGGGAGAGGCCGGGGTCCGTACCCCAGTCCTCCGGCGCCGGACGGCGCACCCGCTTCAGGTTGTCGGCCGCGCTCCGCTCCAACTCGGCGGCGAGGTCCGCGTCGGCGCCGGTGAGGTCGAGGCCGTTGACGTCCTGGTGGGCGGCGAGGGGCGCGGCGATCTCGGAGGTGCGGCCGGAGAGGATGTTGACGACGCCGCCCGGCACGTCGGAGGTGGCGAGGACTTCGCCGAGGGAGAGCGCGGGCAGCGGCGAGCGCTCGGAGGCGACGACCACGGCGGTGTTGCCGGTGGCGATCACCGGGGCGAGGACCGAGACGAGGCCGAGGAAGGACGAGTCCTGGGGAGCCAGGACGGCGACCACACCGGTCGGCTCGGGCGTCGAGAGGTTGAAGTAAGGACCGGCCACCTGGTTGGCGCCCCCTACCACCTGGGCGATCTTGTCGGTCCAGCCCGCGTACCAGACCCAGCGGTCGACGGCGGCGTCGACGGCGGCCCCGGCCTTCGTCTTGGAGAGCCCCTCGGCCTCCGCGACCTCGCGGACGAACTGCTCGCGCCGCCCCTCCAGCATCTCCGCGACGCGGTACAGCACCTGCCCGCGGTTGTACGCGGTCGCGCCCGACCAGCCGGACACGGCCTTGCGGGCGGCGACCACCGCGTCCCGCGCGTCCTTGCGGGACGCCTGCGGCGCGTTGGCCAGCCAGGCGCCGCCCTTGGAGTCCGTCACCTCGTACACCCGACCGCTCTCACTGCGGGGGAACTTGCCCCCGACGTACAGCTTGTAGGTCTTGAACACGCTCAGCCGAGCGTCGCGGACGTCAGACATCGAGGTACCCCTCCAGGCCGTGCCGACCGCCCTCGCGGCCGTAACCGGACTCCTTGTAGCCGCCGAAGGGGGAGGCCGGATCGAACTTGTTGAACGTGTTCGCCCACACCACACCGGCCCGGAGCTTGTTCGCCATCGACAGGATGCGCGAGCCCTTCTCGGTCCAGATGCCCGCGGACAGGCCGTACGGGGTGTTGTTGGCCTTCTCGACCGCCTCGGCCGGGGTGCGGAAGGTCAGCACCGACAGGACCGGGCCGAAGATCTCCTCGCGGGCGATGCGGTGCGCCTGGGTGACGCCGGTGAACAGCGTCGGCGCGAACCAGTAACCGGCGTCGGGCAGTTCGCACGCCGGGGCCCAGCGCTCGGCGCCCTCCTCCTCACCGGCCTGCGCCAGCGCGGTGATCCGGGCCAACTGCTCGGCCGAGTTGATCGCGCCGATGTCGGTGTTCTTGTCCAGCGGGTCGCCGACCCGCAGCGTCGCCATCCGCCGCTTGAGCGCGTCGAGCACCTCGTCCTGCACCGACTCCTGGACCAGCAGCCGGGAGCCCGCGCAGCAGACATGGCCCTGGTTGAAGAAGATGCCGTTGACGATGCCCTCGACGGCCTGGTCGACCGGGGCGTCGTCGAAGACGATGTTCGCCGCCTTGCCGCCCAACTCCAGCGTGACCTTCTTGTCCGTGCCCGCGACCGTACGGGCGATGGCCTTGCCGACCCCGGTGGAGCCGGTGAAGGCGACCTTGTCCACGCCCTCGTGCGCGACCAGGGCCGCGCCCGCGTCCCCGTACCCCGTCAGGATGTTGACGACACCGCGCGGGAGGCCGGCCTGGCGGCAGACGTCGGCGAAGAACAGCGCGGACAGCGGGGTGGTCTCGGCGGGCTTGAGCACCACCGTGTTGCCCGCGGCCAGCGCCGGGGCGATCTTCCAGGCCAGCATCAGCAGCGGGAAGTTCCACGGGATGACCTGGCCGGCCACGCCGAGCGGGCGCGGGTCGGGGCCGTAGCCCGCGTACGCCAGCTTGTCGGCCCAGCCCGCGTAGTAGAAGAAGTGCGCGGCGACCAGCGGGAGGTCGACGTCGCGGGTCTCGCGGATCGGCTTGCCGTTGTCCAGCGACTCCAGCACCGCCAGTTCGCGGGAGCGCTCCTGGATGATGCGGGCGATCCTGAAGAGGTACTTGCCGCGCTCGGCGCCCGGCAGCGCGGACCACTTCTCGAACGCCTTGCGGGCCGCCTTCACCGCGCGGTCCACGTCTGCCTCGCCCGCGCGCGCGACCTCGGCGAGGACTTCCTCGCTGGACGGCGAGACGGACTTGAAGACGGTGCCGTCGGCGGCGGCGGTGAACTCGCCGTCGATGAACAGGCCGTAGGAAGGCGCGATGTCGACGACGGACCGCGACTCGGGCGCGGGCGCGTACGCGAATTTCTGGCCGGGTCGCTGGCCGGGATTCCGGCCGGGCCGCACGCCGGGCTGGCCGGTGCTCTGGCCGGTGCTCTGGTCGGTGCTCTGGTCGGTCATGGTTTTCAGTCCACCGTCACGTAATCGGGACCGGAGTACCGGCCGGTGCTGAGCTTTTGACGCTGCATCAGCAGATCGTTGAGCAGGCTGGAGGCGCCGAAGCGGAACCAGTCGGGGGACAGCCAGTCGTCGCCGAGCGTCTCGTTGACCATCACCAGGTACTTCACGGCGTCCTTGGAGGTCCTGATGCCGCCCGCGGGCTTCACTCCGACCTGTACGCCGACGGCCGCGCGGAAGTCGCGGACCGCTTCCAGCATGAGCAGGGTGTTCGCGGGGGTCGCGTTGACCGCGACCTTGCCGGTCGAGGTCTTGATGAAGTCCGCGCCCGCCAGCATCGCCAGCCAGGAGCAGCGGCGGATGTTGTCGTACGTCGCCAGCTCGCCGTTCTCGAAGATCACCTTCAGGTGGGCGGCGCTCTCGCCGTCGGGGCGGGCGCACGCCTCCTTGACGGCGCGGATCTCCTCGAAGACGTCCATGTAGCGGCCGGACAGGAACGCGCCGCGGTCGATCACCATGTCGATCTCGTCCGCGCCGGCCGCGACCGCGTCGGCGGTGTCGGCCAGCTTCACGTCGCGCGCGACCCGGCCGGCCGGGAAGGCCGTCGCCACCGAGGCGACGTGCACGCCGGAGTCGCCCAGGGCCTCTTTGGCCGTCGCCACCATGTCGGGGTACACGCAGATCGCCGCGACCTTCGGGGTCGTGCGGTCGGTCGGGTCAGGACGCACGCCCTTCGCGCACAGCGCCCGGACCTTGCCGTGCGTGTCCGCGCCCTCCAGCGTCGTCAGGTCGATCATCGAGATCGCCAGGTCGATGGCGTACGCCTTCGCCGTCGTCTTGATCGACCGTGTGCCGAGCGACGCCGCCCGTCCTTCCAGGCCCACCGCGTCCACCCCCGGCAGTCCGTGCAGGAAGCGGCGCAGGGCGCTGTCCGAAGCGGTCACATCCGACATCGTCGCCGTACGGCGCGCGGCATCGGGATCATAGGCGGGGACTACCGGCGTAGGCGGCGGCGAAGACATGGTCACCACCTCAGCATATCTACGCGCGTAGCAACCCGCCACCCCCCTCCGGGCGAGGGTTCCCCCACCCTCGACGGCCCCCGATCTCCCGGGGCTCCCCTCTGAACCCTTCTCCGCCTTGGGCGGCGGGCCGATCTTTTGAGGGGCGCGGGGCTGTGTCCGATCTGCGGCTGCCGCCGCGTGGGCGCTCCGCGCAGGTCGCCACCGGTCCCGGCGGGGCAGTCCGGTTGTTTCCCGGCCACCGGCCGGTGGTGGGTTGCTCGCGCGGTTCCCCGCGCCCCTGGCGGGGCGGGGCCCCTTTCGCATGGGGGGCGGGCCGGTCTTTTTGGGGGCGCGGGGAACTGCGCGGCCAGCCATGGCGCTCCGCGCAGGTCACGACCGGTCCCGGCGGGGCAGTCCGGTTGTTTCCCGGCCTCCGGCCGGTGGTGGGTTGCGCGCGCAGTTCCTCGCGCCCCTGGCGGGGCGGGGCCCCTTTCGCCCGGGCGGCGGGCCGATCTTTTTGGGGGGCGCGGGGAACTGCGCGGCCAGCCATGGCGCTCCCGCAGGTCGCCACCGGTCCCGGGCGGGGCAGCCCGGATGTTTTCCCGCCTCCGGCCGGTGGGGGGTTGCGCGCGCGGTTCTGCGCGCGCCTGGCGGGAAGTGCGGGTTTGGGGGAAAGATGCGGGAACGCAACAGGGCCGGGGCCGAGGGCGGCGGCTCGGTGGGGCAGAATCGGGGATTATGACGAGCCACCACAACCGCCCGGCCGCGCAGGCCACCACGCCCGACCCGGCAGGCGGGACACCGCAGTACCCCGACCGGGTCTACCGCTCGGTGGCCGGACTGTGCGCCGGTGTGCTGCTGCTGGTGCTCGCGCTGTGGCTGGGCGGCGACGCCGTGGTGCACGGCAAGGGACACGCGCCGTGGCTGGCGCTGGCCTCACTGCTGCTGGCGATCCCGCTGATCGTGGCGTTCACCTTGCGGCCCGCCGTCTACGCGGGCGAGCAGCGGCTCAAGGTCCGCAACCCGTTCAGGACGATCTCGGTGGCGTGGGCCGGCGTCGAGTCGCTGCGCGCGTCGTTCTCGAACGAGCTGTTCGCGGGCGGCAAGAAGTACCAGATCTGGGCGATCCCGGTCTCGCTGCGCGCGCGCAAGCGCGCGACCAAGCAGCAGATGCGCGCCAAGGCGGCGGGCGACGACCCCTTCGGCGCGCCCCCGCGCCGCAAGCCGCGCCCCGGCCTCCCGGTCGACGACGACGGCGCCTTCCGTTCGCCCTCCGACCAGGCCATCCACGAGCTGCGCGAGCTCAAGGAGCGGCACGGCGCCGACGACGGCTCCGAGCCCCCGAAGCCCGAGATCCGCTGGGCCTACGAGGTCATCGCCCCGGCCGTCGCCGGCTTCGTCGTCCTCGTCGTCCTCCTCGCCATCGGCGGCTGACCCTCCCCCCGAGGCCCCCTGAGCCCTGCGGAGACCCCCCGAGGCCCCCGCGCCGCCCGGCGCGCCCTGCGAACGTCACCCCTAGCGACCGTCCGTGAACAAGGGGCAACTTCGCGGTGAAGGATGCCGTGGGCAACCTGTGAGACAACCCTCAATTATCTGAGGCCACATACATTGCCCGTGCCGCACGATCTACCGCGCGTGCGGCCTTCCTCGACGTGGGGCGACAAAGAGGTCATCAGGGGTGGGGTTGCGGCAGATGGCAGGAGAGATCGGTGGGGCCAGTGTGGTGGGGACACGGTGTCAGATCGACATCGACGAGAACGGGTGGCACTCGTGGCGACTGACGGCGAACAACGGCCGGGTGATCGCTCTCGGGGCGAACGCGTATCCGGACGACGCCGCGTGCAGGGCGTCCTTCGAGGGGCTGTGCGAGAGCGCGGAGGGACTGGCGGGCGGAGTACAGCACGCCGCCGAGTCCAATGGATGGATCTGGCGGTTACGGGACAGTGAGGGTCGTGTGCAGGCCGTGTCGGCGCGGGCGTACGAGCGCCACTCGACGTGCCAGGCCGCGTACGACCGGTTCCGTCTGACGCTGCTCGGGCTCGGCGCCGCCGAATCCGTGCCCTGGGACGACGCGAGCTGACCGAAGAACCTCAACGGCCACGTTCCGTGCCGCGCCGACGCGCGGCGGGACGTGGCCGCCGTGTTTCCCCGCCCGCCCGGCCGGCCCCCGCGCCCCGCGTCCGCCCCGCGCCCCGCCCCGCCCGCCGCCCCCGACCCGTACGGCTGTACGGCCCACGTGATTCCGTACGGAAACCGAAGTTGCCCCTACGGGTGCTGTCGTTCACATCGGCTTGCGAATGCGGCCATCGCGGACCATGAGCGTCAATGCGTGACGATGCGAACACTGGCGAGAACCGGCGAGCCGGACCAGGGTGACGGGCCCGGAGCCGACAGCGCCCGGCGGCTGCACGCCGACTCGGGGCTGCCCGACCGGGTGTTCAGGGCAGTGGCGCGCGGCGGCGGCAGCCTGGTGCTCGTCGTGATGCTGCTGGTCGGCGGATTCCTGCTGTACCGGGCGTGGCAGGCGCTGCGCAAGGTGGGCGTTCCGGCGTTCCTGACCACCGCCGAATGGGACCCGGACGCCGGGCACTTCGGCATCGCGGCGGTCATCATCGGCACGGTGCTGATCGCGGCGGTCGCCATCGTCATCGCGGTGCCGATGGCGATCGGCACGGCGCTGTACATCTCGGAGTACGCCCCCGCCAGGCTGCGCCGCACGCTGGTCAGCACCGTGGACCTGATGGCCGCCGTGCCGTCGGTGGTCTACGGCCTGTGGGGGCTGTTCTTCCTCCAGGGCAAGGTGATCGGCCTGGCCCGCTGGCTGTCGACGTACTTCGGCTGGATCCCGCTCTTCCACGTGGACGGCGCCGACCCGCACGATCCGCTCGCCACCGCGACCGTCTACACCGCGTCCACCTTCGTCGCCGGAATCGTCGTGGCCATGATGGTCACCCCGATCATCTGCTCGATCATCCGCGAGGTGTTCTCGCAGGCCCCGGTGGGGGAGCGGGAGGGCGCGTACGCGCTGGGCGCGACCCGCTGGGGCATGATCCGCTCGGTCGTCCTGCCCTACGGCATGGGCGGCATGATCGGCGGCACCATGCTCGGCCTGGGCCGCGCGCTCGGCGAGACCATCGGCGTCTACCTGGTCATCTCGCCGATCTTCGTCATCCAGCCGCACATCCTCCAGAGCGGCACCAGCTCCGTCTCGTCGCTGATCGCGCTGCGGTACGGCGAGGCCAGCCCGCTGGGCATGTCCGCGCTGATGGCCGCGGGTCTGGCCCTCTTCCTCATGACGCTGGTGGTCAACTTCGCCGCTTCGTCGATCGTCGCCCGCAGCCGGTCCGGCGCCACCGCCGAGTAGCCGCCCAGTAGCCGAGCCGCTGAGCCGCCGCCCCACCGTCAGCCCGCAGCCGTCAGCCCGCATCCGTCAGCCGCACGCACGCCGTAGGCCGAGCGATCGGCGGAACCAGGAGACCCCCTCGTATGACCACGGACGCACCGGACTCCGTCACCAAGGCGCCGGAATCCGCCGGGACCGCCACCGCCGGAGCCGGGACGGGTACGGCCGGGCCGGACACCGTAGAGCTGGACGCCGGCGATCCCACGGCGCCCGCCACCGCCCCGGCGCACCCGGCCACGAAGGCCCCCGGCACCGGCACCGTCATCCCCGGCCCGCCCCCCGCGGCAGCGGAACGCCGGCGCTCCACCTCCACCGTCCGCCAGACCGACCTGCTCGGACTGCTCGGCTCGGCAGCCGCCTCCCTCTCCCTCACCTGGCTGTTCTTCGCCAGGATCGCCCCCTTCAGCGGGGCCCTCGGCTTCGTCGTCTTCTGGTACGCGCTGTTCATCGCGCTGTACGCGCTGCTGGTCTCCTTCGACGAGGACGGCCCGGTGGTGCGCGACAAGATCGCCTCCGCCGTGGTCCACAGCATCGCGGTGCTGCTGCTGGTCGCGCTGCTGTTCGTCGTCGTCTACACGCTGTGGTCCGGCCGCAGGGCGATACCGCACCTGAACTTCTTCACCCAGGACATGTCCGTCACCGGGCCGCTCGACCCGCTGAGCGCGGGCGGCATCAAGCACGCCGTGGTCGGCACGCTGATCGAGATCGGCATCGCCCTGGTCCTCACCGTCCCGGCGGGACTGCTGTGCGCGGTGTTCCTCAACGAAGTGCCCGGACGCTACGCGCGTTTCGTCCGTACGGTCGTCGAGGCGATGACCGCGCTGCCGTCGATCGTGGCCGGTCTGTTCATCTACGCCACCGTGATCCTCGCGCTGAACGTCCCCAAGTCGGGCTTCGCGGCGTCGCTGGCCATCTCCGTGATGATGCTGCCGATCATCATCCGCGCCTCCGACGTGGTGATCCGCCTGGTGCCCGGCACCCTGCGCGAGGCGTCGTACGCGCTGGGGTCGCCGCGCTGGCGGACCGTATGGCATGTGGTGCTGCCCACCGCCCGGTCGGGGCTGACCACCGCGGTCATCCTCGGCACCGCCCGCGGCATCGGCGAGACCTCTCCCGTCCTGCTGACGGCGGGCTTCGGCGCGAGCACCAACTACGACCCCTCGCAGAACCCGATGGTGTCGCTGCCGCTCGCGACCTTCGAGTTCGTGAAGTCCCCCCAACCCACCATGATCGCGCGCGGGTTCGGCGCGGCGTCGGTGCTGCTGGTGCTCGTCCTGGTGCTCTTCGCCCTCGCCCGGGTCCTCGGCGGGCGCGACGCGGGCCAGTTGAGCAGGCGCGGCACCCACCGCAGGGTCGTCGCCTCCCGCCGGGACACGCGCCGCTTCACCGAGCGCGCCGCGGCGCGCGACGGCTACTCGTCGGCGTCGGCCGCCCCGGCCTTCCGCACGACAACAATCCAACCTGCACAGGGAGTTGACGGATCGTGAAGAGGATCGGCTGGACGGGCCTCAGGGCGGCGAGGGCGGCGAGGGCGGCAGCGGGGGCGATGGCCGCGCTGCTGGTCTCGCTGCTGTTCCTCGGCCAGGCACCGCCGGCCAAGGCCGACTCGTACGCGAGGATCAGCGGCGCCGGCTCGACCTGGAGCCAGAACGCCGTCGACCAGTGGCGGGCGAGCGTCAAGAAGTACGGGATGACCGTCGACTACACGGGCAGCGGCTCGTCCGACGGCCGCCAGCAGTTCACCAATGGCACCGTCGACTTCGCGGTGTCCGAAATCCCTTACGGCATGACCGAGTTCGGGGTGCGTGAACCTCCGCCCAAGCGCGGCTACGCGTACATGCCGATCGTCGCGGGCGGCACGGCCTTCATGTACAACCTGAAGATCGGCGGCAAGCGGGTCACCAATCTGCGGCTGAGCGGCGGCACGGTCGCCAAGATCTTCACCGGCCGGATCACCAACTGGTCCGACCGGCAGATCGCCGCCGACAACCCCGGCCTCACCCTCCCGGCCCGCAAGATCATCCCGGTGGTGCGCTCCGACGGCTCGGGCACCACCGCCCAGTTCACGCTGTGGATGTCCAAGCAGCAGGGCGCGGTGTGGAACGACTACTGCAAGCGCGCCAACAAGCCCACCCCGTGCGGCCTGACGTCGTACTACCCGGTGATCCCCGGCTCCGGCTTCATCGCCCAGTCCGGCTCGCTCGGCGTGTCCGGCTACACCCGGCAGAACTACGCCGAGGGCGCCATCACCTACGTCGAGTACTCCTACGCGGTCACCACCGGCTTCCCGGTCGCCAAGGTGCTCAACGCCAAGGGCTACTACACCGAGCCCACCGCCTCCAACGTCGCCGTGGCGCTGACCCAGGCGCAGATCAACCAGGACGAGAACTCCTCGCAGTATCTGACGCAGATCCTCGACAAGGTCTACGCGTACCAGGACGCGCGGACGTATCCGCTGTCCAGCTACAGCTACATGATCCTGCCGACCTCGCTGGACTCGCCGCTGACCGAGGACAAGGGCAGAACGCTCGGCGCGTTCGGCTACTACTTCCTGTGCCAAGGCCAGTCGCAGGCCCAGCCGTTGGGCTTCTCGCCGCTGCCGAAGAACCTCGTGCAGGCCGGATTCGACCAGCTCAAACGCGTCCCCGGTGTGCAGGCCCAGACCATCAATCTGGCGGGCTGCCACAATCCGACCTTCTCCAGCGACGGCACCAACACCCTGGCCAAGAACGCGCCGTTCCCCAAGGCGTGCGACCGGCAGGGCACGCAGCAGTGCTCCGACGGCACGGGCGGCGCGTCCAGGCAGCCCACCTCGGTCAAGCCGCAGGCCAACGCCGCCTCCGGCGGCGGCTCCAACGGCGGCAACTCCGGCGGGAGCAGCGGCGGTTCCGGCGGTACGGGCGGCGGCTCGTCCGGCACCACGGCGGGGGCGAGCGGCGGTACGGGCACCACGTCCGGCGGCACCACGGCCGGTACGAGCGGCGCCACCACCGGCGGTACGACCGCCACGGGCGGCACCGGCCAGAGCGTCGACCCCGACACCGGACTGCCCGCGGGCGACTCCGGCGGCACCGGCGGCAACCAGGACATCGTCGCCTCCAGCGTCGGCGTCGGCAACGAGACCTTCTGGGGCATGCGGACCTGGCTCATGGGGCTCTCCGCCCTGGCGCTGCTGCTGGTCGTCCTCGCCCCGCCCACCTTCGCCAGGCGGCTGACCAGGAACGGGAGGCGTGATGGCCGCGCGTAACCACCCCGGAGCCGCCCGAGGCCGCGTCCTGTCGGTCCGCCTCGGCGCGCTCCTCACCTCGCTGCTCGCCGCCGTCGGCCTGACCCTGCTGCCGCCGTCGGCGGGCGGCGGACAGGCCCACGCGGACACCGGCACGGACACCGGCTCCGCCGTCACCAAGCCCGGCACCAAGGGTCCCTACGACGACTTCTCGCACCTGAGGGTGACGGTCGAGCAGACGAGGAATCTGCGGACGCAGGGACTGAAGGTCTCATGGGCGGGCGGGGTGAAGAGCTCGCCCAACAACGCGGGCAACTACCTCCAGCTCATGCAGTGCTGGGGTGACGCGGCGACCGGCCCGACCCCGGAGCAGTGCGAGTACGGGAACCCGCCGCCGAACACGGGCGTGCTCAACGTCGGGCGGAGCGTGGGCAATCTGGACCCGCTGGAGCCGGCGCAGCACACCGTGCCCTTCACCACGGTGAAGGGCGCCAGCTCGACCGACGTCAACCAGTTCTTCACGCAGTACGCGACCAATGAGCAGGACCTCGCCACGACCGGCGTCGACGGCAGCGGCCAGACGATCTTCCAGGCGGAGGACGCGGACACCTCGCCGATCCTGGGGTGCGGCACGGTGGCGAGGACCGGTCAGGCGCCCGAGCCGTGCTGGCTCGTGGTCGTGCCCCGCGGCACCCACGAACCCGACGGCTCCGAAGCGCCGCCGCCCAACGGACTGATCAGCTCCCCGCTGTCCGCGGGGAACTGGGCCCAACGCATCGTGTTCCGCCTCGACTTCGCCCCGACCGACTCGCCCTGCCCGATCGGCCAGGACGAACAGCCCACCATCGGCTCCGAGATGATCTTCGAGGCGATGAGCTCCTGGGCGCCGACCCTGTGCACCTCGCAGAAGGTCACCTACGGATACGTTCCGCAGCTCGAGGACTTCTCCCGTACGCAGGTCACCAGCCCCGGCACGGGCTCGGCCGGACTCGCCTTCATCGAGAACCCGGTACTGCCCCAGCCGGACGTGGCACCGGTCGTCCACGCGCCGGTCGCGGTCTCCGGACTCGTCATCGGCTACAGCGTCCAGGTCGCCGGATCGTCCCAACAGGTGCCCCGGATACGGCTGAACGCGCGGCTCGTGGCGAAGATGCTCACCGAGTCCTACCAGTGCGACCTGCCGGGCAACGACTTCCCGCGCGGCAGACTTCCGGCGAAGAACCCGTTCGGTATCGAGCGCGATCCCGAATTCGCGCGGCTCAACGCCGGTGTGCCCTACCCCGTGGGCAGTTCCTGCGGATTCGGTATCGGGGTCCCGCAGGGCGCGAGCGATTCGGCGGGGCAGCTGTGGAAATGGCTGCTCTCCGACCCCGACGCGCGCAGCTTCCTTTCCGGAAAACCCGACCCGTGGGGCACGGTCATCAATCCGTATTTCCTGGAACTGGCACCGGTCAGCACCCCGCCGTCCGGCTTCGACAAGCCGGACCCGACGGTGTGGGCGCCCGACAGCCGCTTCCCCGACATCCGGCTGACGGCCGTCGGCGTGAACCCGTACGGCAGCGGTCTGAGCGACGACGCCAGGACGGTCCGCAAGGCCAACAACGGCGGCATCACCGGCTTCAACCCCACGTCCACGCCCCCGGCGCTGACCAAGGCCGAGACGCAGCCCGCGGGTTCGAACTTCATCATGGGCCTGACGGACGCGGCCAGCGCCGCCCGCTACCGGCTCGGCACCGCCGAACTCCTCAACGCCGACGGCCAGTTCGTCGCCCCGACGGTCGACTCGATGACCAGGGCGGTGAACGGGATGAAGGCGGGCAAGGCCCCGGGCGTCCTGGACGCGGACCCCTCCGCGAAGACACCGGGCGCCTACCCGCTCACCACCGTCACCTACGCCGCCGCCTCCACCTCGCTGGACGCCGCCGACCGCAAGACCTACGCCGCGCTGATCCGGTACGCGGCGGGCTCCGGCCAGCGACAGGGCATCGGCTTCGGCCTGCTGCCGCTCGGCTACGCACCCCTGACCGCCACCCTGCGCGAACAGGCCCTCACGGCCGCGTCCGCCCTGATCGCCGGTGTGCCCCCGGCCACGGGACCGGGTGACACGTCCTCCAACGGCGGTTCCGGCTCCGGCCCCGGCGGTACGGGAACGGCCGGCGGCGGTACGGGCGGCGGCGCCGGCCACGGAGCGACCGGCGGGGGACCGGGTCCGGGCGGCGCACCGCCCGCGTCCCCGTCGTCGTCGGCCCCCGCGGCCGGTACGACCAAGGGCTCCACCGGCGGACCCGCCGCCTCGCCCCCCGTCAGCAACGTCGCCCAGACCGGCGGCACCACCCCCCAGGCGATTCTCGGCGCCGTCCGCTGGGTGCTGCTGATCGTCCTCATCGCGGGCATCGCGGGCTCCCTGGCCGGGCCCCTGCTGATGCGCGCGGGCGTCGTCCGCGGCAGGAGACCGGTGTGACGGGTACTTGGGCGCCCCTTGGAAGGAAAATAAAAGAGAATTCGGAATACCCGTTGTTCACTTTTGCGGGGCGGTAATTTTGGTTGCCACTTCTTGAGGGGATCGGCAGGATCATTCATGGCCGGACCGACAGGTCAGGTCTTTTGGGGGGAATTATCAATTCTCCTTGCGTGTCACACGTCTGGAAATTCCATCCGCATCGACTCGGAGGAAATACAGTGAACGTGAAATTCGCCAAGCGGGCGGCGATCGTGGTCGGTACCGCGACCCTCGGTGTCACCATCGTGGCCGGTACGGCTCAGGCCGACCCGGCGGCCGGCGTCCACCGCACGCTCGTCGCGGTCGGCTCCGACACCACGCAGGACGTGCTCAACGGCCTCGGCAACAAGATCGCCGACCCGAACCCGACCGGTTCCTCGGACGGCAACCTGATCGCGTCCTACGACGCCACCGGTTCCTCCACGATCTCGACGCGGGACACCACCTGTGCGTCGGTCACCCGCCCCGACGGCTCGGGCGCCGGTGTCAACGCGCTGCGCGCCGACATCGCGGCCGGCAGCCACTGCATCGACTTCGCCCGGTCCTCCTCCACCCCCAACGCCACGGGCCAGTTCACCTTCATCCCGTTCGCCGTGGACGCGGTGACGGCGGCGACGGCGACCACCACCAACCTGCCCGCCAACTTCACGTACCTGGCCGGTGGTTCCTCCCTGACGAACGCCCAGAAGGCCACCTCCGACCTGACCCGGGTCTACAACTGCCTGGACACGGCGGGCAACCCGCTGCCGGCCGGCACGTACCCGACCATCGGCGGCGTCACCGTCCACCCGCTGGTGCCGCAGGCCGGTTCCGGCACCCGCAAGTTCTGGGCCTCGACGCTGGGCTTCAACGCCACCACCCTGCCGTCCTGCGTCAAGGACACCGCCGCGAACGGCGCCGCCGTCCAGGAGCACAACGGCAGCGCCCTCCAGGGCCCGAACGACCTCATGCCGTTCTCGATCGCGCAGCACATCGCGCAGGGCCGCTCCCTGCCGGGCGTGACCGACCGTCGCAACGGCGCGGTGCTCAAGACCGTCAACTCCACCGCGCCGCTGAACGCGAGCGGGAACCTCAACACCGCGTTCCCGGTCACGCGTGAGGTCTACAACGTCATCCCGGACAGCCGGGTGACCGGCGAGACGCTCATCAAGAACACCTTCGTCGGCAGCGCCTCCAAGGTGTGCACCGCCAAGTACGACTCCACCACCACGGTGATCAACAAGTACGGCTTCGGCACCGACACCAACTGCGGCAACGCGACCACCCTGGTCAGCCGCGACCTCGTCTGACCCGTCGTCTGACCCGTCACAGCGGCGGACCACCGTCCGCCGGGCCGGGCGTCCCTCGGGGGCGCCCGGCCGCTCCCGGCACCGCGACGCGGTGCCACGTACACACCGGACTCCTTCAGGGGGAGAGAAGACAATGACGAGACGAAGACTGCGCGGCGTTCTGGTCGGCGCGCTCGCACTGGCCATGGGCACGGGCGCGCTGCTCGCGGGGGCGGCCACCGCAGACGCCACCACCGGTACCCCGACGGCGACTTCGGGTACGGTCACCCTCACCGCCCGCGGCACCGGCATCGACGACGACTCGCCGTTCGCGCGGGTGTCGGTCGACAAGGCGTGCCCGGCGAACTACCAGGACGCCCTCACGGTGTCGCTCGTGGTGCCGGACGGCCGGGAGTCGCTCCTGGCCTCCCACCTGACCGGCGGCGCCCCGTACACCAAGGCCCCGGTCACGGCGCAGGTCCCGGAGGCGTCGGGCAACGGCACCATCGTCCGGTCGATCGCCACCGCCTTCGACGTCGCCAGTGTCCCGGTGGCGGACGGCACCTACCCGATCCACGTGACCTGCGCGAACGCCGACCGGGCGAACTTCCCCGAGCACCCGACGTTCACCGGCTTCATCGACGTGACCGGTGACACCTGGCAGGTCTCCAGTCACGCCGCCCCGGTCGCCACCAGCGTCAGGCTCAGCGCCGACCCGGCCCACCACGTCCAGGTCGGCAAGCCCTTCACGCTCACCGCGAAGGTCGCGGGCGGCGTGCCCGGAGCCGTCCAGTTCGAGGCGGACAACGGCGTCACCGTGTACGACACCCCGGTGCCGGTCGTGAACGGCGTGGCCACCTTCCAGCCGCCGGCCAACACCGCGCCGAACGTCCGCAGTTACATCGCGGTCTTCATCCCCGCCGACCAACTCGCCTACGCGCAGGACTACTCGGTCCTCAGCTACTCGTTCGTCAACGCGCCGTCCGTCACGGTGACCGACGCGGACGGCAACGCCCTCGGGGACAGCCCGCAGTTGACCCCCGGACAGCACATCAAGGTCTCCGCGCAGGGCTTCCTGCCGCAGAGCCAGGAGCAGGTGCTGCCGTTCGTGTCCAACGCCCTCGCGCTCTTCGCCCCGGTGGCGACCGACGCGCGGGGCTCGGTCACCGGCTACGACCTGACGGTGCCGAAGCTGATCGCCCGCGGCTCCCACACCCTGACCCTCACCGGTCTGTGCAGCTTCGTCCAGGTCTCCTTCACCTTCACCACGAAGTGACCGCGAAACAGCGCTGACCAGCACAGACGTACCACCGGCCGGGCATCGTCCAGATGCCCGGCTGCCGCCGTGACACGGCGGGAACGGCACCGCCACCGCACGACCCGCACGACTCGTACGACCGACGCATATCCCCGAGGGGACGAGGAGACATGAAACGAAGAATGCACGCGGCGCTGCTGAGCGTGCTCGCACTGGTCCTGGGCACCGGGGCCCTGGTCCTCACCACCGCGGGGACCGCGAACGCGGATCTGGCCGGGAACGTGACGCTGTCGCCCGCCGCCGGCACCGTCGACGACTCCCCGGCCTTCACGTCGGTCTCGGTCGACCAGGCATGCCCCACGAACTACCAGGACGCCGTGAGCGTGTACATCGTCCTCGACGGCGCGGAGTCGCTCCTGGCGACCCACTTGACCAACGGCGCCCCGTTCTCGACCGCCCCCATCACCGCGCGGCTCCCGGCCTCGGGGGGCAACGGCACGATCCTCCGGTCGATCAGCTCCGCGTTCGACGCGTCAAGCGTGGAACTCGCCGACGGCACGTATCCGATCGACGTGGTCTGCAAGTCCGCCGACCCGTCCGCCGGGGACCTGCCGACCTTCACCACGTTCATCGAGATCACCGGCTCCGACTGGGCGGTGAAGACGGTCACCCCGCCGACGTCGACCTCCGTCGTTCTCACCGTCGACCCGGCGGGCCGGGCCGTGGCGGACAAGAAGATCACCCTCAAGGCCACCGTCACGCCGGACACCGCCGAAGGCACCGTGACCTTCAAGCAGGGCGCCGTGCCCGTCACCGGCGGGAACATGATTCCGCTGGTCAACGGCGTGGCGACGGCGAGCATTCCAGGGATCGGCAACCCCGGCGTCATCACGCTCTCGGCGCAGTTCACGCCCAGCGACCCGCTCAAGTTCGCCGCCAGCCAGAACGGGGTGTCGTATCCCGTGGTGGCCGAGCCCGACCTGACCGTGCTCGACGACTCCGGGACCGAACTGCACGACACCCCGGCGCTCACCAAGGGCCAGAAGATCAAGGTCACCGCGGAGGGGTTCCTGCCGGGCCCCACGGGCGGGAACGGCGAGAAGATCACCTTCGCGCTGGACGGGTCCCCGGCTGCCGACGACGCGACCGCCGACAACAGCGGCAAGATCGCCAACTACGCGGTGACCCTGCCCGCCGACCTCGCCGACGGCAGCCACTCCCTGGTGCTGACCGGCGCGACCAGCGGCATCAAGCAGACGTTCGCGTTCACGGCGGGCGCGGGCACCTGGCCGACCGACGACCCGACCGGCACGCCGACCGACGAGCCCACGGACACCCCGACCGACACCCCCACGGACACGCCCACCGACACCGGCGGCGCGGACGGCGGAGGCACGTCGACCGACGGCGGCGCGTCCAACGGCGGTCTGTCCAGCGGCGGTTCGTCGGGGACGTCGGGCGGCTCCGGCGGCGGCAACGGCCCGCTGGCGGCCACCGGAGCCACCGGTGTCGTCCCGCTGAGCGTGCTGGCGTTCCTGATGGTGACCGGTGGCGGCTATGCCGCCTACCGGGTGCGCAGGGACGGCAAGTTGCTCACCTTCGGTCCCACGCCGCGCGACTGACCGTACGCGGTACGCGGTACGCGGTACGCCGGGCGGCGGGCGGTTCCGACCGTCCGCCGCCCGGCGACCGGCCGTACTGCCGCCGTACGACCGGCCGTTACGACCGGCCGCTACGACCGGTCCGTACGACCGCTGTCGGGGCCGCGTACGAGACCGCGGCGCCGACCCCCCGTCCGAGCACGTCAGCGAAACGCACACACGCGAAGGAGCGCCACCCGTGGCCGTACTGTCACCGTCCCGTGAGGCCGCCGGGCCGCCGCCGGAACCGGCCGAGCCGCAGATAGGTAGGGCGGCCGAACAGCCGCCCGCCGCCTGGTTCGTCGTCCCGGGCGCGGCGCTGACCCTGCTGGCCGCGCTGCTGCTCGGATTCGTCGTCAATCTCACGCTGCTCGGCCACGTCGAGCACGCCCGCGCCCAGCAGACCGGTTACGCCGACCTGCGCGCCCAACTCGCCAAGGGCACGGCCCCGGTGGGCCGCCTGGACGACAAGGGCGAGCCCGTGCCGCTGGGTTCGCCGGTCGCGGTGCTGCACATCAAGGCGATCGGCCTCAAGGAGGTCGTCTTCCAGGGCACGACGTCCGGTGTGCTCAGGTCGGGTCCTGGGCACCGCAGGGACACCCCGCTGCCGGGCCAGCCGGGCACCAGCATCGTGATGGGCCGTCAGTGGGGCTACGGCAGCCCGTTCAACCACATCGACGAGCTGAAGGCCGGGGACCCGATCACCGTCACGACGGGCCAGGGCCAGCAGCGGTACCAGGTGACCGGAGTGCGGCACGCGGGCGACCCGGCGCCCGCGCTGCCCGGCACCGGACAGGGCCGGCTGATCCTGATGACCGCGACCGGCGGCCTCTACACCCCGCACGGTGTGCTGCGGGTGGACGCGGAACTGGTCAGCGACGTCCAGCCGGGCCCGGCGGCGGGCGGCGGCATCTCGGCGGCCGAGCAGCCGCTGGCCGGTGACCCGGCCGCCTGGCTGCCGATCCTGCTGTGGACGCAGGGGCTGCTGCTCGTCGCGGTCGCCGTCACCTGGACCTACCGGCGCTGGGGGCGCTGGCAGACGTGGATCTGCGCGGTCCCGGTGCTCGCCGCCGTCGTGGTCGCCCTGTCCGGTGAGGCCACCCGCCTGCTGCCCAACCTGCTGTGAGACCGGCGTACTTGGGACCGGCGTGCTGGACCGGCGTGCTGGAGGCCGGACCTCCCGGGACCGGACCGCCTGGTACCGGACCGCCTGGGACCTGACCGCTTGAGCCGCTTTCGGACCGAGCCCGCCACGAACCGCCCCGACGCATACCCGACGCATATGAGGAACACGATGTCAGCGACTGACGAGACCGTCGTACTGCCGCCCGTCCCCGGCGACCCGCCGACCGGCGGCGACCCCCGCTTCGATTCCCGCTCCGCCTCCCGTTCCGCGACCCTCGACGCCCGTGAGGTGTCGGCCTGGTTCGGCGACCACAAGGTGCTCGACCGGGTGTCGCTCACCATGCCCGCGCAGCGCGTCACCGCGCTGATCGGCCCCTCCGGCTGCGGCAAGTCCACCTTCCTGCGCATCCTCAACCGCATGCACGAACTGATCGGCACCGCCTCGCTCGCCGGGCAGGTCCTGCTCGACGGCGAGGACATCTACGACCGGGGCCGCCGGATCACCCACGCCCGCCGCGAGATCGGCATGGTCTTCCAGAAGCCGAACCCGTTCCCCGCGATGTCGATCTACGACAACGTGCTGGCCGGACTGAAGATGAACGGCGTCAAGGCCGGGCGCGGCGAGCGCGACGACCTGGTCGAGGAGTGCCTGACCAAGGCCGGGCTGTGGAAGGAAGTACGCGACCGGCTGCGGCAGCCCGGCGGCGCGCTCTCCGGCGGCCAGCAGCAACGCCTTTGCATCGCACGGTCGTTGGCGGTACGGCCGCGCGTGCTGCTGATGGACGAGCCGTGCTCCGCGCTCGACCCGACCTCCACGCGGCGCATCGAGCAGACCATCGGCGAGCTGTCCGACGACGTGACCATCGTCATCGTCACCCACAACATGCAGCAGGCCGCCCGTGTCTCGGACTCCTGCGCCTTCTTCCTCGCCGAACAGGGCACGCCCGGCGTGATCGTGGAGCACGGCCCGACCGACGACATGTTCAACCGCCCGCAGGACCCACGCACGTCGGACTACGTCAACGGCCGGTTCGGCTGAGCGGCGGCGCCCCGTGCGACCTCCGCGCAGCCCACGGTGCCGTCCGTACGCACCCGCGCTGCTGACCGCGTCCGTGGCCACCGCGCTGGCCGCGGCCCTGACCTCGTGCGCCCACCCGGCGGCGCACACCCCACCGGCCGCCGCGGACCGTACGCGCGTCCCCGTACAGCGGCCGTCCGCGCCCGCCGTGCCCACCGTGCCTGCCGTGCCCAGCGCGCCTACCGTGCCCGACCCGTCCGCCGCGTCACCGGCCGGGGACGCCAACCGGCCGCGTCCGTACGCCGATCCGGCCGCGAGCACCCCACCGGCCTTCCCGCCGCCGACCGGGAAGGCCGAGGCCGTGAAGGGCACGAAGGGAGCCGGGGCATCCGCCGCCCCCTCCCGGACGGGCGCGCCGCCGCCCGCCACGACGGCCGCCCGGCCGGGGCCGAACCCGTCCCGCGGCGCACCCGCCGCGCCGAAGAAGGCCGCCGCCGAGCGTCAATACCCGCCCGGCACCACGGTGTTGCGGATCGGCGACTGGTCACGGCCCGTCGTGCGCGGCGACCAGGCCACCATCGACGCGTGCGGGGCGGCCGTGCTGTTCTCGGGACCCGATCCGGCGCTCTCCGACGGCTACGAGATGCGGACCTCCGTCATCGTCGGCCACGACTACTGCGGCTACGACAAGCTCGCCCCGCTGCCGGTCGGCACCCGCGTCACCCTGGACACCCCGAGGGGCACGCTGTCCTTCCACGTCTACGCCACCTACGTCAACCCCGGCAGGGGCGGCCCCGACAACGGCCTCTACTGGGGCGACCTCACCCTCCAGACCTGCGTGGGCCCCGACACCGGCTTCAGCTATCTGACCCGCGACTGAACGGGCCCGACCCGCACGCGATGTGACGCGCCGTCAAATACCCGCCGCCGACGCCACATCCGCCTTCAGCGCGGCCATCACCTCGTCGGCCGTACGCCGCGCCGCGCCCAGATCGGCGGCCGAGGCCACCGGCACCACGACCTCCAGGTAGCACTTCAGCTTCGGCTCGGTACCGCTCGGCCGGACGACCACCCGCGCCGACTCGACGGTCCCGGCGCCCGCCAGGTGGTAGCGCAGCCCGTCCGTCGGCGGCAACTGCTCGCTGCCCTCGGCCAGATCGTCGGCCGACGTCACCGCGAGGCCCGCGAGCGCGGCCGGCGGCCGATCGCGCAGCCGGGCCATGGCGTTCGCGATCAGCGAGAGGTCGGCGACCCGCGCCGAGAGCTGGTCGGTGGCGTGCAGACCGTGGTCGAGCGCGATGTCGTCCAGCAGGTCGGTGAGCGTGCGCGAGTGCTGCTTGAGGGTCGCGGCCAGCTCGGCGATCAGAAGCGCCGCCGTGATGCCGTCCTTGTCGCGTACGCCCTCCGGGTCGACGCAGTAGCCCAGCGCCTCCTCGTACCCGTACCGCAGGCCCTCGACGCGGGCGATCCACTTGAAGCCGGTCAGCGTGTCCCGGTACGCCAGGCCCGCGCCCGCCGCGATCCTCGACAGCAGCGACGACGAGACGATGCTCGCCGCGAACGTGTCGCGCCCGGCCACCGCCGCGCCCGTACGCACCAGGTGCACCGCGAGCAGCGCGCCCAACTCGTCGCCGCGCAGCGTCCGCCAGCCCGCGGGGGAGTCGCGGTCGGGTACGGCGACGGCGCAGCGGTCGGCGTCCGGGTCGTTGGCGATCACGACGTCGGGGCCGACGGACTGGGCGCATTTGAACGCCAGGTCCATCGCCCCCGGCTCCTCCGGGTTCGGGAAGGCCACGGTGGGGAAGTCCGGGTCGGGCTCGGCCTGTTCGGACACGGGCGTCGGCGCGGGGAAACCGGCGCGGGAGAAGGCCGCCATCAGCGTCCGCAGGCCCACCCCGTGCATCGGCGTGTAGACCACCGACACATCGCGCGCGCCGCCCTCGGCGACCACGCCCGCCGCGCGGGCCAGATACGCCTCCACCACGTCGGGGCCGAGCACCCGCCAACCGCCCGCCGCCAGCGGCACATCGGCCAGAGCGCCCACCGCGGCGATCCGTTCGGCGATCTCCGCGTCGGCCGGGGGCACGATCTGCGAGCCGTCGCCCAGATAGACCTTGTAGCCGTTGTCCTGCGGCGGATTGTGGCTCGCGGTCACCATCACCCCGGCCGCGGCGCCCAAGTGCCTGATGGCGTAGGCCAGTACGGGCGTCGGCAGCGGCGAGGGCAGCAGCGCGGCGCGCAGCCCGGCGCCGATCATCACGGCCACGGTGTCGCGCGCGAAGTCGTACGACTTGTGCCGGGCGTCGTAGCCGACCACGACCAGGGCGTCCTCGGCGCGCTCCCCGAGATACGCGGCCAGGCCCGCGGCGGCCCTGATCACCACCGCGCGGTTCATCCGCATCGGCCCGGCGCCCAGCTCGCCGCGCAGGCCCGCGGTGCCGAACTGGAGCGTGCCGCTGAAACGGTCCGCCAGATCCGCGAGCGCCTGCGCGCCGCCCGGGTCGTCCGGGCCCGCCTGCGCGGCCTCCAGGACGCCCGCCAGCTCCGCGCGGGTGTCCGGGTCCGGGTCCTCCGCCAGCCACTGGCGCGCGCGCTCCACCAGCTCACGCCCGCCGTTTCCGCCCGCCATGCCGCTCTCCGTTCCACGTGGGTCGGGCCGCCAGGGCCCGCCCCTCCAGCCGATGCCGCCGCGCGGGGCGGCAGGGCCGGTTTCCACCGGCAGGGTCAGTTTTACGTACTACCCCGCCCGTCCACCCGGCTTTACGCGCCCGCGGGCTCCACGTGCCTACAGACGTCCGAGGACGCGCCCGAGCAGCGAACCCATCCGGGTCGCGGACTCGCGGCCCGCCTCCAGCACTTCCTCGTGGTTGAGCGGCGCGCCCGTCATGCCCGCGGCCAGGTTCGTGACCAGCGAGATGCCCAGCACCTCGGCGCCGGCCTCGCGGGCCGCGATGGCCTCCAGCGTGGTCGACATCCCGACCAGGTCGCCGCCGATCGCCCGCACCATCCCGATCTCGGCCGGGGTCTCGTAGTGCGGCCCGGGAAGCTGGACGTAGACGCCCTCCTCCAGGGTCGGGTCGATCTCGCGGCACAGCGTCCGCAGCCGCGGCGAGTACAGGTCGGTGAGGTCGACGAAGTTCGCGCCCACTATCGGCGAGGTCGCCGTCATGTTGATGTGGTCGCTGATCAGCACCGGCTGGCCCGGCAGGTAACCGGGGCGCAGGCCGCCGCAGCCGTTGGTGAGCACCACCGTCTTGCAGCCGGCCGCCACCGCCGTGCGCACTCCGTGCACGACGCTGGAGACGCCCCGGCCCTCGTACAGGTGCGTACGGCCCAGGAAGATCAGGGCGCGCACTCCGCCGATCCGCACGGAGCGGAGTTTGCCCGAGTGGCCCTCCACCGCCGGGGCCGGGAAGCCCGGCAGGTCGGTGATCGACAGCTCATAGTCCGCCACGCCCAGCTCGTCGGCCGCGGGCACCCAGCCCGAGCCCATCACCAGGGCGACGTCGTGGGTCTCGGCGCCGGTCAGCTCGCGCAGGCGGGCGGCGGCGGCGTCGGCCGCGGCGTAGGGGTCGGCATTCACAGAAGCGTTCACGCGCATGAGGGTAACCTGTCTCGGCCTACGCGCGTAGACGGTGCCCTGGGCTTACGAAGTGCGGCTCCCCCGGCAGGGCCCCGTTTTTGCCCGCCCGCCCACCCGTGCGGGTGCTTTCTCCGTCTGCGGGTGCCGCTTGTGCCTGGTCGGTGCCGGGCCGGGGCACCTCCTCGAAATCCGTACCACCTGGCCTTTACGAATCCGGCACCCGGCCGTCAACGTATTTCTGCGGGGGCACCCCGCCCCGTCCCCTCCCGGTACGTCGGCGTCCGCCTGTCCGGTGGGGGTTACCGGGAGGGGGGTGGGTGGGGGCTCGGCCCCTGCGCCCCCCGACCCGCCCGCGGCGGCGGGAGGGGGATGGATGGGCTCGGGCACGTCGGCGTCTGACGGTCGGCTGTGGTGGTGGAGGGGGGTGCGGTGCGGGTCCTGCGCCGCCGTCGACCCGCCGGGGTGGGCGCGAGGGCTCCAGTACGCCGGCGTGTGCCTGTGCGCTGTGGCTGAGGGAGGTGTCAAAGACCGGTGGGGGCGCCCGGCTGTTCCTCCGCCGTGGGAAATCGGCGGAGACTGCCTGTCTCTGACACCTGTCCGCCTGCGGACCGTGTGAGGGGCCGTGCAGCCCCTTGGGTGGAGGACGCTCGGGGTGCCCTCACGGTCTTGGACACCCACCCCGGCAACCCCCACCGGACAGGCGGACGCCGACGTACCGGGAGGGGACGGGCCGGGGTGCCCCCGCAGAAATGCGGTGACAGGGAGGGTGCCGTATGCGCGGGAGCAGGTAGCCGCATTTCGAGGAGGTGCCCCGGACCGGCACCGACCAGGCACAAGCGGCACCCGCAGACGAAGAAAACACCCGCACGGGTGGGCGGGCGGGAAAAAAAGACACGGCCGGGAACGGCCCAGGCGCTAGCAGGGCCTCTTGCGGAGGGACATGACGTAGTCATGCGGGGCCCCGGCAGACTCGGCGGCGTCAGCCAACTCACCCAGGTAGCGGGCAGAGGGCAGCCCGCCCTCGTAATCGTTGAGCACGTAGAGCCACGAGGCGACCTCCCCGTCGAGCGTGTGAACGCGGACGGTGGCGCGCCGGTAGAGACCGAGCGGCACACCCTCCCAGCGATCGAGCGACTCCTCGTCGACGGGCGCGACGTCGTACAGCCCGACGAAGACCTGGCTGTCCTCGTCCTCCACGAGCGTGGCGAGCGCCCCCTCCCACCCCATCTGCTCGCCGCCGAAGGTGAGCCGCCAGCCGTCGAGCCAGCCGGTGCCGCGCAGGGGGGAGTGCGGGGCGCGGCGGGTCATCAGCCGCGCGTCGAGGTTGCTGGCGTAGGCGGCGTAGAGCGACATGACCACGAGAGTACGGGAGCACGCGCGGCGGACGGCCGCACGCCGTTTCGGGGTGTCCGGACGGCGGGCGACGGCACCCGGATCGGACAAGCGTGCCCCCTGGCGGAGAACACTTGGCGCGTGCGGGACAATGGGGTACGTGACAAGGATCGTGATCATCGGAGGCGGACCCGGCGGCTACGAAGCTGCCCTGGTGGCGGCGCAGCTCGGCGCGGAGGTGACCGTCGTGGACTGCGACGGCCTGGGCGGGGCGTCGGTGCTGACCGACTGCGTACCGTCCAAGACCCTCATCGCCACCGCCGAGGTGATGACGACGTTCGATTCGTCGTACGAGGAACTCGGCATCATCGTCGCCGACGACACCCCGCCGCTGGAGCGCTCGGCGCGCGTCGTCGGGGTGGACCTGGGCAAGGTCAACCGACGCGTGAAGCGCCTGGCGCTCGCGCAGTCGCACGACATCACCGCGTCCGTGACGCGGGCCGGCGCCCGGGTGATGCGCGGGCGGGGGCGGCTCGACGGCTGTCAGACCGCCGCCGACGGCAGCCGCTGCGTGGTGGTCGAGGCCGCGGACGGCACGACCGAGCGGCTGACCGCAGACGCGGTGCTCGTGGCGACCGGCGCGCGCCCGCGCGAACTGGAGGACGCGCTGCCCGACGGCGAGCGCATCCTCAACTGGACGCAGGTCTACGACCTGGACGAGCTGCCCGAGGAACTGATCGTGGTCGGCTCCGGCGTGACCGGCGCGGAGTTCGCGGGCGCGTACCAGGCGCTCGGCTCCACGGTGACGCTCGTGTCGTCCCGCGACCGGGTGCTGCCCGGCGAGGACCCGGACGCCGCCGCCGTACTGGAGGACGTCTTCCGGCGTCGCGGCATGAACGTGATGGCCCGCTCCCGCGCCCAGTCCGTCAAGCGGATCGGCGACCGGGTCGAGGTCGCGCTGGCCGACGGCCGGGTGATCACGGGCACGCACTGCCTGATGGCGGTCGGCGCGATCCCGAACACCTCGGGCATGGGGCTGGAGGAGTCGGGCGTGAAGCTGACCGACTCCGGTCACATCTGGACCGACAAGGTGTCGCGGACGAGCGCGCCCGGCGTGTACGCGGCCGGTGACGTGACCGGGATCTTCGCGCTCGCGTCGGTCGCGGCCATGCAGGGCCGGATCGCGATGTACCACTTCCTCGGCGATGCGGTGGCCCCGCTCAACCTCAAGACGGTCTCCTCGAACGTCTTCACCGACCCGGAGATCGCCACCGTCGGCTACACGCAGGCCGACGTGGACAACAAGCGGATCGTGGCCAATGTCGTCAAGCTGCCGCTGCTGCGCAATCCTCGGGCCAAGATGCAGGGCATCAGGGACGGCTTCGTGAAGCTGTTCTGCCGTCCCGGCACGGGCATCGTGGTCGGGGGAGTGGTGGTCGCGCCCAAGGCCAGCGAGCTGATCCACCCCATCTCGATCGCCGTCGACAACAATCTGACGGTCGAGCAGATCGCCAGCGCCTTCACCGTGTACCCGTCGCTGTCCGGCTCGGTGGCCGAGGTGGCACGGCAGTTGCACACCCGCAAGGCGGCCGAGGCGGATCTGGGCTGACGGCCCCTCGCGTCATCCGGAAAGGCGTCGTTTGCGAACGCACGGTCGGCGTATAGCACTCGCCGGTCTCTTTTGTGCACGACTTCCGTCATCTGGTGCAAAGTGCTGAAAGCCGACGGACGTTGGCGTTACTGTCGGTTCCGTGTTCGCTGCAGAACGTCGCCAATTGATCCTCGAAATGGTGCGGGCGAACGGGGCGGTCTCGCTCCGTGAACTCGCCCGTGTCGTCCAGACCTCAGAAGTGACCGTGCGCCGGGACGTGCGGGCGTTGGAGGCCGAAGGACTGCTGGACCGCCGGCACGGCGGTGCGGTCCTGCCCGGTGGCTTCACCAGGGAGTCCGGTTTCCCGCAGAAATCCCATCTAGCGACCGCGGAGAAGTCGGCCATCGCCGAACTCGCCGCCGATCTCGTGGACGAGGGCGAGGCCATCGTCGTCGGCGCGGGGACCACCACGCAGGAGCTGGCCCGTCGGCTCGCGCGGGTGCCGGGACTGACCGTGGTCACCAACTCCCTGCTGGTGGCACAGGCGTTGGCGCACGCCAACCGGGTCGAGGTGGTGATGACCGGCGGCACGCTGCGCGGGTCGAACTACGGCCTGGTGGGCAGCGGCGCCGAGCAGTCCCTCCAGGGGCTGCGGGTCTCCCGCGCCTTCCTGTCCGGCGCGGGCCTGACCGCCGAACGCGGCCTGTCCACGTCCAACATGCTCTCCGCGAGCGTGGACCGGGCGCTGGTGCAGTCCGCCGCCGAGGTCGTCGTCCTCGCCGACCACACCAAGCTCGGCACCGACACGATGTTCCAGACCGTGCCCACCGACCTCATCACCCACCTGGTCACCGACGAGCCGCCCGGCGGCGACGAGCGGGCCGGTACCGAACTCCAGGCGCTCGCCGACCGCGGCGTGCAGATCACCGTGGCGCCGCTGACCGGCGCGGACGCCATCGCCGCCGGACGTCCGCGCCACGACCAGCCTTTGCCAGGACCCCGGCGGCCCCAGCCCCTGCGCAGCGCCCAGCCGCTGCCCGGCGGCGGCCCGTCGCTGGCCGGAGGCGGCGGCACCGAGCCCACCCCGCGGCTGGCGGACGTCCGCCGCCGCTAGGGCTCCCCGCCCACCGGGGCTCCCCGCTACCCGAGCTTCCTAGACCGGCTCCGCGGCCGTCTCCCTCACGGCCCTGCGGCCGGTGTCCTCCACGGCCCCGCGGCCGGTGTCCTGCCGGGTCCGCAGGCCGTCCAGGGTCAGCGTCATCAGGCGAACGAACAGCCCCGTGTCCTCCCGGTTGTTCTCCGCGGTCAGCACGATCGCGTTGATCAGCTTGAGCAGGTCGGACATGGTGGCGTCCGACCTGATCTCGCCCGCGTCCTGCGCGCGCCGCAGCAGCGCCTCGCCCGACGAGCGCAGCAGCGCCTTGCACGCGGGCATCTTCGCGTCCGGCGCGGACATGATGGCCTTGGCGAGGCCGCGGTACGCGGTGGAGTGCACGGCGACCGCGTAGAGCCACTTGGTGAGCGCGTCGACCGGGTCCGGCTCCTCCAGCAGTTCTTGCGCGCGCGCGTTGAGCTTGACCAGCTCCCGCTCGAAGACGGCGTTCATCAGGGTGTAGCGGTCGGGGAAGTGGCGGTACAGCGTGCCGATGCCCACCCCGGCCTGCCGCGCGATGTCCTCCAGGGCGACGTCGGTGCCGTGCACGAAGAAGGCCTGGGCGGCCTCTTCCAGCAGCCGGTCGTAATTGCGCTGCGCGTCTGCCCGCATGGCGTCATGCCTCCTGAAGTGCCGGTCCTCACGGCTCGCCCGTACCCGCGGCGCGCCCACGTCCACGGCTGACCACGCCCACGCCACCCGTGCCCGCGGCTCGCCGGAACCCATCGTTCGTCAAAGTCCGCCCAAAAGCGATTGTAGAACCGGAGGCTGTCTCCGTATAGTTAACGGAGGAACCCTCCGTTTATTGCTCTCCGCTGGAGGCTTACTCAGCATGTCCACACCCGCAGTGCGCGCGCTCTCCACCGCATCCCGCACTCCGTCCCCCGCCCGTGGGCGTCCGTTCATCGCCCTCGTGGCCATCGTCGGCACGCAGCTCATGCTGCTGCTCGACGCCACCGTGGTGAATGTCGCCCTGCCGGGCATCGGCACCCATCTCGGCTTCTCGCCCACCGGCATGTCCTGGGTGCTGAACGTCTACACGCTCGCCTTCGGCGGCCTGCTGCTGCTCGGCAGCCGGATAGGCGACCTGATCGGCCGCCGCAGGGCGCTGATGTGGGGCGTCGGCGCCTTCACCCTCGCCTCCGTGGCCGGCGGCGTCGCCAACGACTCCACCACCCTGCTCATCGCCCGCGGCCTGCAAGGCGCCGCCGCCGCGCTGGCCGCGCCCAGCACCCTGGCGCTGATCGCCACCTCGTTCTCCGAGGGCTCGGAACGCAACCGCGCGCTGAGCGTCTTCTCCGCGATCTCCGGCGCCGGTTCCGCGATCGGCCTCACCGTCGGCGGCATGCTCACCGACTGGGGCTCCTGGCGCTGGGTCTTCTTCGTCAACGTCCCCGTGGGCCTGGCCATCGTGCTGCTCGCCCCGCGCTACATCAAGGAGACCGAGCGGCACCCCGGCGGCCGGTTCGACATCGCCGGCGCCCTGACCGGCACCCTCGGCATGGCCTCGCTGGTCTACGCCTTCATCCGCGTCGGCGAGAGCCACTGGACCGACTCCCGCGCCCTGACCAGCTTCGTCATCGCCGCCGCCCTGCTCGTGTCGTTCCTGATCAACGAGACCCGCGTCGAGCGCCCGCTGGTCGTGCTGCGGCTCTTCCTCAACCGCAACCGCGCGCTGGCGTACGGGATCATGCTGCTCGTCCCCGCCGGGATGTTCGGCGTGTTCTACTTCTCCACCCAGTACCTTCAGACGTATCTGCACTACAGCCCGCTGCGGACCGGCTTCGCCTTCCTGCCGCTGGCAGGACCGCTGTTCGTCGCCGCCCGCCTCGCCCCGCGCGCCCTCGCCCGCTTCGGCGCCAAGCGCGTCGCCGCCACCGGCGGTCTGTTCAACGTCGGCGGCACGGTCTGGCTCTCCACGCTCAACGCGTCCGACGGGTACGCGGGCGGCATCCTCGGCCCGCTGATCCTGATCGGTGTCGGCGTCGGCTTCACGATGATGCCGCTCAACACCTTCATCCTCTCCGGCGTCGAGCCGAAGGAGGCGGGCTCCGCGTCCGGGCTGCTCCAGACGATGCAGCAGGTCGGCGGCAGCCTCGGACTGTCCATCCTGGTCACGGTGTTCGGCACCGTCTCGCGCCACGCGCACAGCGAGCCGTTCATCCACGGCGCCACCGCCGCCTTCACCGCCGCCGCGGTCTTCACCGCCCTGTCCGTCGCCCTGGTCCTGGCGCTGCGCAGCCCGAAACCGGTGTCCCTGCGCTGACGGTGACCCGTTGACGGGGCTCTGTTGACCGTGTTGACGGTACGGAGCCGCGCGTGTGGACCGGCGCGCGAACGCCGGTGGGGCCGGTCGTCGTGACCGGCCCCACCGGCGTTTCGTACGTACGGCCGCTGCCGTACCGCCTTCGTGCGTGCTGTGGCGTCAGTCCTTGATTTCGCAGATGACGGCGCCGGAGGAGACGGAGGTGCCGACTTCGGCCTTGAGGCCGATGACGGTGCCCGACCGGTGGGCGTTCAGGGGCTGTTCCATCTTCATGGCCTCCAGGACCACGATCAGATCACCCGCGGTGACCTGCTGGCCCTCCTCGACCGCGACCTTCACGATGGTGCCCTGCATCGGTGAGGGCAGCGCGTCACCCGAGACCGCCGCACCCGCCTTCGCCGCCGTCCGCCGCTTGGGCTTGGCACCCCCCGCGGCCGCCGTCCGCGCCAGCGTCATCCCCAGCGACGCGGGCAGGGACACCTCCAGACGCTTCCCGCCGACCTCCACCACCACGGTCTCCCGGCCCGGCGCGTCGTCCTCGTCCACGACCGCACCCGCGAACGGCGGGATCGTGTTGTCGAACTCCGTCTCGATCCACCGCGTGTGCACCGTGAACGGACTCCCGTCGGTGGGTGCGAACGCCGGGTCGGTGACGACCGCACGGTGGAAGGGGATCGCGGTCGCCATCCCCTCCACCGTGAACTCGCCCAGCGCCCGCGCCGCACGCTGCAACGCCTGCTCACGCGTGGCACCGGTCACGATCAGCTTGGCCAGCAGCGAATCCCACGCCGGACCGATCACACTGCCGGACTCCACACCCGCGTCCAGCCGCACCCCCGGACCCGTCGGCGCGTCGAAACGCGTCACCGTGCCCGGCGCGGGCAGGAAACCCCGTCCCGGGTCCTCACCGTTGATCCGGAACTCCACCGAATGCCCCCGCAGCACCGGGTCGTCATACCCCAGCGCCTCACCGTCGGCGATCCGGAACATCTCCCGCACCAGATCGATCCCCGAGACCTCCTCGGTCACCGGGTGCTCCACCTGCAGCCGGGTGTTGACCTCCAGGAACGAGATCGTGCCGTCCTGGCCCACCAGAAACTCACACGTGCCCGCACCCACATACCCCGCCTCACGCAGGATCGCCTTCGACGCACTGTAGAGCTGGTCGACCTGCGCCTGCGACAAGTACGGGGCAGGGGCCTCCTCCACCAGCTTCTGATGACGCCGCTGCAACGAGCAGTCACGCGTGGAGACCACCACCACATTGCCGTGCGTGTCGGCCAGGCACTGCGT